>JBEGOC010000299.1:0-10110 GCA_041182225.1 Pseudomonadota bacterium | reverse complement strand
GTCGTCGACCCGGCTGGCGCAGTAGGCCCATTGCAGGGGCGTGCCCTGGCTGCGGGCCAGCGCGTCGAGCGTCAGGTCATGGGCGGCTTCCGGGTCCAGCCCGAACAAAAAGGGGCGGGCCAGGGCGTAGGGCAGGAGAGGCATTGGATAATTCCGGCTGTTTGCACACACCAACGGCGTGTCACCCCGCCGATTCTCCCAGATGAAAAATTCGCCACCCGTTGCCGCCGCCCTGTCGCAAGACCAACTCAAAACCCTGGTCGGTGTCGCGGCCCTGGCCTATGTGGTGCCGGGTGAAATCATCGGTGTTGGCACCGGCTCCACCGTCAACAAATTCATCGAGGCCCTGGCCACCATGCGCGGCGATATCCGGGGCGCGGTCTCGAGCTCGCTGGCCAGCACCGAGCGCCTGCGGGCCCTGGGGATTCCGGTGTTTGACGCCAACGAGGTGGATGAGCTGGCGGTCTACATTGACGGTGCCGATGAAATCGACGCCCGTGGCTACATGATCAAAGGCGGCGGCGCCGCGCTGACCCGCGAAAAAATTGTGGCTGCGCAGTCGCGCCGGTTTGTCTGCATCGCCGACGAGTCCAAGCTGGTGGCCAGCCTGGGGCGCTACCCCCTGCCAGTCGAGGTCATTCCGATGGCTGTACGGCGGATTCAGCAGCAGTTTGCCGGGCTGGGCGGCGAGGCCCGGGTGCGGCTGGTCGGTGGACAGCCTTTGCTGACCGACAACGGCCAGCTCATCCTGGACGTGACGGGCCTGGACATCGTGGATCCGCTGGCCTTCGAGAGCCTGGTCAGCCAGTGGCCGGGCGTGGTCACAGTGGGCGTGTTTGCCTACCAAAAAGCGCAGGTCTGTCTGCTGGGCACCGCGGGTGGCGTGCGCACCCTGACGTTTTGAGGCACGCTACCCTCAAAACGTGATGCCAGCCGGGTTGGGTTTGCTGGTACTGGGGGCCGTGACCGGCGGTGGTGGCAGCGGCGGCGGCAGGGCAGGACCGGGCGCGGTGCCCGCGCGGGCCTGGGCCTCGGCCGGTCCGGCCAGCGGTGTGGCGGCCGGCGAACGGTAGTTGGCGGGCAGTTGCGACCGCGCGGGGTAGCCGGCGACGTCGAGTGCGGCTTGCCACTGGAGCAGCGACCAGCCTTTGACCCGTTGGCCACCCACGGTCAGCAGGGGCAGGGCCGTTTCACCGCTCAAGCCCAGCAGCGCCTCGCTGTCCGCGGCGCTGGTGATGGTTTTCTCGGCAAACGGAATGCCACGCGCGCCCAGCATGGCGCGCCCGGCGGTGCCGGGCGCGCAGGCGCGCGTGGTGTGGAGCGTCACCGGGTGTTGCACGGCCAGTTGGCGCAAGCCGGGCGGCAGCAGGGAGGCCGCGTCACTGGCGGCAGCCCGGCCCGCCTCGGTGACGGTGGTGCGGCCCACGGCCGCTTCGGGTGAGTCGGCGTAAGTCACCCGCCCATCGGCGCCGACGATGCGGTAGATCGGTTGCGCCGCCAGCACACCCGCCAACAGCGCAGCACCCAGCCCGAGTAACGGGCCGGCCAGTCGCCGCGCTGGCTGGCGCTGCATGCGGGTGGCGCTCAGCTTGGTGCCGTCATGCCCTGGTGCCGTAACAGGGCGTCCAGCTGCGGCGCGCGGCCGCGAAAGGCCTTGAACGAGGCCATGGCGGGCCGGCTGCCGCCCACCTGCAGGATGGTCTGCAGGTAGCGCCGGCCCGTGTCCGGGTTGGGCAGGCCATCGGCGCCCGCCGTTTCCTCAAACGCGGCGTAGGCGTCGGCGCTCAGCACCTCGGCCCATTTGTAGCTGTAGTAACCGGCCGCGTAGCCGCCGGCAAAAATATGGCTGAAGGTGTTGGCGGTGCGGCTCCAGGCCGGCGGCTGCAGCACCGCCACCTCGTCGCGCACCTGCTGCTGCAGGGGCAGCAGGTCGTGCGCCGGGTCATGCTCGACGTGCAGCAGCATGTCGAACAGCGAGAACTCGATCTGGCGCAGGGTCTGCATGCCGCTCTGGAAGTTCTTGGCCGCCAGCATCTTGTCAAACAAGGCGCGCGGCAGCGGCTCACCGGTATCCACATGGGCGGTCATGTGGCGCAGCACATCCCATTCCCAGCAAAAGTTCTCCATGAACTGGCTGGGCAGCTCCACCGCGTCCCACTCCACGCCGCTGATGCCGGACACATCGCGTTCATTGACCTGGGTCAGCAGGTGGTGCAGGCCATGGCCGAACTCATGAAACAGGGTGGTAACGTCGTCGTGGGTCAGCAGCGGTGGTTTGCCGCCGACGCCGTCGGCAAAATTGCAGACCAGGTGCGCCACCGGGGTTTGCAGTGCGCCGCTGTCAGGGCGCAGCCAGCGCGAGCGCACATCATCCATCCAGGCACCGCCACGCTTGCCCGAGCGCGCCGCCGGGTCCAGGTAGAACTGGCCCAGCAGCTGGCCGGCCCGCTCGATGCGGTAAAAGCCCACGCCCGGGTGCCAGACCGGCGCGGTGTCGGGCGAAATACTGACCTCAAACAGGGTTTCGATGATCTTGAACAGCCCGGCCAGCACCTTGGGCGCGGTGAAGTAGGGCTTGACCTCCTGCTCGCTGAAGGCGTAGCGCGCTTCCTTGAGTTTTTCGCTGACATAGGGCCAGTCCCAGGGCTGCGGGTCGGTCAGGCCCAATTCGGCAGCGGCAAACTGGCGCAGGTCGGCCAGGTCTTTCTCGGCAAAGGGGCGCGCGCGCTGGGCCAGGTCGCGCAGAAAGCTGATCACCTGCTCGGGTGAGTCGGCCATTTTGGGCGCCACCGAGAGTTCGCCAAAATTGGCATAGCCCAGCAGGCGGGCTTCTTCCCGGCGCAGCGCCAGTGTCTCGCGCATCAGGGCCGCATTGTCGAAGCGGCGGTCAGCCTCGGCGGCCTGGTCGGATGCCCGCGTCACATAGGCGCGGTAGAGCCGCTCGCGCAGGGCGCTGCTGCGGGCAAATTGCATCACCGGCAGGTAGCAGGGCATCTTCAAGGTGAGCTTGTAGCCCTCATGTCCGTCGGCCAAGGCGGCGGCCCGCGCCGCCTGCACCACATCGTCGGGCACACCATCGAGTTCGTCCTGCGTGGCGTAGTAGGCGAAGGCGTCAGTCGCATCGAGGGTGTTTTCGCTGAACTGCTGGCTCAGCGCGGCCTGCCGCTCCTGGATGGCGGCAAAACGTTCGCGTGCGGCGCCCTGCAGTTCGGCACCACCCAGCACAAAGTTGCGGATGGCGTTGCGGTGGGCCTGCGCCTGCTCGGCGTTCAGGCTGGCCGGATCGATCGCCTTGTACTTGGCATACAGGCGCTCGTCAGCGCCCAGCCGGGTGAAAAACTCGGTGATGAGGGGTAGCGTCGCGTTGTAGGCCGCCCGCAGTTCCGGGGTATCGGCCACGGCATTGAGGTGGCTGACGGCGCCCCAGGCACGGCCCAGTTGTTCGGTGGCGACATCCAGCACGGCGGCTATGGCCGCCCAGCGTGGCGAGAAGTCGGGTTGGGCAACGGTCTCCAGCGCCGCCTCGGCCCGGGCCAGCAGGTGGTCGACGGCGGGTGCAACATGCTCGGGCCGAACCTGGTCGAACAGCGGATGGGTGTCAAACTGGAGTAAAGGGTTCATCGGGGGTCTCACGCCTGTGGGTCTGCCATGGGCCGGCACAGCGCCGGCATCTTGCCACTGAACTGGAGGCAAAGCCCCCGGTTTCAAGCAGCGCGGGCCACCTTTTCGGCGGCTTCAAGGGTGTTGACCAGCAGCATGGTGATGGTCATCGGGCCCACGCCACCCGGCACCGGCGTGATGTGGCTGGCCACCTGCTTGACGCCATCAAAATCGACATCGCCACACAGCTTGCCCTGGGCGTTGCGGTTCATGCCGACATCGATCACCACCGCGCCGGGCTTGACCATGTCCGCGGTGAGCACGTTGAGCTTGCCCACGGCCGCCACGATCACGTCGGCCTGCAGCGTCATGGCTTTGAGGTCAGGGGTAGCGCTGTGGCAGATGGTGACGGTGGCATTCTTTTGCAGCAGCATCAGCGCCATGGGCTTGCCCACGATGTTGCTGCGCCCGATCACCACCGCGTGCTTGCCCTTGAGTTCATAGCCGATGCTCTCCAGCATCTTCATGCAGCCGTAGGGCGTGCAGGGCCAGAAGCCGGCTTGCCCGACCATCAACGCGCCGGCGCTGCTGACATGAAAGCCATCGACGTCCTTGGCTGGCGAGATGGCCTCGATCACCTTGTGCGCATCAATGTGGCCGGGCAGCGGCAGCTGCACCAGGATGCCGTGAATGGCCGGGTCGCGGTTCAGGGCGTCAATGCGGGCGAGCAGGGCCGCCTCCGAGGTGCTGGCCGGGTATTGCTCCAGCACCGAGTGCAGGCCGCTTTCCTGGCAGGCCTTGACCTTGTTGCGCACATACACCTGGGAGGCGGCGTTGTCGCCCACCAGCACCACGGCCAGCCCGGGCGTGATGCCCTGGGTTTGGAGCACGGCGGTGCGGCTGGCCACTTCGGCGCGCAACTGGCGCGAGAGGGCAACACCATCAATCAGGGCGGCGGATGTGGGTTCAGACATGGTCAGGATTTGCTGCCGTTTTGACCGAGTGCGATCTTGAGCAGGTCGGCCACGGTGTTGGCGTTGAGTTTTTCCATGATGTTGGCGCGGTGCGCCTCCACCGTCTTGATGCTGATGCCGAGGTCGTCGGCGATCTGCTTGTTCAAGCGACCCGCCACGATGCGTTCAAGCACCTGGGTTTCACGCAAGGTCAGGCGCGCCATCAGCGCCTCGCGGCTGGCTGCGCTCTGGAATTCGGCAAACGAGTCTTTGGCCTGGTCCAGCATGCGCTCAACGAGGGTCACCAGCTGGTCTTCCTTGAACGGCTTCTGGATGAAGTCCATGGCGCCTTTTTTCATCGAGTCCACGGCCATGGGCACATCGCCGTGGCCGGTGATGAACACAATCGGCAGCGGTGAGTCCACTTCGAGCAGCCGGCTCTGCAGTTCCAGCCCGGTCATGCCGCCCATGCGGATGTCGACAATCAGGCAGGCCACCTCGCGCGCGTCGTAGCGGCTCAGGAAAGACTCGGCGGATTCGAAGCAGCGGACGCGGTAGTCTTTGCCTTCGAGCAGCCATTGCAGCGAATCGCGCACGGCCTCATCATCATCGACGACATAGACGGTGCCCTTTTTGGGTATCAAGCTCATGATGTCAGTGCACGTCCTTGGCGCTCAGTTGGGGTTCGGTGCTCGCGGATGTCTCGGTCTGTACACACGGCAGCCAGAATGAAAAGACACAGCCTGTCGCCTCGGTGCCATTGTAAAGGTTCTCCGCTTTCATCCGGCCCAGGTGCGACTCCACGATGGAGCGGCACAGGCTCAGGCCGATGCCCATGCCGTCGGCCTTGGTCGAGTAGAAAGCTTCATACAGCCGCGCCGAAACCTCGGGCGTGAGGCCGCGGCCCGAGTCGGTCACGCTGAACTCGATCACGGCGCGCTCATTGACCCGCTGCGGCGCCACCCGCAGCTTGACATTGCGCTGTGCCGAAGGCCGTTGTGCCGCATCGACCGATTCAGCCGCGTTCTTCAGCAGGTTCAGCAGCACCTGCTCGATCAGGATCGGGTCCACCAGCAGCGGCGCCAGGCGCGGCGCCACATAGTGGGTCAGCCGCACATTGCGCCGGCGCAGCTCGATCTCGGCCAGCTCCAGCGCCTCGTCCACCATCACCGCCACTTCGGCCAGCGTGCGGTTGGGTTCGCTGCGCTTCACAAAGGAGCGGATGCGCTGGATGATCTGGCCGGCACGCTGGGCCTGTTTGGCCGTCTTTTCCAGCGCGCCAAGCAGGTCCTGCTCGCTGATCTGTTGCGCCCGGATGCGCGAGAGCATGCCGTTGCAGTAATTGTTGATGGCAGTCAGCGGCTGGTTCAGCTCATGGGCCACGCTGGAGGCCATTTCGCCCATGGTGATCAGCCGGCTCGCGTTTTGCGCCCGCTCGGTCTGGGCCGCGGCTTGTTCCTCGGCCATGCGCCGCGCCGTGATGTCGGTGGCAATCACCATCTGGGCCAGCCGGCCGTCGACCCAGCTCAGGTAGCGGGTGCGCACCTCCAGCCATTTGCCCAGGGTTTCGATGTAGACCTCGGCGCTTTCGGCCTCGGATTCCGGCAACAGGTTGGTCGGCAGGCCGGCAAAGGCGTCCACATCGTCCTGGGCGTCTTCGGTGCGCGGGCTGGGCGCGACGCCGGCCTGCGACACTAGGCGCAAATGGCCGCCAGCCGGCGTGCCAAACCACAGCCGGTACAGCTTGTTGGCAAACAGCAGTTCGTCACCGCCCAGGGGTGCGACCGAAATGGACGCATCAAGCGCCTCCAGCACGGTGGTGAAACGTTCGTGTGACGCCGACAACTGTTCCCGAATGCGGTTGGGCTCGGTGATGTCGGTCATTGAGGTCATCCAGCCTGTTTGTGTGCCGCGGGCGTCGATCAGCGGCGAGACATAGAGCCGGGCATCGAACTGGGTGCCGTCCCGGCGCTTGACCCGCATCTGGATGCCGCCTGGCGTGGTCTTGCCGGCCAACTCCTCCTCCAGCCGTGCCCTGAGGTGCTCGGCGTCGGCCTCCGGCCAGTAGGGGAAGGGCGCGGTGCGACCCACCAGGTCGGACTCGTTCCAGCCCGTCATCTGGCAGAAGGCAGCGTTGACGTACGTGATGCGGCCCTGCAGGTCGAGCGCACGCATGCCGGTGAGCATGGAGTTTTCCATGGCGCGGCGGAAGCTGGTCTCTGACACCAGGGCCTGCTGTGCCTGCAGCCGGCGGCGCGTGTGGCGCCAGTTGGCGATCAGCATCCAGGCGGTCATGGTGCTCAATGCCGTGACGAGCCAGAACAGGCCGCTGCCGATCACGCCAAGCGAGGTCCGGTAGGCCTGGCCACGGATCAGCAGGCCGTTGCCCACCGGTGACACCGGCACCTCGTAGGCATTGGCCGGGCTGGCCCAGGGCATCAAGCGGGTGGCGGGGTTGCGGGCCGGGATGTTGGTGCCGGCCAGCAGCGTGCCCTTGGCGTCGTGGAAGGAGATGGCGTAGCGCGCCGACACCTCGGTGGGTACACCGTACCGGTACAAGCCATCCACCGAGTAGTCCGCCACCAGCACGCCGAGAAAGCGCGCCCGGTCACTGAGCGGCACATGCAGCTGCAACAAGGCCGGCCCTTCGGCGGATTCCGCCCGCTGGGCGTAGAGCGGTTGCTGTAAATCGCGCGCCTGGCTGAAGGCGCTGTCGGCATCGCCGGCTTTCAGCGGGTTGCCGACCGTGCGCAACTGGATGGCCGACAACCTGGCCGTGCCCACACTGGATTTGACGCGCCGGCGCTCGTCAATCCAGGTCAGGCCTTGCAGCTCGGGGTAGCGTGCGACCATGGCTTCGGCACGGGCTTCGAATTCATCAGTGTCAGCCTCGCGGCTGGAGATCTCGCGCCCCAGGCGCATCAGTTGCTCCTGGCGTTCCAGCAGGCGCAGGCGCAGCTGCTGCTGCGTGTACTCGACATCGCGCCGCACGGCCTCTTGCTCGCGCTCGATCTCCTCCAGCCGCAGGTAGGCGAACGCGGCCACGATGGCGGCCAGGAACAGCAGCACCGCCGCCAGCGGGGCCAGTACCGCAAAGCGGTCCTGCCGCTGCGGCGTCAGCCGCCGCCACCAACGCTGGAACCTGGCCAGTGGTGTCTTTTGAAGCGGTCCTGCAGGCTGCAGCAAGGGCGTTTGGGGCATGCGGCGAGTGTAGGGGAGGCATGCCCGTGTGGCGCGCGCATCTGACATCATTGCACACCTCATTTTTTCTTAATATGAAATCATTTGGCATTATTTGAAATTTGTTATTTTTTGTGGGAAAATTTGGTCATCGTCATAAAGTTGGTAGCCAACCATAGGAGATAGACATGTCTGCAGTACCCAATCAACCCTTCAGCGCCTCGGCCAATGACGCCGACCGGCAGGAAACCCGTGAATGGATGGACGCCCTGTCCGCCGTCATCGAGAGCGAGGGGCCGGAGCGGGCGCACTTCCTGTTGGAACAGTTGCTGGAGCACGCCCGGCAAAACAGCATCGACATGCCGTTCTCGGCCAACACCGGTTACGTCAACACCATCGAGACCGACCAGGAAGACCGTTGCCCCGGCAACATCGAGATCGAGGAGCGCCTGCGTGCCTACATGCGCTGGAATGCCATGGCCATGGTGGTCAAGGCCAACCGGCATCACCCGGTGGATGGCGGCGACCTGGGCGGCCACATCGGCTCGTTTGCCTCGCTGGCCCACATGTTTGGGGCCGGTTTCAACCACTTCTGGCATGCCGAGAGCGCGAACCATGGCGGTGATTGCCTTTATATACAAGGGCACGTGTCGCCGGGCGTGTATGCGCGCGCCTATCTGGAAGGCCGGCTGAGTGAGGAGCAGCTGCTCAATTTCCGCCAGGAGGTCGGTGGCAAGGGCCTGTCGAGCTACCCGCACCCCAAGCTGATGCCCGAGTTTTGGCAGTTCCCCACGGTGTCGATGGGCCTGGGGCCGCTGATGGCGATTTACCAGGCGCGCTTCTTGAAATACCTGCACGCGCGCGGCATTGCCAACACCGAGAACCGCAAGGTCTGGGTGTTTTGTGGCGACGGCGAGATGGACGAGGTGGAGTCGCTGGGCGCCATCGGCCTGGCCGCCCGGGAAAACCTGGACAACCTGATCTTCGTCATCAACTGCAATCTGCAGCGGCTGGACGGCCCGGTGCGTGGTAACGGCAAGATCATCCAGGAGCTCGAAGGCGAGTTCCGTGGCGCCGGCTGGAACGTGATCAAGCTGTTGTGGGGCAGCGACTGGGACCCGCTGCTGGCGCGCGACAAGGACGGCGCGCTGCGCAAGCTGATGATGGACACGCTGGACGGCGACTACCAAGCCTTCAAAGCCAACGACGGCGCTTATGTGCGCAAGCATTTCTTTGGCCGTGACCCCCGCACACTCGAGATGGTGTCGCACCTGTCGGACAACGACATCTGGAACCTCAAGCGTGGTGGCCACGACCCGCAAAAGGTGTACGCCGCGTACCACAAGGCCGTGAACCACAAAGGCCAGCCCACGGTGCTGCTCATCAAGACCGTCAAAGGTTTTGGCATGGGCAAAGCGGGCGAGGGCAAAAACACCGTCCACCAGACCAAAAAGCTGACGGACGAAGACATCAAGTACATGCGCGACCGCTTCAACATCCCGATTCCGGACAGCGAGTTGGCCAAGATCCCGTTCTACAAACCGGCCGATGACACGCCCGAGATGCGTTACCTGCACGAGCGTCGCCAAGCATTGGGCGGTTACCTGCCCAAGCGCCGCGCCAAGGCCGAAGAGAGCTTCACCGTGCCTTCGCTGGACACCTTCAAGGCCGTGATGGAGCCCACCGCCGAAGGCCGTGAAATCTCTACCACCCAAGCCTACGTCCGTTTCTTGACGCAATTGCTGCGCGACCAGGCTTTAGGCCCACGCGTGGTGCCCATCTTGGTGGACGAAGCCCGCACTTTCGGCATGGAAGGCCTGTTCCGCCAAATCGGTATCTACAACCCTGCAGGCCAGCAATACACCCCGGTCGACAAAGACCAGGTCATGTACTACAAGGAAGACAAGGCCGGTCAGATCTTGCAAGAAGGTATCAACGAAGCCGGCGGCATGTCGAGCTGGATTGCTGCAGCCACCAGCTACAGCACCAGCAACCGCATCATGGTGCCGTTCTATGTGTACTACTCCATGTTCGGTTTCCAGCGCATTGGCGACTTGGCATGGGCCGCTGGCGATATGCAGGCACGCGGCTTCTTGCTGGGTGGCACATCGGGCCGCACCACGCTGAACGGCGAAGGCTTGCAGCACGAAGACGGTCACAGCCACATCATGGCCAACACCATCCCCAACTGCGTGTCATATGACCCCACCTTTGCCCACGAAGTTGGTGTCATCCTGCACCACGGCTTGAAGCGCATGGTCGAGAAGCAAGACAACGTGTTTTATTACATCACCTTGCTCAACGAAAACTACGCGATGCCTGGCCTCACACCCGGCACCGAAGAGCAGATCATCAAGGGCATGTATTTGTGCAAGCC
>JBEGOC010000298.1:0-5372 GCA_041182225.1 Pseudomonadota bacterium | reverse complement strand
TACGCCCGCTGGTGGCTCTGGCTGGCGACCTTTCTGGCCGCGGCAATGGCCGCCGCCAGCGCCGGGTATTGGGGCTTGAAACTGCTGGCGCCGCGCCCTTCCGCGGCGGGTCCGGCTGTGCTGGCGAGCGCCCAGGTTCCGGTCGATCCGCAGCTGGTGGCGCGCGTGCTGGGCGGCGGGCGGAGCCCGGCCACCAACCTGAGCGCGCCAATACCAGAGGCCAGCGCCGGCCGATTCAAACTGGCCGGTGTGGTGGCCGACAAGCACGCCCGCGGCTACGCCCTGATCGCGGTCGACGGCCAGCCCGCACGCCCGTTCCGGGTCGGCAGCCGGGTGGGCGATGCACTGCTGCTTCAGTCGGTCAGCAAGGCCGGCGCCGTGCTGGCGGCCAGCCTGGACGGACCGATGGCGGTCCGGCTCGATATGCCCAAACTCGCGCCCCCTTGACGATTCGCAAGGCCGTTTTGGTGGTTTCGCCGAAAGTGGCCGACAGGGCCTGAGCCACCGCACATGCGGGCTGCTGCCAGACCCCGGTCGCCGGGACAACACACAGGGCTTGTTCCTAGCCGGCCGGTCCAACCATCTGCCAATCTGTCCCTGCGGGAGTTTCCATCATGCAGCCAGCTGCGCAAGCCCCGTCGATCGCCCCTGCGAACCGAGCCCCTCGAAGCGCCGTCCCAAGCGATCGGGCAGCCGCCACGCTGTTCTCGCTGATTGCCCTCGATCCGGAATGGGTGGTGGACGGCGAGCGCACCGGCGCCGGGTATCGGGCCGATGACGTGGTGTCGTCCGGCGCCATGCGCGAAAGGTGCCCGGCCTGCGACGGCGCACCGCTGCAACTGGTGCTGCGCCACGCCCGCGTGATCCGCACCCACTTGTTTTGCCCTCACTGCACGCGCTGCTTCGACGCGGTGTACCCGGACGGCAGCTCGGCCCTGATGCCGCTGTGCGTGCCGATCAACTAGCGCGCCGTTCAGTTATCCAGCGCCAGGCGCATGGCGTCGATCACGGCCTTGTAGTCGGGCTTGCCAAAGATGGCGCTGCCGGCGACAAAGGTGTCGGCGCCGGCATCGGCCACGCGCCGGATGTTGTCGATCTTGATGCCGCCGTCCACTTCCAGCCGGATATCCTTGCCGCTGGCGCGGATGCGCCGGCGCGCGTCCTCGACCTTGCGCAGCGCCGATTCGATGAAGCTCTGGCCGCCGAAGCCGGGGTTGACGCTCATGATCAGGATCAGGTCGATGTCTTCGATCACCCAGTCCAGCACATCGAGCGGCTGGGCCGGGTTGAACACCAGCCCGGCCCGGCAGCCTTTGGCCTTGATCGCCTGTACGCTGCGGTGCACGTGGCCCGAAGCATCGGGGTGAAAGCTGATCAGGTTGGCGCCGGCCTCGGCGAAGGCCGCCGCCAGCGCGTCCACCGGCTGGACCATCAAGTGCACATCGATCGGCACCGCCACGCCAGCCGAGGTCTTGGCGTGCGGCTTGAGCGCGCTACAGATCATCGGGCCGAAGGTCAGGTTAGGCACGTAGTGGTTGTCCATCACATCGAAATGGATCCAGTCGCTGCCGGCCGCAATCACGTCGCGCACCTCCTGGCCCAGGCGGGCAAAGTCGGCGGACAAAATGGAAGGGGCAATTCGGTAGGTCATGGTGTGCAGCTCAAAAATGACGGGGTCGGTGGAAGCGGCATTTTCGCAGGTAGCATTGCGCCATGTCGAAGTACCAATTCCGGGTCGAAGTCGCCCCCCGTTTCCTGCCTGAACAGTCCATGCCCGAGCAGGGCCTGTACGTGTTTGCCTACACCGTGAGCATCAGCAACATCGGCGCTGTGGCGGCGCAGCTCATTTCACGCACGTGGAACGTCAACGATGCCAACGGCCACACCGAGCGCGTCAGGGGCCTGGGGGTGGTGGGCCAGCAGCCGCTGCTCAAACCGGGTGAGGTATTCGAGTACACCAGCGGCACCCGGCTGCGCACGCCCACCGGCACCATGCACGGCAGCTTTTTTTGTGTGGCTGAGGATGGCGAAAAGTTTGACACCGACATCCCCATGTTTGTGCTGGACGCGCTCAGCACCGGCGGCGGCCGCACCCTGCACTGACAGCGGAGCGCAACCGACCACCCCATGCGTGATCTGGCTGCCTTGCTCGATGAGCTGGACCCGCAGGCCGGCGTGGTCGAACGCCACCTCTGGCTGATCAGGCTGGTTGACTGGCTGCGTGGCGATGCGCGCTCGGTGCCGGCCACGCTGGCCCGGCTGGACCTACTGCTGGATGCGCTGCAGGCGCGCCCCGAAACCCGGCTGCGGCTGCAGGCCTGGTGGGCCCAACTGCTGGACACGCTCGACGGTACCAGCCTGCTGGCCGATTTCGGGTTTTCGTCGCGCAGCGCCTTTGCCAGCGAGTTTTTCGAGCGGCTGCAGCGCAAGCTGCTGCCGGCCACCCCGGAGACCAGTGACGCGTCCACCCTGTTCCTGCTGGTGCTGTCGCAGGCTTTTGACGCCCAATGGCTGACGGCGCTCAGCCATACCACGCTGGCCCGGCTCAGTGCCCTGCTGCAAATCCGGGCGCCGGGCCCACTGCCCACAGCACAGGCCGCGCTCACCCATTGGCAAAGCCTGCTGCTGGAAGCCATCACCTTCTGCACCAGCCAGGTGCGCGCCGCCGGCTTCACCCCCGAGCTGCGCCAGCGCATGAGCGCACCGGCGCGCCAGGCCCAGGCCTTTCACGACCTGGCGCGCGACTTCGAGGCGGTGCGCGACAGCTTCCTGGCCTCGCCCGGCGGCGACAGCGCCGAGCGCCAGGCCGCCCTGCGCCGCTTCCAGGAGCGGCTGGACGCCTGCCGGCAGGCCGCGGCCTCGGTCTACACCCATCTCGATGAGCACGGCATTTCAGTCAACCTGGTGTTTCAACTGCGCCAGTTGCGGGAGCGGGTGCTGCGCATCCGCAGTCTGCTGAACTGCCTGATCGCCCCCGAGCCGGGCCCGAGCACGACCCGGCTCCTGGCCCACCTGGTCAACGTGGGGCAGGAACGGCGCAGCCTGCGTGCCTTGATCGACGCCAACACGTCCTTGCTGGCAGCCAAAGTGGCCGAGCGCAGCTCCGAGACCGGCGAACACTACATCACCCGCTCCATGCCCGAGTACCGCGACATGCTGCGCAAGGCGGCCGGTGGCGGCGCCCTGACGGCGGTCACCACCTGGCTCAAGTTCAGCATCATGGCGCTGGGTCTGTCGGCGTTCTGGGGCGGCTTCTGGGCCGGCGCCGCCTATGCCGCCAGCTTCATCCTGATCCAGCTGCTGCACCTGACGCTGGCCACCAAGCAGCCCGCGATGACCGCACCTGCCATGGCCGCCAAACTCAAAGACCTGAACGACCCGAGCTCGCTGGAGGTGTTTGCCGACGAGGTCACCCACCTGGTGCGCTCGCAGGTTGCGGCGGTGCTGGGCAATGTGCTGCTGGTGGTGCCAGTGGTGCTGCTGCTGTCGCTGGCGCTGCAGATCAGCTCCGGCCAGCCCATGATCACGGCCAAGGAGGCCGACTACGTCTTGCACTCGCTCAGCCTGCTCGGCCCCAGCGTGCTGTTTGCCGCCTTCACCGGCGTGCTGCTGTTTTCCTCCAGCATCATCGCCGGCTGGGTGGAGAACTGGTTTGTGCTGAACCGGCTCGACTCGGCGCTGCGTTTCAACCCCCGCGTCACAGGTCGGCTCGGGCCGGCGCGGGCGGCCCGCTGGGCGGCCTTTGCCCGGGCCAACGTGTCGGGCTTTGCCGCCAACATCTCGCTGGGCTTCATGCTCGGTCTGGTGCCGGCCATCGCCGGGTTTCTCGGGCTCGGGCTGGAGGTGCGCCACGTCACCTTGTCAGCCGGGCAGCTCGGTGCCGCCGGTGCCGCGCTAGGCTGGGAGGTGCTGCGCCTGCCTGAGTTGTGGTGGGCGCTGGCCGCCATCCCGGTGATTGGCGCGGCCAACCTGGTGGTCAGCTTTTACCTGGCGTTCCGGGTGGCGCTGCGTGCCCACAATGTGACAGATGTCGCCCGCAGCCAGGTCAGCGCCGCCATCAGCCGGCGCTGGCGCCAGGTGCCCCTGAGCTTCTTCTGGCCGCCCGCCAGTCCAACCATAGCGGCCGCCAAGCGGCCAGACCTGCCGGGGCCGCCATGAGCCCGCTCGGTGAGTTTGCGCTGATCGAGCGCTATTTCAGGCGCCCGGCCCAGCGCGCCGCGCTGGGTGTGGGCGACGATTGCGCCCTGCTGCAGCCGCGCCCCGGCACCCAGCTGGCCATCTCCAGCGACATGCTGGTGGAAGGCCGGCATTTCCTGGCCACGGTCGATCCGGCCCGGCTCGGCCACAAGGCGCTGGCCGTCAACCTGAGCGACCTGGCCGCCTGCGGCGCCACCCCGCTGGCCTTTACCCTGGCGCTGGCCCTGCCGCAAGTGGATGAAGCCTGGCTCGGACCCTTTGCCCAGGGCCTGCTGGCGCTGGCCGACGCCCATGGCTGCGAGCTGGTTGGCGGCGACACCACCCGCGGCCCGCTCAACATCTGCATCACCGTGTTTGGCGAGGTGCCGGTGCTGCATGGCCGCTCGCAGGCGCTGCTGCGCTCGGGCGCCCAGGCGGGCGACGATCTGTATGTCAGCGGCACGCTGGGCGACGCGGCGCTGGCGCTCGATGTGTTTCGCGGCCGGCTCAGCGTACCCGGTGCCGTGCTGGAGGCCGCCCGGGCGCGGCTGGAGCAACCCACCCCGCGCCTGGCCCTGGGCCAGGCCCTGCGCGGCATCGCCAGCGCCGCCATTGACGGCAGCGACGGCCTGCTCGGCGACCTGGGCCACATCCTCCAGCAGTCGGGTGTCGGCGCCACGGTCGAGGTGGATATTGCTACATCTTTAGTAGCTGCAAAGTCATACAGCACAGGGGCTAACGGTCAATTTGAGCCACAACCCTCACAGGCGGCCTGGCGCCGCTGGGCGCTGGCCGGTGGCGACGACTACGAGCTGCTGTTCACTGCGCCGCCAGCGGCAAGCGCCGCCGTGACGGCGGCCGCGCAGGCCAGCCAGACCCCGGTCACCCGCATCGGCCGAATCGAGGCCGCGCCGGGTTTGCGCCTGCTGGATGGTCAGGGCCGGCCGCTGCCCAACCTCTACGCCTCGTTTGACCACTTTCGCTAGGCCCGGGCCCGGCCCCAACGTCGGCGTTGGCAACGGGTGCCGCACAATCCACCCATGACCGACGCCGCCCCACCCCACCAACGGCGCGTGCGCTACGCCGGTACCCACCCGCGCAGTTTCGCCGAGAAGTACAAGGAACTGGACCCACTCAGCCATGCTGAGGCCATCGACAAGGTGATGGCGCGCGGCCAGACGCCGGCCGGCATGCAC
>JBEGOC010000297.1:0-4623 GCA_041182225.1 Pseudomonadota bacterium | reverse complement strand
ACGCCTTTGCCGATGACGTGCGCGAGCGCGAGCAGCTGTATCTGGATGCCGGCATTCATTCGGTGCCGGCCGTCATCATCAACCGGCAGCACCTGATCTCGGGCGGTCAGCCGGTGGCGGTGTTCGAGCAGGCTTTGCGCCAGATCGCCGCTGGCGCCTGAGGCGGCTGGTCCGGCGGCCTCAGGCCGGGCGGGCCATGACGGCTGAAAATGCGGGCCCGGCCAGCTGGGTCTGCAGCCAGTGCTGCAGCGCCGGCAGCGGTTGGGCCTGAAACCAAACCGGATCGACCTGGGCAAATTGCCGCACAAAGGGCAGCAGCGCCACATCGGCCAAGCCCGGTCGCGCACCAGCCAGCCAGGGCCGGTCGCGCAGTGTCTGCTCCAGCGGTGTCACAAAGGCGACCATCGCCGCTGCGCGATGCGCCTGCGGCGACAGCAGCGGATGGCGTGGCGCGTACTTGTAGCGGTCCAGCAGCGGCTTGAAAGCGTCGTCGTTACGCCGCACCCACAACTCGCCCAGCCGGTCGTGCCGGCCCAGCCAGTCGTCCGGGTCGTGCTGCTGCAGCGCCCACCGCATGATGTCCAGGCTGTGCAGCAGCACCCGGCCGTCGGCCAATTGCAGTACCGGCACCGTGGCGGCGGGAGAAATGGCCAGCAGCTCGGCCGGTTTGTTGCGCAGCGCCACCTCCCGCAGCTCGACCACCACGCCGGCGTGGTGCAGCGCCAGACGCGCCCGGATCGCATAGGGGCAGCGCCGGAATGAGTACAGCAGTGGAAGTGATCGGCTCGTCACGCACCATCGGCCGGGCCGGGCCCGGGGCTCATGCTCAGTCGGCGGCCCGTTGTTCGGACTGTTTCCAGGTGTAGGCCAGCACCAGACCGAGGTTGAACCCGCTGTTGCGCTGGACCAGCGGGCTGGCCTGGTTGGCCGAGCCGGCCAGGCTGTCGGCCCGGCCAAACGCAATCAGCCGCAGACCCGGGGCGAGCTGGCGTGAGACCGAGCCCGACAGGCGCCAAGCCACCAGCCCGCCCTGCGCGGTGTAGGCAGGCCGGGTGGCCGTGGCTTCGCTGGCGCTGACCCCGTAAAAGGTGTCGGTCAGTCGCTGATCGCCCCAGATGCCACTGATGCCGGTGCTGTACGACCAGCCCTGGGGCTCGCGGTGCGAAAACACCAGCTCGGGCTCGAAGGTGATGCCGCGGCTGGCCAGGCTGTTGCTCAGGTCAAACACGCCGCGCAGGGGCAGCTCGATTCGCCACCGGCTCGGACCTGCCTCCGGGGTGAGGTTCCACTTCAGGCGCGGGCCGAACTCCACCAGGGTGCCCAGGTCGGCCATGCCCCGGCGTGCCTCGACGTCGCTGGACTTGGAGCCGAGCGAGCCGGAAAAGCCGATGTCCACCTCGAAGGTGGGCGTCTTCATGGCCCGGATGCCGGCACTGCCCCGGTCCACCCGCAGGAACTCACCGCGGTAGACCAGGTAGGGCACAAGCAGCGCCTGCTGGGCCCGTTCGTCCGACCCGGGGTAGGCCTGCTGCGACACCCCCACGCCCACCGCGCCCAGCTCCCAGAGTGGCAGACCCGCGGCCTCCTGCGCTTGCGCCGGCAGCGCCAGGCAAGCGGATGCAGCGGCTGTGACCATCCAGTGGGTGGGGTAGGAATGAGGCATCAACGGACTCCGTGCTTGTCAGGGTGAGCCCGATTATGCGGGGTGGTGGGCCGGCGTGCTGGCGCTGCGAATTGTCAATGCCCTTGGCCGCTGTCAACCTACAGTCCCCATCATGCTGAACTCATTGAAACAAACGGGGCAAACCGTCGGGCGTGAACTGAGCCGGGCCTGGGATCATATGGCGGAGGGCTGGCGCGAACTGCTCAGTCGCAGCGGCCACGCGCTGACCCGGTTCCGCCACAGCGAGGACGACAGCGCGGTGCCATTGGCGCCCGGGGCGTTCCCGCGCTGGAGCCTGTTGGCAGGCGAGCTGGAGGAGACGCCCCGGCACATGGTGGTCCGGGTCGAGCTGCCCGGGATGGGCCGGGATGATTGCCGCGTCAGTCTGGAGGGCAACACCCTGCGCATCAGCGGCGAGAAGCAGTTCGAGTGCGAGAGCGACGACAGCACCTACCACGTGATGGAGCGGGCTTACGGCGCCTTTGAGCGCGTCATTCCGTTGCCGCGCCATGTCGATCCGGAACAAGCCGAGGCCAGTTTTAAAAACGGGGTACTGACCGTGCGTCTGCTCAAAAGCGGTGGCGAACGCGGCCGATTGATCCAGGTGTCTTGATGCCGTCCACGTCCGTGGCCGCTCAGCCGGCGCTGGCGCCGTCACGGCTGTTGCAGGCCTGCGACCCGGCCCAGTTCGGGTTTCAGACCACGGCCGAACTGCAGGGACTGGATGAGCTGATCGGGCAGGCGCGCGCCACCGAGGCGGTGCGCTTTGGCGTTGGCATCCGGCAGGAAGGTTTCAATATGTTTGTGCTGGGACCGGCCGGTATGGGCAAGCGCAGTCTGGTGCGCCAGCTGCTGGCGCAGCGCGCGCCCGACGAGCACGGCCTGGCCGACTGGTGTTACCTGAACAATTTCAGCCAGCCACACAAGCCTCAGGCGGTGCGCCTGCCTTGTGGGCGCGGTGTGGCCTTGCGGCACGAGCTGGCGCGGTTGGTGGATTACCTGCGCAGCGCCATCCCGGCCCTGTTCGAGGGCGATGAGTACCGGGCCAAGACCGATGCCATCCAGGACGAGTTCAACCAGCGCCAGGAAGCCGCGTTCAAGGCGCTGGGCCTTGAGGCCGAGCAACGCCAGGTGCTGCTGCTGCGCACGCCGGGCGGCTTTGCCTTTGCACCGGCGCGCGGCCAGGAGGTGCTGCCACCGGACGACTACGCGCAGCTGTCGCAGGCTGACAAAGACCGGATCGCCGCCAGCATCGCCGAGTTGCAGCAACGGCTGGAGGCGCTGCTGAACCAGGTGCCTCAATGGTGGAAGGAGCGCAGCGAGCGCATACGCCAGGTTAACCAGGACACCACGCTGCAGGCGGTGCGCCATGTGATGGACGAGCTGCGTGGCCGCTTCACCGACCTGCCGGAGGTTCTGGCCTATCTGGAGGTGGTGCAGCAGGACATGATTGACAACGCCGATGAATTCCGCAAGCCCGAAGAGGCCACCAGCCTGGCCGGCCTCAAGCTGGTGGCGCGCGAGAGCTTTCACCGCTACCAGGTCAATGTGCTGGTCAGCAACGGCAAGACCTCCGGCGCGCCGATCGTGAGCGAAGACAACCCGAGCTATGGCAACCTGGTCGGCCGGGTCGAGCATGTGGCGCAGCTGGGTGCCCTGGTCACCGACTTCACCCTGATCAAGCCCGGCGCCCTGCACCGGGCCAATGGCGGCTACCTGCTGCTGGACGCGCGCAAGGTGCTGATGCAGCCTTTTGCCTGGGATGGCCTCAAGCGGGCGCTGCAGGCGCGCGAGATCCGGATCGAATCTCTGGGGCAGCTGGTCAGCCTGGTCAGTACCGTGTCGCTGGAGCCCGAGCCGATCCCGCTCGATGTCAAGATCATTTTGTTTGGCGACCGGCTGCTGTACTACCTGTTGCAGCAGTACGACCCCGAGTTTGGCGAGTTGTTCAAGGTGGCGGCTGATTTTGAGGAGCGCATCGAACGCAACCCGGACAACCACCTGCTGTACGCGCGCCTGCTGGCCACCCTGGCCGGGCGCGACCAACTGCTGCCGCTGGACCGCAGCGCGGTCGGCCGGGTGATCGACCACAGCGCCCGGCTGGCCGGTGACGGCCAGCGCCTGTCGACCCACATGCGCAGCGTTGCCGACCTGCTGCGCGAAGCCGACTACTGGGGTCGGCAGGCCGGCCGCAGCGCCTTGAGTGCGGCCGATGTGCAGCAGGCCATCGACACCCGCATCCGGCGCCATGACCGGCTGCGCGACCGGCTGCAGGAGGCGGTGCTGCGCGGCACGCTGATGATCGCCACGCAGGGTGAGGTGGTTGGGCAGATCAACGCCCTGTCGGTGCTGGACCTGGGCGACTTCGCCTTTGCCCAGCCCGCCCGCATCACCGCCACCAGCCGGCTGGGCGAGGGCGAGCTGATCAACATCGAGCGCGAGGTCAAGCTGTCGGGCCCGATCCACTCCAAGGGGGTGTTGATCCTGGCTGGCTTTTTGGCCGAACGCTACGCCCGCAACCAGCCACTGGCGCTGTCGGTGAGTCTCGTGTTTGAGCAGTCTTATGGCCTGGTTGAAGGCGACAGTGCCTCGCTGGCCGAGCTGTGCGCCCTGCTGTCCAACCTGGCGCAGGCGCCGATTGCGCAGGGGCTGGCGGTGACCGGCTCGGTCAACCAGCTCGGCCAGGTGCAGGCCATCGGCGCCGTCAACGAAAAGATCGAGGGCTTTTTTGACATCTGCCGGGCGCGCGGGCTCGACGGGCGCCAGGGCGTGCTGATCCCCGCCGCCAACACCGAGCACCTGATGTTGCGCGCCGACGTGGTGGCCGCCGCCGCCGCCGGGCAATTTGCGGTGTACCCGGTGAGCCATGTGGACGAGGCCATGGCGCTGCTGACCGGCGCCGACATCAACCCGCGGGTGGCAGCGCGGCTGGCCGAGTTGACCGCGCTGCGGCAGACCTT
>JBEGOC010000296.1:0-28800 GCA_041182225.1 Pseudomonadota bacterium | reverse complement strand
GATTTGCGACGGCCGGTGCCATTGTTCCATTCACCAATCATGGTCGCTCCTTAGATGTCCAACACTTGGGGTTGCTGGGCGGTGTGCGGGTGCTCCGCGCCACCGTACACCTTGAGCTTCTTGATCATGGCGTAGCCCAGAGGACCCTTGGGCAGCATGCCCTTGACGGCCTTCTCGAGCGCACGGCCAGGATGTTTGGCTTGCAGGTCGCGGAAGTTGGTGCCATAGATGCCACCGGGGAAACCGGAATGGCGGTAGTACACCTTGTCGAGGGCTTTGGTGCCCGTGACTTTGAGTTTGGCTGCGTTGACAACGACGATGTAATCACCGGTGTCGACGTGGGGCGTGTAAATGGCCTTGTGTTTGCCGCGCAGTCGGAGAGCCACTTCACTGGCAACTCGTCCGAGGACCTTGTCGGTCGCGTCAATCACAAACCACTCGTGCACCACGTCAGCGGGTTTGGCGCTGAAAGTTTTGGTCATGAGTTGTCTCTTTGAAAAGAGGGTTTGCCGGGCTCTTTTCCACGGTCGGCGTTCCTCTGGCGGGAATCTCTTAGGTGGGGTTCACTCGCTCGAGCTGGTCAGGGACCGCCCTAGCAATGGCTTCGCCGCGGAACCACGGGAAATCGCTGCGAAGCCCGGCATTATAGGAGATTTGACACCAGCAGCCAAATCCTGGCGAACGACCCCGGCGGTTACCATCGCTGCCATGTTCAGTTACCGCCACGCCTTTCATGCCGGCAACCATGCCGACGTCCTCAAACACATGACGCTGCTGGCCGTGCTGCGCCACATGACGCACAAAGACACGGCCCTGACCGTGTTCGACACCCACGCCGGCGCTGGCCTGTACCGGCTCGACGGCGACTACGCGCAGACCAGCGGCGAGGCGGCCGATGGCTTTCTGCGCCTTATTTCTGAGGAAAAACAGGCTCTAGGCCACACCGGTAAAGGAAAGTTCACTACACAAAACGTAGCAGATGAGCCCGCACCGATTCTGCAGGACTATCTGGAACTGGTGGCCGGTTTCAACAGCAAACCGAGCCAGCGCGTTTACCCCGGCTCGCCCTTCATCATCCAGCGCCTGCTGCGCGAGCGCGACAAGCTCAAGCTGTTTGAACTGCACCCGACCGACGCCAAAACGCTGAGCGCCAACATCGCGCAGCTGGACGCCGGGCGCCAGGTGGCGGTGCTGCGCGAGGATGGTTTTGAAGGGCTGAAGAAGTTCCTGCCGCCGCCCACGCGGCGGGCCCTGGTGTTGTGCGACCCCAGTTACGAGATCAAAAGCGACTACGCCCGCGTGCCGGCCATGGTAGCGGATGCCCTGACCCGCTTTGCCACCGGCACCTACGTGGTCTGGTACCCGCTGATTCCGCGCCCGGAAGCGCACGACCTGCCGCGCAAACTCAAAACGCTGGCGGTGAAAGCCCAGCGCCCCTGGCTCAACGCCAGCCTGACGGTGAAATCCAGCAAATTGACCACGGATGACGCGGGTGAGGTGCAGCGCCCGGGGCTGCCAGCCAGCGGCATGTTTATCATCAACCCACCCCACACCCTGAAAGCCGCGCTGCAGGCAGCGCTGCCACAGTTGGTGGCTAAATTGGCGCAGGACAGCCACGCCGCCTGCACGTTGGATCACGGAGGATAAGCATGGCCAAAGGCATGATTCTGGCAGCCGGGCAGGGCACGCGGGTGCGCCCGCTGACGCGCGACCTGCCCAAACCGATGGTACCGATTCTGGGCAAACCAGTGATGGAGTACCTGATCGAGCACCTGGCGCGCCACGGCGTGAGGGAGATCATGGTCAACGTGGCCTGGCACCACCACAAGATCGAAGAGTATTTTGGCGACGGCCACCGCTGGGGCGTGCAGATCGGCTACAGCTACGAGGGCGTGCGCGACCACGGCGACGTGCTGCCGCGGCCCATGGGCTCGGCCGGCGGCATGCGCCGCATTCAGGATTTCAGCGGCTTCTTTGACGAGACCACCCTGGTGCTGTGCGGCGACGCGCTGATCGACCTGGACATCACCGCGGCGCTGGCTGAACACCAAGCCAAGGGAGCAATCGCCAGCCTGGTCGCGATGGACGTGCCGCTGGCGGACGTACCCAATTACGGCATCGTGCTGGCCGAGGCGGACGGTCGGATCGTCTCGTTCCAGGAAAAACCGCAACCGGCGCAGGCCAAATCGACGCTGGCCAGCACCGGCATCTACATTTTTGAGCCGGCGGCGCTGGCACTGATCCCGCCACGGCAGGTGTACGACATCGGCTCGCAACTGTTCCCGCAGTTGGTGGCGCAGCAGCTGCCGTTTTATGTGCAAAACCGCCCGTTCAACTGGATCGACATCGGTCGGGTCAGCGATTATTGGTCGGTGCTGCAGCGGGTGCTGCGCGGCGAGGTCGCGCAGATGAACATGCCAGGACGCCAGGTGCGACCCGGCATTTGGGTGGGCCTGAACACCTCAGTGGACTGGGACCAGGTCAAGATCGAGGGGCCGGTGTACATCGGCTCCAGCGCGCGCATCGAAGCCGGCGCCACCATCACCGGGCCAAGCTGGATCGGCCACGGCAGCCACATCCGCACCGGTGCCCGGGTGGTGCGCAGCATCCTGTTTGAGTACACGCGCATCGCCGCCGACATGCGCTTCACTGAAATGATCGTCTCGCCCGACTACTGCGTCGACCGCCACGGCGACACCCTGTACCGGGGCGACGACACCAGCCCGCTGCGCTGGGGCGACGCCCGGGCCTGAGGCAACCCGTCAGGCGTCGGCCTCGGCCGGCACCAGCTCGTCCGTCGCGTGGCCGCCACCGGCCGCTGAAGCGCTCGGGTGCAAGCCAAGCCGTCGGCCGAGCTCCAGCGTCGGTCCACTCTGGTTCATGGTGTAGAAATGCAGCCCCGGCGCCCCGCCGGCGAGCAGCCGCTCGCACAAATCGGTGACCACATCCAGGCCAAAGGCCATGACCGAAGCGCTGTCGCCATCCAAGGCGTGCAGCCGCAGACGCAGCCAGCGCGGGATCTCGGCACCACAGGCATCGCTGAAGCGAATCAGCTGAGCCGAATTGACGATGGGCAGGATGCCTGGCACGATCGGCAGCGTGAGGCCCATGGCCTGCGCCTCGTCCACCAGCCGGAAGTAGGCGTCCGGGTTGTAAAAGTACTGGGTGATGGCCGAGTCGGCCCCGGCGCTGGCCTTGGCCGCGAGTGCGAGCAGGTCGGCGGTGGGCGTGGCCGCCTGTGGGTGGATCTCCGGGTAGGCCGCTACCTCGATGTGAAAGTGGGTGCCGGTTTCGGCCCGGATAAAGGCCACCAGCTCACTGGCGTACTGGAACTCGCCACCCCCCGCATGGTCGGCCGGCAGGTCGCCGCGCAGGGCCACCAGCCGCTGCACACCCATGGTGCGCAAGACCTCCAGTTGCTGGCGCACCGAGTCACGGGTGGCGCCGATGCAAGAGAAGTGTGCGGCCGCGCTCATCCCCTCGGCCAGAATCTCGCGCACACTCTGGAAGGTGCCGGCCTGGGTCGAGCCCCCCGCGCCATAGGTGACCGAGCAGAATTGGGGCTGCAAAACGTAGAGTTGCTGGCGCGTGAGGCGCAGCTTGGCTTCACCTTCCTGAGTCTTGGCTGGAAAAAACTCCAGGCTCAGGGGCGTTTTGGCAATGACGTTCATGATGAACTAAGTTCCGGGTATCGCTTCGCCCACACGGTGGGCAGACATGAAGAATTCGCGGTTGCCCTCGCCGCCATCAATGGGCGAGTCGAACCACGCAGCCACCTGCAGACCAAGCGCGGCGCAACAATCGCGCAGCCGCTGCTCCACCAGCAGGTACAGACCCGCATCTCGCACAATGCCGCCCTTGCCCACCTGGCCCGGCTGCAGCTCAAACTGTGGCTTGACCAGCATCAGCAGGCCAGCCCCCGGTTTGAGCAGCGGCACCAGGGCCGGCAGCACCAGTGTTTGCGAAATGAAGGACAAATCGCCCACAATCAAGTCAAACACCGGCTCAAAAGGCGCATGCGCCACTGCGTCTGGATCAGCATCGAAATGGCCGCCAGCCCTTGTTGCGTCTTGCTCTGCAGCTATCAAATCAGAAGCATCGAGGGCACGGGCATTGAGCTTTTCCACACACAGCACGCGCGGGTCGGCACGCAAGCTCGGGTGAAGCTGGGCACTGCCCACATCCACCCCCACCACCCGGGTCGCACCTTGCTGCAGCAGGCAATCGGTAAAACCGCCAGTGGACTGCCCGACATCGAGGCAGGTCCAGCCAGCCACCGAGAGCTTGAGCTGCTGCAGGGCCGCTTCCAGCTTGAGGCCGCCGCGCGACACATAGCGCGCTTCGGACAGGTCTTGCAGCTGCAGCTCGGCGTCGGCCGGAATCTCGTCACCATTTTTGGTGACGGTTTTCCAGACCTCGCCGACGCGCCAGCGCAGACCCCCCTCAATCAGGCGTTGGGCTTGCGAGCGGCTGCTGGCAAGCGCACGCGCCACCAGCAGCTGGTCAGCGCGCATCAGTAGCGGTAGGTATCAGCCTTGTAGGGGCCTGTCTTGCTCACGCCGATGTAGGCGGCTTGCTCGTCGCTGAGCTCTGTCAGCATGGCGCCGACTTTTTTCAGGTGCAGGCGCGCCACTTTTTCGTCCAGGTGCTTGGGCAACACATAGACCTTGCCGGCCTTGTAGTCCTTGGGCTTGCTGAACAGCTCGATCTGGGCGATGGTCTGGTTGGCGAAGCTGGAGCTCATCACAAAGCTGGGGTGGCCGGTGCCGCAGCCCAGGTTCACCAGCCGGCCCTTGGCCAGCAGGATGATGCGCTTGGCCGGGGTCTTGCCTTTGGCCGGGAAGATCACGTGGTCCACCTGTGGCTTGATCTCTTCCCACTTGCACTTGTCCAGCGAAGCCACGTCGATTTCGTTGTCAAAGTGACCGATGTTGCAGACGATGGCCTGGTCCTTCATGGCCGCCATATGTTTGTAGGTGATGACGTTCTTGTTGCCCGTGGCCGAGACAAAGATGTCGGCCTTGTCGGCGGCGTAGTCCATGGTCACGACCTTGTAGCCCTCCATGGCGGCCTGCAGGGCGTTGATGGGGTCGATCTCGGTGACCCAAACCTGGGCCGACAGCGCACGCAGCGCCTGGGCCGAGCCCTTGCCCACGTCGCCGTAACCGGCCACCACAGCCACCTTGCCGGCGATCATCACGTCGGTGGCGCGCTTGATGGCATCCACCAGCGACTCGCGGCAGCCGTACAGGTTGTCAAACTTGCTCTTGGTCACCGAGTCGTTCACGTTGATGGCACGGAAGGCCAGCGTGCCCTTGGCCGACATCTCGTTCAGGCGAAGCACGCCGGTGGTGGTTTCCTCGGTCACGCCAATGATGTGCTTGAGGCGGCGGCTGTACCAGGTGGGGTCTACCTTCAGCTTGGCCTTGATGCTGTTGAACAGGCAAATTTCTTCTTCGCTGCCTGGCTTGGCCAGCACCTTGATGTCGGTCTCGGCCTTGGCACCCAGGTGCATCAGGAGCGTCGCATCACCGCCGTCGTCCAGAATCATGTTCGGGCCTTCGGTCTTGCTGCCCTTGCTGCCGAATTCAAAAATGCGGTGGGTGTAGTCCCAGTAGTCGTCCAGGTTTTCACCCTTGTAGGCAAACACCGGCGTTCCGGCGGCCACCAAAGCAGCAGCCGCGTGGTCTTGGGTAGAGAAGATGTTGCACGAAGCCCAGCGCACCTGGGCGCCGAGCGCCTGCAGGGTTTCAACCAGCACTGCGGTCTGGATCGTCATGTGCAGGCTGCCGGTGATGCGCGCGCCTTTCAAGGGCTGCGCCTTAGCAAACTCTTCGCGGATCGCCATCAGACCGGGCATTTCGGTCTCGGCGATGCGGATTTCTTTACGACCCCATTCGGCCAACGAGAGGTCGGCAATGGCGTAGTCTGGGTTCTTGATGGGTTTCAATACCGCGTTCATGGCTCACTCCAAAAGTTACTTTGAATAGACCACCGACTGTGAAGCGACTTGTTGGGAGGCTCACCGCACAGACCAGTGGGTGAGCGCAGTTGGTACGGCGACCAGGCCGGGGCCCGGTGGCGCACTCCGAGCCTCGTTCACCTGATGTGAACTGCAACGCTCCTCGGAATGGTCACATTGTACACAGCCTCTTGGACCTGTGCCGGCGCTGGCTTCAATGGCCGGACCTGCCCGCCACCGACGGGACCGGCCGTCTCGCGCCCACAGCAGGCGGACGTCAGCCCGGCGACGAGCCGGCCGAGCGACGGCCCCGCCCCCGTGCCAGATTGGCACCGGGCGCCGCGCCACCAAGGCGACTCTGCTCCCCGGCCCATTGCGCCCGCGCGCCTGTAGATACCGCGCCGAGTTGGGTCACGATGGCTTCAAGATCCGGGCTGCTCGCACGCGCATGGCTCTCCAGTGCGTCTCGCATCGCGCGCAGGTGTTTGGCCGAGGTGCCGCAGCAACCGCCAATGATGCGGGCGCCGGCATCGAGCGCCATCTTGGCGTAGACCGCCATCAACTCAGGCGTGCCGTTGTAGCAGATGGCGCCATCGACATACTGCGGGATACCGCAGTTGCCTTTGGCCACCAGCACCACCTCCGGCCCCATCGCCTCTGCCAGGTTGTGGATGCAGGCCACCACTTCGGACGCCCCGATACCGCAATTGGTGCCGCAGGCCGCCAGTCGCGGCACCAAGGTTTTTTCCAACCCGGCAAAGTCGCTCGGCGAGATGCCCATCATGGTGCGGCCATTGGTGTCAAAACTCAGGGTGCAGACGATCGGCAGGCCCACGGTGGCGGCGCCGGCCACCGCGGCTTCGACCTCTTCTCGGGAGGACATGGTCTCCAGCCACAGCACATCCGCCCCGCCGGCCGCCAGACTGCGGGCTTGCTCGGCGAACGCTTCCTTGGCAGACTCGAAGCTCAAGGGCCCGATCGGCGCCATGATTTCACCCGTGGGCCCCATGCTGCCAGCCACCGCCACCACGCGGCCACTGGCATCGGCCACCTGCCGCGCCAGCCGCGCGGCCGCCTCATTGAGTTCGGCCACGCGCGACTCGGCGCGATGCAGCTTGAGCCGGTAGGTGGTACCGCCAAAGCTGTTGGTCAGCAGGATGTCCGCGCCGGCCTCGACAAAGCTCTGATGCAAGGCGGTGATGCGGTCGGGGTGGTCGACATTCCAAAGTTCTGGGGCATCGCCGGACATCAGTCCGACATCAAACAGGTTGCTGCCGGTGGCCCCGTCGGCCAGCAACCAGGGGCGCGATGCCAGCAAGCTGGAAAAACGGTTATTCGAAGGCTCGGTGGGGGGGGCAGTGGTCATGGGATTTCGGTAAGCGACTGGGCCGACGGCCCTGCGCACCGACTTTACCCGATCTCATGCGGCTGGACCACGAGCCAGTTATCGTGGGCGGTCACGCTCAGGCCATGTGCCAGTTGCTCGGCCGCATGCTCTTCACGCAAAGTCACCATTGTTTCAAGATGATGATCGGCCCGGGCCACGAAAAGCCGCAAAGCGCCCTGCTCCACGTGGGCACTGCGGAGCAGCATGGGACCGTCGCTGGCTGGTGTGTCGCCAGCCACCAAAATGGGCCGTTTCCAGCGATGCACATAGGTGTGTATCGCGGCTTGTTTGCCCTCATACCAGGGCAATGGCGCCCACAGGGCGGCCGTCAACTCATGGTCAAGCAAACCCTCTGGTCGATAGCAGCCGTCCCTGATCTGCTTGCGGGCGGTCGTCACCTGACCGGTCTGTCGATCCTTCAGCAAGAGGGAGACCCCGATGACATTTTCCGGCTTGACACCGTAGCCATAACGCGGGTCGGCCAGCACCATGCGCACCAACTCCTCACTGGCAGCGCTGACCACATACACCTCGATCCCATGCGCCATCAAGGCCTGGTACAGCGCTTGCTGTCCCCGCAGTAAGCGGGGCCGCTCGACCAGGGCATCCCGCAGCTCGCCAGCCACCAGGGATTGGACCGGGATCGGCCGGCTGTCAGCCAGAAGATCATCGAGGTGGTGCTTGAGTTCGCGCAGGGAAAAACCGGCGAAGATCTGCGATGCCCAGGGGTAGGAGATCTGGTCATCCAAATTGCACAAGCGTTGGTAGTAGCGGTGCAGGGTCTCGGGACGACCTGGCAGGTCGTCAAAGGGAATCACGGCCAGCGACGGCGCCATGGTGGCGCGGGTCAACACCCCCTTGTTCTCCATGAAGGGCAACAGGGCACCCAGCAGGTCATGCTGGTAGCTGGTGTTGTCCGCATCGAAGATGGCAAATGCACCCTGATGCGCGTGCTGCTTGATCAGGGTCTCCAAACGAGACCGCGCCACTACCGGCCAGGCGGCGAGCAGAGCCGCGAGCGGCGTGGGCGACGTGGGATCCGGGTCCATGACAGCCATCAACGGCTACTCAACGTTGTGTCGTGAGGTAATGCGGATGCTCGAACACCGGCACAGGCGTTGGCGGCAGCGGCGTACGGTCGCGAATCGCATCAGCCAGTTTCTCCGCCATCATGATGGTGGGGGCATTCAGGTTGCCGCTTACAACGCGCGGCATGAGGGAGGCATCGACCACGCGCAGCCGCTCGACGCCATGGACCCGGCCGAGAGCGTCTGTCACCGCCATCTCGTCGGTGCCCATCCGACAGGTGCCCGAGGGGTGATACGCCGTTTCGGCGTTGGCCCGGATGTGCGCATCGATCTCGTCATCGCTTTGCACCTCAATGCCGGGCGACAACTCGACGCCACGAAAAGCGTCAAACGCGGCTTGTTGGAAAATTTCCCGCGTCAAGCGCACGGCGGCCCGCATCTCCTTGCGATCCTGTTCAGTGCTCATGTAATTGAACAAAATTCGCGGTGGGGTCGTGGCCTGGGCATCACGCAAACGCACGTAGCCGCGGCTGGTGGCCCGCATCGGACCGACATGGGCCTGGAAGCCATGGCAAGTGGCCGGCGACTTGCCGTCATAGCGCACGGCCATTGGCAAAAAGTGGTACTGCAGGTCTGGGTGGCGCACACCCGCCTCACTGCGGATGAAACCGCCCGATTCAAAATGGTTGGTCGCCCCCAATCCGGTGCGGAACAAGAGCCATTCCACGCCAATTTTCAGCTTGTTGAGCGGCTTGAGCGCAGAAAACAGGGTGATCGGTTGGGTGCACTCGTACTGCACATAGGTTTCCAGGTGATCCTGCAGGTTCTCGCCAACGCCTTTCAAGGGCGCCGTCATGGCGATTCCCAACGGCTGCAGCTCAGCCGGATTGCCAATCCCCGACAACTTGAGCAGTTGCGGCGAATTGATGGCCCCACCCGACAAAATCACCTCTTTGGTCGCGCGCAGTTGCTGCAGTTGTCCCTCATGAAGCACCTCAATACCCACGGCCCGACGTGACTCAAGGCCCTCGAACATGACCCTGGTCACCAGGCAGTTCAGCCTGACCGTCAAATTCTTGCGTTTCCAGGCCGGACGCAAATAGGCCATCGCGGTACTCCAGCGTCGGCCCTTGTGCACCGTCATGTCCATCGGCCCCAAGCCCTCTTGCTGGTACCCGTTCATATCTGCCGTGTAGGGGTAACCAGCCTGCTGGCCGGCTTCCACGAATGCCTGGTAAAGCGGGTTGCGGCCGGCCCCGGTGCTGACATGCAAGGGACCGGCATCACCGCGGTACAGGTCACCACCTTGAGCCCGCGTCTCGGCCTTGCGAAAATAGGGAAGGCAGTGGGCGTAGGACCATGACGCCAGCCCCCCAGCACTGGCCCAACCGTCGTAATCGAACGCATGGCCGCGGACATAGACCATGCCGTTGATCGATGATGACCCGCCAATCACCCGGCCCCGTGGACAGTGAATCCGGCGATGGTTCATGAAGGGCTCGGGCTCGGACTCGTACAGCCAGGTGTACTTGTGGTTGGCCATCGGGTAGGAGAGCGCGGACGGCATATGAATGAACAGGCTGTGGTCCAGCGCACCGGCCTCCACCAGCAGCACGCTCGCCGCGCCGTCCTCAGTGAGGCGGTTGGCCAACACGCAGCCGGCAGAACCGGCGCCCACAATGATGTAGTCAAAGGTCTTCATGCGCGTTGGCTGCCGGTCACCGGTAGCTGCAAGCTACCTGGCCCAGCTCGACGTAGACCGTCTTCAGTTGCGTGTAATGGTCCATCGCGACCATGCTGTTCTCATGGCCAATACCCGACTCGCCAGCCCCGCCGAACGGCATCTCGATCGGCGTGATGTTGTAGTTGTTGATCCAGCAGATGCCCGCCTTCAGGCGCGACACCACCCGATGGGCGCGCGCGATGTCGCCGGTGAAAACGCCTGCTGCCAAGCCGAATCGCGTGTTGTTGGCACGGGCGATGACTTCGTCCTCATCGTCGAACACCAGCATCGCCAGCACCGGGCCAAAGATCTCTTCCCGAACAATACGCATCTCATCACGGCAGTCGGAAAAAATCGTGGGCGAGACAAAATTGCCATCGACGCAGCCGGCAATCGCCAGACGTTCCCCTCCAAAACTCAAGGTGGCGCCCTCGCTCAGGCCACTGGCGATGTAATCCATCACCTTGTCCGCGTGGGCAGCAGAAATCAGCGCGCCGACCTCAGTGTCCTCGTCCATCGGATCTCCAACCCTGAGCAATGCGGTGCGGGTCTTCAACCTGGCCAGAAAGCGCTCTGCCACGCTCCGCTGCACAAAGACCCGGGTGCAATTGGTGCACACCTCGCCTTGGGTGTAAAAATTGCCCATCATGGCCGCCGCCACCGCCTGCTCCAGATCAGCATCTTCGAACACGATCAGCGGTGACTTGCCGCCGAGCTCCATGGTGACGCGTTTGAGCGTGCCGGCGGCGGTCTGCATCACCTGCTTGCCGGTCGGCACCGACCCCGTGACTGAGACCTTCGCCACGCCAGGATGGGCCGCGAGCAAGGCGCCAGTGCTGCCCCGACCCTGCAAGACATTGAAAACGCCGGGCGGGACCCCAGCCTCCAAATAGATTTCAGCCAGTTTCACAGCCGTCATCGGCGTGAGCTCGGACGGCTTGAAAATCATCGCATTGCCGGCCGCAAGTGCGGGGGCCGACTTCCAGCAGGCAATTTGCAACGGGTAGTTCCAGGCACCAATGCCAACGCAGACCCCAAGCGGCTCACGTCGGGTGTAGGCAAAGGCATTCTTCAGCGGGTACTGCGCGCCGGCCAGAGTGGCGGCCGCACCGGCGAAGTACTCCAGGCAATCGGCACCGCTTTGCACATCAACCACCAGCGCCTCCTGGAGCGGTTTGCCGCAATCCCGCACCTCCATCTCCGCCAGTTCCCGGTTGCGCAGGCGCAGCAAATCCGCCGCACGGCGCAGGACACGGCCGCGTTCAGTGCCGGTCCAGGTCGACCACTGCTCGAAGCCGCGCTGCGCACTGACCACCGCTGCTTCGACATCCGCCGCATTGGCCTCCCAAACAGCTGCCAGGGTTTGGCCGTTGGCCGGATTGACGTTGTCGAAGCACTGGCCGCTACCTTGGAGCGGCGCACCGCCGACAAAACTCGGGATCGTCGCGTCGCTCATTCGTTGGTACCGGTGCTCAATCGGCCTTGGCGGTGCGCCTGGCGGCGCGCCGGCCGCGCGCACTGTGGTCGGACTCGACAACCATTCGCTCCGGCAAGTTCACCACCTGCCGCAGGCAATCAAAAGGCGCCGTCAGATGCGGAATCGCCATGGCTTCCACAAAGAACTCCTGGAACTTCGGCTCGACCGCCGTCTCGATTTTTTCGACCCGGCGCACCAGCTGCTCAATTTCGCGCCGCGAACGTTGGTCCAGCAAGGCAATTCGCGCGCCGGTGCCCGCCGCATTACCGGCTGAACTGACCTGTTCCAACTCACAATCAGGAATCATGCCCAGAACCATCGCGTACTTGACGTCGATGTGGCTGCCAAAAGCACCTGCAAGGCGAATGCGGTCGACCTTGGCAATGCCCATGCGCTCCATCAGCAAGCGCACCCCGGCGTACAAGGCCGCCTTGCCGAGCTGGATGGCCCGTACATCGTTTTGCATGACCTTCAAGGCCGGCGCATCGGCAGTCGCCCGGTACAGCTCGTAGGAAAAGGTGCGGCCATCGGCCTGAATTCGGGGATTGCGCAGCGCCAGGTCCCCATTGATGGTGCCGTCATGTCGGATGATGCCGGCCAGGTACATCTCGGCCAAGACTTCGATGATGCCCGAGCCGCACACGCCGGTCACGCCCGAACCCGCCACCGCCGCGTCAAAACCCGCCTCATCGGACCACAGGTCACAGCCGATCACCTTGAACCTGGGTTCGAGCGTCACCGGGTCAATACGAACCCGCTCAATCGCACCCGGCGCGGCGCGCTGGCCGCAGCTGATCTGAGCACCTTCAAAAGCCGGACCGGTCGGGCTTGAGCATGCCAGCAGGCGCTGGTTGTTGCCAAGGACGATTTCGGCGTTGGTGCCAACGTCCACCAACAGGCTCACCTTGTCGGACAGGTCGGGACGTTCGGCCAGGATCACGCCAGCCGTGTCGGCACCAACGTGTCCGGCAATGCAGGGCAGGACGTAAATCCGGGCGTTGCGGTGAATCAGGAAATCAATCTCGACCGCCCACAGTGTGATGGCCCGGTCGGTCGCCAGTGCAAACGGCGCGCCGCCGAGTTCCACCGGGTTGATGCCCAGCAGCAGGTGGTGCATGATGGGATTGCCGACGAAGGTGGCCTCCAGAATATCATGTGGCGAAATACCGGCCTGCGAGGCCACATCCAGCGCCAATTCGTTGAGCGCGGCCCGCACCGCGCTCGTCATCTCCTTTTCCCCGCCCGGGTTCATCATGACGTAGGAGACGCGGCTCATCAGGTCCTCGCCGAACCGGATTTGCGGGTTCATCACCCCCGCTGATGCCACCACCTCGCCGGATGCCAGGTGGCATAAATGCGCGGCGATCGTGGTCGAGCCGACGTCCACCGCCAGGCCGTACACATGCTCTTTGAAACCCGGCCACACCGCCACGATCTGCTGGCCGGCGTGAACGGCCACCGTCACTTTCCATTGGCCGTCGCGCAATGCGACCTGCAGCTGCTGAAGCACAATGACGTCACAGGCCAGATCGGTCAGGCGCCACTCGAACTCCAGCGCATCTTCGAGGCGGCGCAAGTCGCCCGACGGGTCGTGCATGTCGGGCTGCTGCACCTCCACATAGTGCAGACGAATCAAGGGATCGAGTTCGACATCATGCGCCTCAGCCTGTTTGCGCACCACTTGCTTGTGAACCTGACTGCTCGATGGCACATCGATGACCACGTCACCGAGCAACTGGGCCGAGCAGGACAGGCGGCGGCCAGCATCCAGCGTCTGCGTCGCGCAATACTCCTGCTCGACCGCACCAAAGGACGACAGGTTGTCCGCGCGGGAAACCAACCCATGTTTGGCAAATTCACCCTCCGACACCAGCACCTGGCAACGCCCGCAAATACCGCGGCCGCCGCAGACCGAGTCGATGTCCACCCCGAGTGAACGGGCCGCCTGCAACACCGGGGTCCCCACCGGGAAACGGCCGCGCCTGCCCGACGGCGTGAACACCACCAGCGCATCCTTGACACTCATCAACGGCTCCCCCATCCGGTTGGCCAATGCTTCATTCGCGGCGCCTTCTGCTGCCGCCCTCGCGACGGCCGCGACCCATCTCGCCATCCGCCCCCATGGTCGGCGCTTCGCGGAACTTGCGGATCCAGCGCATGCAGTCGGGGTCATGGCCCATCATCACGTCGGCGGCCATGCAGGCCTTGACAACTTCGGCGTGCAGCGGGTTGGTGATGGCCGAGGTCATGCCCGAGGCGATCGCCATGGTCAGGAACCCAGCATTGATGCCATTTCGCTCCGGCAAGCCAAAACTGACGTTGGACGCACCGCAAGTGGTGTTGACCTTGAGCTCGGTCCGCAGACGATGCACCAGCCGCATCACTTGCACACCGGCCTGGTTGATGGCACCAATCGGCATCACCAGCGGGTCGACCACGATGTCGCACGCCGGGATGCCGTAGTCCGCGGCGCGTTCAACAATCTTCTTGGCGACGGCAAAGCGCACGTCAGGGTCCTGGGAAATCCCGGTTTCATCGTTCGAAATCGCGACCACCGCCGCCCCGTATTTTTTCACCAGCGGCAGCACGGTTTCGAGCCGGTCTTCTTCACCGGTGACCGAGTTAACCAGCGCCTTGCCCTTGTACACGGCCAATCCGGCCTCCAGCGCTGCCACGATCGACGAGTCGATAGATAGCGGCACATCAGTCACCGACTGGACCAACTCAATGGCACGAGCCAGCAGCGCAGGTTCGTCCGCCAAGGGGATACCGGCGTTGACGTCAAGCATGTGGGCGCCGGCCTCAACCTGCGCCAGGGCGTCCGCGATCACGCGGCTGTAATCCCCGGCGACCATCTCGGCCGCAAGAATCTTGCGGCCGGTCGGGTTGATTCGCTCGCCGATGATGACGAAGGGGCGATCAAAGCCAATCACGACCTCGCGGGTGGCTGAACTGATCACGGTGTCTGTCATGCTGTTTCCTTCAAAGTTTGTATGGGGGCGTCGCGACCTGGGTACCAGGGCACCCGCCCTGCCAGCACGCCGGACCGGTCGATGATTTCAGGCACCGTGTCCTCTTGCCGGTAAGCCATCACATGCACACCAGAGACGCCTTTGATCTCACGGACCTCCTGAATCAGGTCGATGCAAATTTGTCGCCCTTCCAGCGCCGGCTTTTCGGCACCCGCCATGCGCTTGATGACCGAGTCCGGAATGTGGATGCCGGGAACATTGGTACGCATCCACTCGGCTGCCTTGGCGGTACGCAATGGCCCGACTCCAACCAGAATGAAGACCTTTCCAGCCAAACCCAGATCTTCTACCATCTGCATGAAGCTCTTGAGGCGGGGCACGTCGTAGCAGTACTGCGTCTGGATGAACTGGGCGCCAGCGGCCACCTTCTTGGCCAAACGTTGGGCACGCCATTCAAAAGGCAGCCCAAAAGGATTGGCCGCCGCCCCAAAGAACACGCGGGGTGCGAACGTGACCTTACGGCCACTTTGGAAGCGGTGTTCGTCGCGTAACGTGCGCCCGATCTCGAGCAGCGACATGCAATCCAGATCAAACACCGGTTTGGCTTGCGGGTGGTCGCCCGACTGGACGCCGTCGCCGGTGAGGCACAACATGTTCGCAACCCCCATGGCTGCACCACCCAGAATGTCACCCTGGATCGCGATGCGATTTTTATCACGACAGGAAATTTGCATCACCGGCGCATAGCCGACGCGGGTCAGCAAAGCGCAGACCGCCAGGCTCGACATGTGGCAATTGGCGCCGCTGCCATCGGTGGCATTGATCGCATCCACATAGCCATCGAACACCCGCGCACGCCGGTAGACGTCTTCCGGATCGGCCGAATCAGGTGGGTCCAGCTCGGATGTGATGGCAAAGGCGCCACTGCGCAACACGCGCTCCAGCCGGCCCGGCGATGTATGCCCCGGCAGGATGGGCAACGGATGGCCCGGAACGGGTTCGTCCTCGAACTTCATCGCACCACCCCAGTTTTGAGCGCCGCCTTGTCCCGCGCGACCTTGAGCCAGGACGAGCGCCCCTCCAGCCGGCGGTCCACGGCAATCTGCACCACACGGATGGCGGCCCGGCCTTCGCGCATGCGCTGGCTGCCCTCGAACGCCTCGACCCAGACACACCGCATGTCAGGTTTGACCTCGCAGTTGCCGTTGGCGCGGACGCCGCCGCACGGTCCGTTGCGCAGATTTTTCGGGCAGTTCATGGAGCATGACATGCCAGTCGAACTCAGCGCGCACTGACCACACATCTGGCAGTCGAACAAGAAGCCCTTGATGACCTTTTCCAAGGCCGCGACCGGTTTTTCCAGCCGCTCGTAGCCCACCCTGCGCCAGACCGGATCCAGTGCCACGACAACGCGCTCAAACGCTTTGTAAAACTGTTCCAGCGCGCCGGCATGGCGCACGGACCAGCGACGAACCGCGTACATCAGGCAACCCCTGGTGCTGCATCCGGGGCGGCGGCATCGGCATCGGCCAAGGGCACCTCCAGGCCGTGCGCCCGAATCAGCCGCAGCAGATCAGCGTCTGAATAACGGGCTTCAATGCGCTGGGCCTCGGCCTCAGCCTCGGCCTGAATGTCGTCTCCGCAGCGGCGCGGCTCGCTGCGCTTCCAGTCGGCCAGATAGTCGCCCGAGCTGGCCTTGCCTGCGCGCATGGCCGCGCGGTCAACCGCCTCCTGGAACCGGTGGGACAGTTGCACCTTGGCGGTCTCGCGACCAAGCTTGACCAGCACTTGGGCTGGCACATCGCGCCAGGAAATCACAATCAGCTTTGCCATACCATTTTTCCTTGATTCGCGACCTTGAGGCTGTGGGCCAGGCCGCCGTAACCTGTCACAAGATAGTCGAACTCCAGCCCGAGGCGCTCGGCCGCTGCACGGGCATCCGCTAATCTTTGGCTGTCAGGCAATTGGGCCAGGTACACCAACTTGCGGTAGTTGCCAAAAAGCGTCGCCAGCAGGGATGGGTGTCGATCCAGGCCCAGGCCCTGAATCACCAGTCGATCGAAGTGCTCCAGCAGGAAGTCCGTCAAGTAAAAAGTTCCGAGTTCCTGCTCTGACAGCGCCTCAAACGCCGCGCTACCCGCAAAAAACTCATAGCAGTGGGCGCCTGGGATGCGCTCCACCTGCTCCTCCTGCAACACGGCATCCAGCAAGCCGCCGGTGCCGCAATCGCCGTAGGCCACGAAAATCGACGCATAGTGATCGCGATTGGCCTGTATCTTGGCCCTCACCGCAGCCGGGATCTTTTCGGGCCGGTTGTGCAATTCCGCCGGCAGACACTGCACATCCATGTGCGGCCAGTCATTGAGTTTGCGCAGGGCCACGATTTCCCTGGCCAGCGCGCCGCAGGCGATGATCAGGGTGCGTGGCACGGCAGGACCCAACTCAGGCGCGCGCAGCAGCCCGCCGCGCTGCAATCAGGGTCTTGGCGGTTTCAACGGCGATACCGGCGTCGCGGCAATAGGCATCAGCACCGACCGCACGACCAAACTCTTCGTTCAACGGTGCGCCACCGACCAGCACAATGAAATCATCCCGCAGGCCTTTTTCTTTCAGGGTGTCGATCACGACCTTCATGTAAGGCATGGTGGTGGTCAGCAGGGCCGACAAGCCCAGAATATCGGGCTTGTGCTCTTCCAGAGCGGCCAGGTACTTCTCGACAGGGTTGTTAATGCCGAGGTCGATCACTTCAAACCCGGCGCCTTCCATCATCATGCCGACGAGGTTCTTGCCGATGTCGTGAATGTCACCCTTGACCGTTCCGATCACCATTTTTCCAATCGGCTCGACGCCGGTTTCGGCCAATAGGGGACGCAGAATTTCCATGCCGCCCTTCATGGCGTTGGCAGCCAACAGGACTTCGGGCACGAACAGGATGCCATCACGGAAATCCACACCAACGATGCGCATGCCTTCAACGAGGGCGTCATTGAGCACCCGGTCAGCCGACCAGCCGCGCGACAACAGGATCTGGGTGGCCTCGATGACCTCGTCACGCAAGCCGTTGTAAAGGTCATCGTGGACCTGCTCTGTCAACTCTTCGTCGTTCAGAGTGCTCAGGTCAAGATCATCATCAAACTCTTCAGCCATGGCCGACTCCTCGTTGTGCATGAATGGGGACGCTTGGCAAGGCCAGGCAATCAAAACTGTGGAAAATGGTACGTTTCCACCACCAGTGCCGCTGATTGATTAGCGACGCGCCATTGTCGCTTAACGACATGATTTATCGTCATGGCGCGCATGAAAAAACCATGCGCTGGGTCGCCGGCACCGCAAGCCTCGTCGCCATCGGACAACCGGCGCTCGGTTCTTTGCCTACACTTCATCGCTCCGCAGCGACAGCTCGCCAAACAGCTTGGCTTCAGACGATTTCAACCCATCGACCAGTTCATGAACGTACCCTTAGACGGCAAGCCCCACTACATCCTCAATGCCACCTGTGACAGCCGGATGGGGACGGTCGCTGCCGTGTCCGGCTTCCTGGCCTCACGCCAGTGCTACATCACGGACATGCAGCAGTTCGATGACGTGCTCAGCGGTCGCTTCTTCGTCCGAGTCAGCTTTTACGCCGACCCGGAAAAAACGCCCGCACTGGAAGGGCTGAAGGCCGAATTCAATGCCGTGGCGCAGCGCGAAGACATGGAGTGGGCGATCCACGACGGTGACAAGAAGCCACGTGTACTCATCATGGTCTCCAAATTTGACCACTGTCTCAACGACCTGTTGTACCGTCACCGCACTGGTGAACTGAAAATGGACATCACCGCCGTGATTTCCAACCACCCTGATTTGCGCCAGATGGTGGAAGCGCACAGCATCCGGTTCGAGCATTTGCCGGTGACCCATGAGAACAAAGCCAGCCAGGAACAAAGCTTGCTGGACATCGTCGATCAGACCGGCAGCGATCTCGTGGTACTGGCGCGCTACATGCAGGTGCTCTCGGACGACCTATGCCGCAAGCTGCGCGGGCGCGCCATGAATATCCACCACTCTTTTCTGCCTGGCTTCAAGGGGGCCAAACCCTACCACCAGGCGCACGCGCGGGGTGTCAAGCTGACCGGTGCCACTGCGCACTATGTCACGGCCGATCTGGACGAGGGGCCGATCATTGAACAGATTGTCGAGCGCGTGGACCACACCTTCACGCCGGATAAGCTGGCGGCCGCTGGCAGGGATTCAGAATGCCGTGCCCTGGCCGCAGCGGTGAAATTTCACATTGAACACCGGGTGTTCCTCAACGGCAGCAAAACCGTCGTGTTCAGGTAGCTCAGGCTTCAGGCACGCCAAGTGCCTGCCGTCGGCTGAATTGTCGCTCAGCGCTTGGCGTATGGCCGAACAGGTTCCGATAGCACTTGGAGAAATGCGGCGGCGACTGAAAGCCGCAGGCGACAGCAATGTCCATGATCGACATGGCCGTCTGTAACAGGAGGGTTCGCGAGCGGCGCAGGCGAATATCGAGGTAATACTTGGTCGGGACCTCGCCCACATAACGCTTGAACAGCCGTTCGATTTGCCGGCGCGAGACACCCACCAGCGTGGCAATCTCGTCGAGCGACAGCGGCTCCTCGATATTCGCCTCCATCAAAGCCGCTGCCTCGATCAGGTTCTCATGGAACAGCCCCACCCGGGCCTGCAAGGGCACGTGTTGCCTGTCCTGGTCGTTGCGGATACGGTCCAGGATGAACTGCTCCGAGATCATAGGAGCAATTTCCCGCCCCAGTTGGTCCTTGATGATATTGAGCATCAGGTCAAGCGGCGCAATGCCGCCGGAGCAGGTGTAGCGGTCACGATCGATGGCGAAGAGCTGCTCCGAAAAAATCACGCGGGGAAACTGCTCCTGTAACGCGGACATATTTTCCCAATGGATGACCGCCTTGTAACGATCCAGCAAACCCGCCTTGGCCAAGGCGTAACCGCCGGTGCACAAGGAACCGAGGGGCACCCCGCGTTGGGCCAGGCGCCTGAGCACCACCAACAAGGCGGGCGTCACTGCCTGCTCCACATCCACACCGCCGCAAACGAACACGATGTCAGGCGAAGCCGCTTCGTCGATGGGCACCGTCGGCGCCATGCACAGGCCGTTGCTGGCAGCCTGCGGCTGACCATCCAGGGTGGCGATCGTCCAGCCATACACATCCTGTTTGGTGACCCGATTCGCCATGCGCAATGCTTCCACCGCACTCGCCAAGGCAATCAGCGAGTAGTTGGGCAAAGTCAAAAACACGAACTGGCGCTTCGGCAGGCGCTCAGCCAGCTCTTTCGTAGACCTGCTCATGACCCGTTATGCACCATTTTTCAACGGTCGAAGCGTAACTCAACCCCTTGCGCTGAGAACGCAGGCCATGCTCAGACAGCGCGCGCCGGACGCTTCTTCGCGTCGCGCGGCACGAACACTTTGCTGTTGGTCGCTGGCTTGAGCCCCAAGGGTTTGCCAAATGCGCCCCGTCCGCCCTCGTCCCGCAGCGGACCAGCTGGCCTGCGATCACCGCCTCTGGGAGCGAATTCTGCATTGGCACCGAAGCCGCCGGCCGGACGGCCAGCAGGCGCGTGACGACTGGCGCCAAAATTGCCGCCGGGCCGGGAAGGCCCGTATTTTCGATCACGCGAATGGTGGTCGTTACTGCCACGGCTGTCACGGCCACCAAAGTTGGAGCCGGGGCGGGCATCCGGGAACCGTTGCTGCGGCTCAAGGCCGGGAATCACCTCGGCCTTGAAGGTCTGCCGGCTGTAGGACTCGATATCGAAAATCTTGCGCCGATCGCGGAACTCGGCCAATGTGACGGCCAGTCCGTCGCGGCCTGCACGTCCGGTGCGCCCGATGCGGTGGGTGTAATCCTCGGCCTTCATGGGCAAGCCAAAGTTGAAAACGTGGCTGATCGTTGGCACGTCGATACCGCGTGCTGCGACATCGGTCGCCACAAGGATCTGCACCTGCCCCTGTCGCAAGGCCATGAGGCGGCGGTTACGCAGGCCTTGGCTCAAGGCGCCGTGCAGAGCCACAGCCGAAAATCCGTCTTGCTGCAGATCGTTGGCCAGGCCATCACACTCGATCTGCGTGCTGGCAAAAACAATCGCCTGGTTGATCGTGGTATCGCGCAGCCAGTGGTCAAGCAGTTTGCGTTTGTGCATGGCGTTGTCTGCCCAGAACAGCACCTGCTTGATGTTGACGTGCTTGTCCTGCGGCGAATCAATGGCAATTCGCTGGGGCTCACGCATCACACGCGCCGCCAGTTGCTGGATACGCGGAGCAAAAGTTGCGCTGAACATCATGGTCTGCTTGCGTTGCACCGTCAATTGGTTGATTTCGGCGAGGTCATCGGCGAAACCCAGGTCCAGCATGCGATCGGCTTCATCGACCACCAGGAACTGGACCTGATCGAGCTTGATTTGCATCGAGCGCTGCAGGTCCAGCAAACGGCCGGGCGTTGCCACGACCAAATTGGCGTTTTGCAGTTTGGCAATCTGCAGCTGATATGGCATGCCGCCGACAATGTTGGCGATCCGTAAGCCACGGCAATGCGCGACCAGTTCAATCGCGTCATGGGCGACCTGCTGGGCCAGTTCCCGCGTCGGGCAGACAATCAACGCGCCAGGCGCCACTGCCGAGAAATTGCGTGGGTTGGTCGGATCTTTGCGTTTGGCTCGCTTGGGCGCCGGCTCGCCTTTGGCAGCAGCCTCGGCCACCGCTTCATCGTAGGCTTTTTTCTCGGCGGCCGCAGCGTCGGCCTGCTGGGTCAGCAAGGTATGCAGCACTGGCAACAGGAAGGCGGCCGTCTTGCCGCTGCCGGTCTGGCTGGATACCATCAGGTCGACAAACTGCATCTTGCCTTGCCCACCGTCAACGCCGGTCATGGCCAGAGGAATGGTGCGCTTTTGCACCGTCGTCGGCTCTGTGAAGCCCAGGTCGTGCACGGCCCGGATCAGCTCGGGCGCCAGCCCAAAAGGCAAGAAGCCGTTGGGCTTCGGGGTTGCTGCGACATCACCCGGCTCTAAGTCGGGCACAGCGCCAGCATGCATATTGGAAAATTCTTCAGCAGACGAAAAATCGCCGGCCGCATTCATAGCGTCAGTCATTGGATTACTCACACGCGAACACCACCCAAAGGGGCAGCGGTTCCGTCAATGGTTAAAAGACATCAACCATCAAACGGAACCTGTCCGTGCCCTGAAATACCGGGCTGGACGTGGGCCTGATCTGGAGGTTTTCCCTGTTAAGGAGCCACCGTAGGCCGCGTGAATGAGGGGAGATGCACAAAAGGCGCTGCAGCGCAACACCAGTCCGAATTATGGCACGTAATTACTGCAGTTGCGGGACCTCGAGCCTCAAAAAATGGCTGCGGTAGTGCACCAATTCATCGATCGATTCATGCACATCGGCGAGCGCGGTGTGGCGCTGCTGCTTCTTGAAGGCGTTGTATATATCAGGACGCCAGCGCTTGGAAAGTTCCTTGAGCGTGCTGACATCCAGATTCCGGTAGTGAAAGAACGCCTCCAATTGCGGCATGTACTTCACCAGGAAGCGACGATCCTGGCCGATGCTGTTGCCGCAAAGCGGGCTGCCTTTTTTCGGGATGAAGCGGCTCAAGAAAGCCAGCAACAGTGCCTGGGCCTGATCCTCGCTCAGCGTGGAAGCTTTGACCTTGTCAACCAGGCCGCTTTTGGTGTGCGTGCCGCGGTTCCAAGCATCCATCTTGCCGAGTTGTTCGTCGCTTTGGTGAATGACCAGCACCGGGCCCTCGACACGGGGTTCAAGCCCGGGCCCCGTGACCACGACCGCGATTTCTATGATCCGGTCAACTTCCGGATTCAAGCCCGTCATCTCGCAATCCAGCCAGACCAGATTTTGGTCCGATTTCAGCAATTGCTCGGCGGCAGGCAGGCGTGACGGGTTATCCATCCCTGGATTGTCGCTGATGCCCTAAACTCCAATGCATGACTGTCACCACCCAAACGGCCGAGTTGTCCCTGGCCCTCACGCTCGCCTTTGCCGCCATGCTGGTTCTGGGCCTGCTGGTCCGGCTTTGGCTGATCTCGCGTCAGATTCGGCATGTTGCGCAGCACCGGCAGCAGGTTCCGGCGGCGTTTGCAGCCACCATGGCACTGGCATCGCACCAGAAAGCGGCCGATTACACGATTGCCAAGCTGCGGCTTGGCCTAATGGATGCGGCCTTGAGTGCCCTGATCCTGGTCGGCTGGACGCTGCTGGGTGGCTTGAGTCTGCTGAATCAAACCCTGGCGACATGGCCGGCGCTGGGCGCCATGGGGCATCAACTGGCGCTGCTGACGGCCTTTGTGCTGATCAACGGGCTGCTGGAACTGCCCCTGAGCCTTTACCAAACTTTTGTCCTTGAGGAACGCTTCGGCTTCAACAAGACGACCGCGTCGCTCTGGCTCGCGGACCTTGCCAAATCCAGCCTGGTGGCCACGCTGCTGGGACTGCCGATCGCCGCCCTGATTCTGTGGCTGATGGGTGCGGCGGGCGCGCTGTGGTGGTTCTGGGCCTGGGGCGCCTGGATGGTGTTCAACCTGCTGGCCCTGTGGCTGTTCCCGACCTACATTGCGCCACTTTTCAACCGCTTCACTGCGCTGCAGGATGAAGCCCTGAAAACTCGGGTCACCGCCTTGATGCAGCAATGTGGTTTCGCCGCGCAGGGGCTGTTTGTGATGGACGGCAGCCGGCGCAGTGCGCACGGCAATGCCTATTTCACCGGCTTCGGCGCCTCCAAGCGTGTCGTGTTTTACGACACCCTGCTGGCCAAACTGTCGGTCGACGAAGTAGCGGCGGTGCTGGCTCATGAGCTAGGGCATTTCAAGCACAGGCACATACAGCGCCGAATGGTGATGATGTTTGCCATGAGCCTGATCGGCTTTGCCCTGATCGGCTGGTTGGCCACCCAGCCCTGGTTTTTCACCGGTCTGGGCGTGCGACCCAACATGGCAGCGCCGACCGACGCCCTGGCCCTGCTCCTGTTCCTGCTGGCGGTGCCCGTGTTCAGCTTTTTCATCGCGCCAGCGCTGGCCTGGGCATCGCGTCGGGACGAATTCCAGGCCGATGCGTTCGCCAAGGCCAAGACCTCCGGCCATGATCTGTCGTCAGCGCTGCTCAAACTCTACGATGACAACGCCAGCACGCTGACGCCGGACCCGGTGTACGTCAGTTTTTATTACGCCCACCCGCCGGCCGCCCAGCGGCTGGCCCGCCTCGCCGAGCCGAGCCAGGGGACCCTATCGTGAGCACCCGCCTCAAACAGAAAGACTGGTCGACCGAGCACCGCCGAGCCCTCACCGCGACCGAGGTGGTGACGCAGCTGGCCAAACTCTCTGGCTGGCAGCTGACCGGTGACGGCGCGGCTGTGGCGATCGAGAAGACCTTCCTGTTTGTTAACTACTATGAAACCATGGCGTTTGTGAATGCTGTGGCGATGATTGCCCATGTGCAGGACCACCACCCCGATCTGTCGGTGCACTACGGGCGCTGTTTGGTGCGTTTCAATACCCACGATGTTGGCGGCATTTCACTGACCGATATCGAGTGCGCCGCGCAGGTGGACGCGCTGCTCGCATGAGGAGTGACTGCCTCGGGCCGACTGAATGACGCCCCAAGGGCTGGCCACCGGCTTGATCGTCGCCAACCACGGCCGCCATTTCTGGGTGGAGTCGCCGGATGGCGAACGGCGCATCTGTCACTCACGAGGCAAAAAAAGCCTGGGTGTGGTGGGCGATCGGGTGCTGTGGCAGGCGTCCGGGCACGAGGGCACCATCGAACGCATCGAAGATCGCCGAAACCTGTTTTACCGCCAGGACGAACTTCGCACCAAATCCTTTGCTGCCAATCTGGATCAAATCCTGATCCTGATCGCAGCAGAGCCGGTTTTCTCCAACAGCCAGTTGTCGCGGGCTCTGATTGCGGCCGAAGCCGCCGGGATCACGCCGCTGATCGCCCTGAACAAGGCTGACTTGGTGGAGCCCTTCGCCCAAGCCTGGGCCTGGTTGGCGCCTTATCGGCGCATGGGCTACACGGTCTGCCCGTTGACGCTGAAACAGGCAGCTGACGCGGACCGGGCTACGCTGATGGGGCTGATGGTGGGCAAGACGACCTTGGTGCTCGGGCCATCGGGCGCTGGCAAAAGCACACTGATCAACCTGCTCAAGCCCGGCGCCCTGGCCCAAACCGGGGAGATCTCGCAAGCGCTAGGCTCGGGCAAACACACCACCACCAGCACCACCTGGTACTGGATCGACGAGGCCAGAACCACGGCGGTGATCGACTCGCCCGGCTTTCAGGAGTTTGGCCTGCGCCACATTGAGCCAGCGCACCTGGCCAGCTACATGCCCGACCTGCAGGCGCACGCCAGCGACTGCAAGTTTTACAACTGCAGCCATCTGCACGAGCCTGGCTGCGGCGTGATTTCTGCCATGAAATCCGCCTCTGGGTCTAATGAGATAAGCCTGAAGCGCTACAAAATATATAGCGAACTACACGCTGAGCTGAGTCAGCCCGACCGCTACTGACCGCGTCCGGCTAACCCAGCAAACGGGCCAATGTCAGCAGGGCCAGCAACACAATCCACATCACCACGGTACGCCAGACCAGGCCCACGATCACGGCCAGGTGGGCGAGTTCGGGCGTCTGACCTGACGCAGCCGGGGCGGGGTCAGGTGATACTTGCAGCGGGTTGCCGGCACCAGTGGCTTGGAGCCGGATGTTCACGGCCCCGGCTGTGGCCGCCAGAATCAAGGTGTCGTTGTCGCCGGCCTGGTTGCGCTCGTGCTGGCGCCAGCCGTCGATCGCCTCTTCGAAACTGCCTACGACAGCAAAGCTGACGGCCGTGACCCGGGCGGGTACCCAGTCGGCCCAGTACCAGGCCCGGCGCGCCACCCGCTGCAAGGCCTCACTGACAGCGTGCTGCTCGGTGTCGCCGCCGCGCTGCCAATAGCGGCAAACGAATTCACCCAGGCGGTAGAGCACGGCGCCGGCCGGACCCAGTCCAAACGCCGCCAGCACAGAGTACCAGGCCAGAACGCCAAACACATGGCGATGAGCGGCGATCACTGAACGCTCGATCGCATGACGGACGATTTCGCTGCGGGGCAAGTCGCGGGCGTCGATCTGTTGCCACCTTGCCAGCAGTTCGCGGGCCAACGCCTCATCGCCATCGGCCAGCGCATCGCGAATCTGGGTGAAATACGAGCTGAACTGGCGAAAACCCAGAGTCAGGTACAGGATCGCCACACTCCATACCAGAGCCAACGGCCAGCCAACCAACCCATCGAGCAACCAGTAAACGCCCAGGGTCAGCAGGGCGGGCAGGACTGTTGCGACACCCCAGGCCAGGCCGGCATGGCCAGGCTGGCCGGTGTCGAAGTTACGACTGCTCCAGCGCACCCAAACCCGTGTCAGCGCATGCACCCGGTTACCCGGGCCCAAGGGGCGCGCCTGCTCAATGAGCAGGGCCAAGAGCACAGAGATGAAGCTCATGCCTGAATCATAGCGGCACGCACCTCGGGTCGACACTCAGGCCGACAACATCCGGTACACGTTGCGCAGCATGCCGGCAGTGGCACCCCAAATGAAGCGTTGTGTGGCCTGATCCTGGTAGGGCATGGCAAACCACTCGCGGCGCCGTCCCTCCAGCTCGACGGCATGGCGCTGGTGGTTCGCCGGGTTCATGAGGAAAGACAGTGGCACCTCAAACACATCGGCCACTTCATTCGGATCCGGGCTCAGGGTAAAACCAGCCTGCACCAGTGCAACCACCGGGGTGATGATGAATGCCGACCCGGTCCGGTACTCAGGCAGCACGCCCAGCACCTGGATGAAAGCGGCATCGAGGCCGATTTCTTCCTGCGCTTCACGCAGCGCAGTGGCGGTGGCATCGGCGTCACCTGCTTCGGCCTTGCCGCCGGGAAATGCAATTTGCCCTGAGTGGGTCGGCAAATGGAGCGTGCGCTCTGTCAGCAGCACCGTCAGATGATCCCGCATCACGATGGGGATCAATACCGAAGCGTGCCGGGGAATCTCCTCAGTCCAGCTCGGCTCCGTCACCAATTCCGGCGCCCAGCGCGGTGGGGCGGCAAACCGCCGGCGCAGGGCTGCCGGCTGCAGCTCGGTCAGCGCGACCGGCTGCAAGTGGCCGTCCACCCCAAGCATGGGCGCCAGACGCGGATCAATAACCGGCAGCTTGGACAAAGCGCTCACGGGTGAATGGTTTCACAGACTGGCTGGAGCTCACATGAAAAAAGCCGCCTCAGGCCGATGCCCAGGGCGGCTTTGTCGATGCCCGGAACGATCAGGCCGTCGCCGTCTTCTTGGCCGGCAGCTTTTCCTTGATACGTGCCGACTTGCCGCTGCGGTCACGCAGGTAGTAGAGCTTCGCGCGACGCACGTCTCCGCGGCGTTTGACTTCGATGCTGGCGATCAGCGGGCTGTAGGTCTGGAAGGTGCGCTCGACGCCCTCACCGCTGGAGATCTTGCGGACGATGAAGCCACTGTTGAGACCACGATTACGTTTGGCAATCACCACACCCTCGTAGGCCTGGATCCGCTTGCGCGTGCCCTCGACCACGTTCACATTGACGATGACGGTGTCACCCGGGGCAAAGGCGGGAATGGTTTTCCCGAGGCGAGCGATTTCTTCCTGCTCAAGGATTTGGATCAAGTTCATGCAGTCCTCACGTGATCTTGGTCGCACCAGCGTCGGAATGACGCAAAGTCCAGGCCCGTGGGCAGCAGGACGGTCAACCAGAGGATCGGTAAAACAACAGATTATAGCGCGCGACGGGCCAGGTAGGCCTCATCGCGCGCATCGAGCTGTCCGGCCGCCCGAGCTGCCATGATCAGTTCGGGACGCAGTTGGGCCGTCAGCCACAGGCTCTGATCGCGCCGCCAGCGTGCGATGGCCGCGTGGTCACCCGACAGCAACACCTCCGGCACGGCCTGGCCCGACCAGTTGGGTGGCCGGGTGTAATGCGGACAATCCAGCAGACCATGCAATTGCGGGCTAAAGCTGTCCTGCTCATGGCTTTGCGCCGCATGCAGGACACCCGGTTGCAGCCGGGCCACGGCGTCCAGCAGCGCCATAGCGGCGATTTCGCCACCAGAGAGCACAAAGTCACCGATGCTGATTTGTTCCGTCACGTGGGTGTCGATAAAGCGTTGGTCCAGCCCCTCGTAGCGCCCACACACCAAAATTGCCCCGGCGCTGCCAGCCCAGTTGGCGACCGCCGCTTGGGTCAGCGGTCGTCCCAGCGGCGACAACAGGACCACCGGCGCCGCGTCGCCGCGCTCGCGGCGGATCTGCGCCAGGCAACGCGTCAAAGGCTCGGCCATCATGACCATGCCAGGGCCGCCGCCGAACGGCCGGTCATCGATCCGGCGGTAGGTGCCCTCGGCAAAATCACGCGGATTGCTGAAGCGGACGTCCACCTGTCGGCTCTCGAAGGCGCGCCGGTTGATGCCGCTTGTGAGAAAGGGCGCGAACAGTTCAGGAAACAGCGTGATCAGGTCGAACCGCATCCCGGAAGCTCAAAAGTCGGGCTGCCAGTCGACCTTGATCTGACGCGCCGCCAGATCCACCTGGTCGATGTAAGCGGCCACAAAGGGGATCATGCGTTCGACCGTCTCGCCATCCTGGGACTGGTTCAGCACCAGCACCGTCTGGGCGCCAGTGGACAGCAGTTCCTTGACCACGCCCAACGGCACCCCTTCCCGGTTAACGACATCCAAGCCGAGCAGGTCCACCCAGTAATACTCATCCGTCGCGGCGGTCGGAAAACTGGTCCGGGAAATAAAGATACGGGCACCACGCAGTGCTTCAGCGCCTGTGCGATCCGCCACACCTTGGGCAGTGGCCACCACGGTGTCGGCATGGGTCCGGGCTTCGACAATGGCGAGCCGGTTGGCCCCGGTGAAGGTCTTGGCACCGCGCTCGGCCGGCAGCAGGAACCACTGCTTGGCAGCCAATAGCGCCTGGGGTTCGGCACTGTAGGGCAGAACTTTGAACCAGCCCTTGATGCCCCAGGCGTCCGAGACGCGCCCGACTTCGATAGCATCCGCCGGCAAGTCGGCGGGTGCGAGGCCGGGCAACATCACACTCGGCTCAGGCTGCCTTGCTGGCAGCCTGGCTGATCAGGCGCTCCACGGTCGGCGAAGCTTGGGCACCGACGCTGCGCCAGTAGGTCAGGCGGTCCTGCG
>JBEGOC010000295.1:0-4843 GCA_041182225.1 Pseudomonadota bacterium | reverse complement strand
GCATGCAGCAGGCGCCTGCCGTGGGCAGCGCGCTGGCCGCGCTGATCACGGGCGGGCGCAGCAGCGCCCCGGCGCTGGACCTGCTGTACCCCAGCCGGCTGCGTGAGGGCCGGCCGATCGTGGAACGCAACATCATCTGACCCAGGTCAAGTGGGTTCGGGCCAGGCCCGATGGAATCAGGAGGACACCTGAGGCCGAATCACCCGGCCACCTCCGCCCCGCCACGTATGCCCACCGACAGCTCCCAAGACGCCCCGCCTGGCAGTGGCTTGCCGGTGCTGCACCCCCTACGCTGGTCTGACCCGCTGCGCTGGCTCGCCCTGGGCTGGCGGGATTTCAGGCACGCCCCCGCCATCGGACTGTTCTACGGCATGGTCTTCGTGGTCATGGGTTGGGCGTTGCTGAAGGTGTACGAACAGGCCCCGACCTACACCCTGGCACTCAGCGCGGGCTTCCTGTTGATGGGCCCGTTCCTGTGCCTGGGCCTGTACCGTGTGAGCCAACGCCTGGAAGTCGGCGAGAAGCCCGACCTCGGCGACAGCCTGCTGGCCTGGCAGACACGCACGGGTCAACTCGCGATCTTCGGCTTCGTGCTGCTGGTGCTGGAAATGCTGTGGGGCCGCGCCACGCTGGTGGTGTTTGCCGTCAGCTTCGAGGGCATGCCCGACTTCAAGGGCTCGCTGCTGGCGCTGCTGGACCCGCAGAACATCGAGTTCATCATCGCCTGGGCGGCGGTGGGTGCCGTCTTCGCCGGGCTGATCTTTGGGGTGAGCGTGATTTCCATCCCCATGATCCTGGACCGGCAGACCGACGCCATCACCGCCGGCCTCACCAGCCTGCGCCTGGTGCTGACGCAGACCGGCGTGATGCTGTGGTGGGGGGCACTGATCGCCGCCATCACCGTGCTGGCCATGCTGCCCTGGTTTGCCGGACTGCTGGTGGCCGGGCCGGTGATCGGCCACGCGTCATGGCATGCCTACCGGGCGGCGGTGGCAACATAAGGACCATGCCCCACCTCGCCCCCGCCGACCCCCACCAGGACCTGCGCGACGCCATCCGCGCCTTGTGCGCGCGCTTCCCGGACGCCTACTTCCGCCGCGTGGACGCCGAGCGCGGCTACCCGGTGGAATTTGTCGAGGCGCTCACCCAGGCCGGCTGGCTGGCTGCGCTGTTCCCGCTGGAATTCGGTGGGGCCGGCCTGGGCTTGGCCGAGGCTAGCGTCATCTTGGAGGAGAGCAACCGCTGCGGCGGCAACGCCGGGGCCTGCCACGGCCAGATGTACAACATGGGCACGCTGCTGCGCCACGGTTCGCCGCAGCAGAAGGCGCGCTGGCTGCCGCCCATCGCCCGCGGCGAGTTGCGCCTGCAGAGCATGGGCGTGACCGAGCCCAGCACCGGCACCGACACCACCAAGATCAAGACCACCGCCGTGCGCCGCGGTGACCGCTGGGTGGTCAACGGCCAGAAGGTCTGGATTTCGCGCGTGCAGCACTCCGACCTGATGATCCTGCTGGCGCGCACCACGCCGCTGGCCGAGGTGCAGCGCAAGAGCCAGGGTCTGTCGGTGTTTATGGTGGACCTGCGCGAGGCCATCGGGCGCGGCCTGACCGTGCGGCCCATCCCCAACATGGTCAACCACGAGACCAACGAGCTCTTCATCGAGGACCTGGAGATCCCCGACGACCAGCTCATAGGCCACGCCGGCGAAGGCTTTGGCTACATCCTGGACGGGCTGAACGCCGAGCGCACGCTGATCGCGGCCGAGTGCATCGGCGACGGCCGCTGGTTCATCGACCGGGTGACGGCCTACGCCAAGCAGCGCGAGGTCTTCGGTCGCCCCATCGGCCAGAATCAGGGCGTGCAGTTCCCCATCGCCGAGGCCCACATCGAGGTCGAGGCGGCCGATCTGATGCGCTGGCAGGCCTGCCAGCTCTTCGATGCCCACCAGCCCTGCGGCGCCCAGGCCAACATGGCCAAGTACCTGGCGGCCAAGGCCAGTTGGGAGGCGGCCAACGCCGCCCTGCAGTTCCACGGCGGTTACGGCTTCGCCTGCGAGTACGACGTGGAACGCAAGTTCCGCGAGACCCGGCTGTACCAGGTGGCGCCCATCTCCACCACCCTGATCCTCAGCTACGTGGCCGAGCACGTGCTCGGCCTGCCGCGCAGTTTCTGATAAGCCTCAGGGCAAGAGGATGGTGCAACCCGTGGTCTTGCGCGATTCCAGGTCGCGGTGCGCCTGGGCCACCTCGGCCAGCGGGTAGCGCTGGTCGATGCGGATCTTGACCTGGCCGCTTTCCACCACCGCGAAGAGATCGTCGGCCATGGACTGGCAGCGCTCGCGCGTGGCGATGTGGGTGAACAGGGTCTGGCGCGTCACGTACAGCGAACCCTTGTTGCCCAGGATGCCCGGCGCAAACGGCGCCACCGGCCCGGACGCGTTGCCAAAGCTCGCCATCAGGCCGAAGGGACGCAGGCATTCCAGGCTCTTGTCCCAGGTGTCCTTGCCCACCGAGTCGTAGACCACCTTGACGCCCTTGCCGCCCGTGATCTCCTTGACCCGGGCAGCAAAGTCTTCCTTGGAGTAGTCGATCATCACGTCCGCGCCGTGGTCCAGCGCCAGTTGGCACTTGGCAGCGCTGCCCGCGGTACCGATCAGGCGCAGGCCCAGGGCCTTGGCCCATTGGCAGGCAATCAGGCCCACACCGCCGGCCGCGGCGTGGAACAGCACGAAGTCGCCAGGCTGCAGGCCTTCGACGGGCAGCGTTCGCTTGAGCAGGTACTGCGCCGTCAGGCCCTTGAGCATCATGGCCGCGCCGGTCTCGAAGCTGATGGCATCCGGCAGCCGGCACACGGTCTTGGCCGGCATCACGCGCACGTCGCTGTAGCTGCCTGGCGGGTTGCTGGCATAAGCGGCGCGGTCGCCCACCTTCAGGTGCGTGACGCCCTCGCCCACCGCCTCCACCACGCCGGCGCCTTCCATGCCCAGCGTCAGCGGTAACGGGTTGGCGTACAGGCCGGTGCGCTGGTAGACGTCGATGAAGTTCAGGCCGCAGGCATGGTGGCGGATGCGGATCTCGCCAGGGCCGGGGTCGCCGATGGCCGCAGCAGGCAGGTCGACGAGTTGCATCTGTTCGGGGCCGCCGTAGGCGGTGATCTGGATGGCGCGAGGCATGGGTTCTCCAAAGGGTTGCTGAGTCCGGCTGGGTATTGCGCGGGCCGGGGACTTGCCGCGCCGCGAGGTTAAGCGATACGCATCGACAGCGCTTGTTGCGGCCGCAACGCGAAACTGCGGCGCGCCATTCCAGATCCCCGATCTACATCGGACGGTGCCATAACCCCGACGCTACACTCGATTGCACCTGTTTCGGGAGCGATTTCGTGAACTACACCCTCGAGTGCGATCAAGAAGATGATGGCCGCTGGATTGCAGAGGTTCTGGAACTGCCTGGCGTCATGGTCTATGGGTCCAGCCGTGACGAGGCCATCCTGAAGGCAGAGGCGCTGGCATTGCGGGTCATCGCCGAGCATCTCGAGCAACGCGAGGCCAAGCCCACCGAGATCCATTTCGCGCTGCCCGCCGCCGCATGAGTCAGTGGCCCTCCAAGAGGGCCCGACTGGTCCTGGCCGCGCTGATGAGGCTGGGCTGGATGGTCAAACGCCAATCGGGATCTCATAGGACGCTGCACCGACCCGGCTGGCCCGACCATGTATTCGCGTTCCATGACGCAGAGGAAATCGGGCCGCGCATGCTGGCGCGCGTGGCCAAGCACACTGGCCTTTCACCTGAAGACCTGTAGGAGTCGCTACAGTGCTGCCAACAGGCTCGGGGCGCCAAAGACCCTGGGGCGTCCGCGGAGGATGATCTGATGGCACCCAATGGCATCCGTCGGACCTCCAAAGCAGGGATTGACAAAGTACCGCACAGCGCTGACAAACGGCGCTTGATGCACGATTTTCGTGTTGGTTCTACGCTGCTGCCGACATCCCACCCAGCGTGTTGGGAGCCACAGCGCAACTCGGTTGCACAAGGTCTTGCCGCGTCAGCCCATCAGTTCCGACCGGCCAACTCTCGATGACGCTCACCCCCCGCCTGGCCCTGCTGCTCACATTGCCCCCGCTGCTGTGGGCGGGCAACGCCGTGGTGGGGCGGCTGCTGGTGGGCCAGGTGCCGCCGCTGACGCTGAACTTCCTGCGCTGGGTGCTGGCGCTGGCGGTGCTGCTGCCGCTGGCCTGGCGCGCCCTGCGGCCGCTGTCGCGCATCCGCCAACGCTGGCCCTACCTGCTGGCCATCGGGGTGCTGGGCGTGGGTGCCTACAACTCGCTGCAGTACCTGGCATTGGTGACTTCCACGCCCGTCAACGTGACGCTGGTGGCCTCCAGCATGCCGGTGTGGACCCTGCTCATCGGGGCCTTGTTCTATGGCGTGAAGCCCACGGCGCGGGAACTGGCTGGCGGCGCCATGGGGCTGGTGGGCGTGGCCGTGGTGGTGTGCCGCGGGTCGTGGGAGGCGCTGAGCACGGTGCGCTTCGTGCCCGGGGACCTCTACATCCTGGTGGCCATCTTTGGCTGGGCCGTCTACAGCTGGCTGCTCGCCCGGCCCCCGGCGCACATGCAAGGCGACCAACGGCCGGACTGGGACTGGTCCGGCATCCTGCTCATCCAGACCCTGTTCGGCCTGATCGGCTCGACCCTGTTCTTCGCCGGTGAGCAATGGGCGGGCACTTACGCCATCCGCTGGAGCTGGGGCGTGGCCGCCGCCTTGGTCTACGTGGCGCTGGGCGCGTCGCTGCTGGCCTACCGCTGCTACGGCCGGGCCGTGGCCCAGGCCGTAGCAGCGGTAGGC
>JBEGOC010000294.1:0-24325 GCA_041182225.1 Pseudomonadota bacterium | reverse complement strand
GGCAGCGCGGCGAGGCCGCGTGGCGCGCCGCGCCTTGGGCGCCACGGCCACGCTGTTGACCAGTTCATGCAGCCGCAAAAATGCATCTAGGCGGTTCATCTCCTGGGTGCGGTACTGCTGCGCCTTGATCACCAGCACGCCGGCCTTGGTGATACGGCTGTCGCGCAGCGCCAACAAGCGCGCCTTGACGTCCTCGGGCAGGGACGAGGCCAGGATGTCAAAGCGCAGGTGAATCGCGCTCGACACCTTGTTGACGTTTTGGCCGCCTGCCCCCTGGGCCCGCACGGCCGCGATCTCGACCTCCGACTCGCGGATGTCCAACGCTGACCCGGCGTCCGGCTCAACCATGACAAACTCTTAATCGCATCGTCTGAAGTGCATAGGCAGGATTATCGGCAGTGGCCGACCCAGCATGGCGCTTAGAATCAAACCAAGCAAGCGCCGGGTCCGATTGAAAACAAAATACTACTTCCAGCTGGTGGGCCTGTCCGCACTTTGGGGCGCGTCGTTTCTGATGATTCGCATCGCCAGCCCGCTGTTGGGCCCCAACGTTCTGGCAGCACTGCGCATTGCCCTGGCGGCCTTGACCCTGGCGGTGCTGATGCGCCTGATGCGTCACCAGTGGCCCTTGCAGCAGTGGCGAGAACTGGCCTTGCTGGGTCTGCTGTCAGTAGCCGGCCCCTTCATGCTGTTTGCCTGGGCCGCCTTGCACCTGCCGGCAGGTTACAGCGCACTGCTCAATTCGACCGCTGTGCTGTTCGGCATCCTGTCTTCGGCCATGCTCAAGGACGACCGGCTGACGCTGCGCAAACTGCTGGGATGTGCCTGTGGGCTGGTGGGCGTTTCGCTGATCGTTAGTCTTGGGCCGATTGAACCCTCGCCCATGATCATCCTGGCGGCGCTGGCCTGTGTCGGGGCTTCGGCCTGTTATGGGTGCTCAACCCCGCTCATGAAGCGCGCCCTTGGCCGCATGCAGCCGCTGCAGATGGCGGCCGGCATCCATGTGCTGGCGCTGCTCATGATGTTCCCGGCGGCCGCCTGGAGCCTGCCCCAGGCGCAGTTCACGCCGGCAGCGCTGGCGGCGGTGCTGGTGCTGGGGGTGGTGACGTCCGGCATCGCCTACTGGCTGCACCTGCGCGTCATGGTGCATGTATCCACCGCGGCAGCGACGAGCCCGCAGTTCCTGATCCCGGTGTTTGGCGTGGCCTGGGGCCACCTTTTCCTGGGCGAACCACTGGGGCCCGGTATCTACACCGGGGGCGCGCTGGTGTTGCTGGCCAGCGCCCTGGTAACGGGCTTCAACCCCTGGCAAAAAACGCTGGACGTCGTCGTTACCAAGCCCTGAGGGCTCAGGCGGCTGCTGCAATGGCCGGCAACTGCGGCGACACGTCGCCGCACTGGGCGCGGTAGCGTAGGGCATGGTCCATCACCACCAGCGCCAGCATAGCCTCGGCAATGGGGGTGGCCCGAATACCGACGCAGGGGTCGTGCCGGCCCTTGGTCACCACCTCAGTGCTGCGCCCCTCAGTGTCGATGGAGGCACGCGGGGTCAGGATCGAGCTGGTGGGTTTGATAGCGATGGCCACTTCCAGGTTCTGCCCGGTGGTGATGCCACCCAGCACCCCGCCGGCGTTGTTTGAGAGAAAGCCCTGCGGTGAGAGGGCGTCACCATGGCTGCTGCCGCGCTGCGCCACGCTGGCAAAGCCGGCGCCGATCTCCACCCCTTTGACGGCGTTGATGCCCATCATGGCGTAGGCAATGTCGGCGTCCATCTTGTCAAACAGCGGCTGCCCCAGGCCGACCGGCACGCCCGAGGCGGTGACGCGCAGCCGGGCGCCGCAAGAGTCGCCCGACTTGCGCAGGGCATCCACATAAGCCTCCAGCGCCGAGACATCGGCCACTGGCGCAAAAAAGGCGTTGTTGGGCACGTGGGCCCAGGACTCGAAGCCCACCGTCAGCTCGCCCACTTGCGTCATGCAGGCACGAAACTCGGTGCCATAGTGCTCGAACAGCCACTTCTTGGCCACTGCGCCAGCAGCAACCATGGGCGCGGTCAGCCGCGCCGACGAGCGGCCGCCACCGCGCGGATCGCGCAGGCCGTATTTCTGAAAGTAGGTGTAGTCCGCGTGACCGGGCCGGAAGGTCTGCAGGATGTTGCCGTAATCCTTGCTGCGCTGGTCGGTGTTCTTAATCAGCAGGCAGATGGGCGTGCCGGTGGTGCGCCCTTCATAAACGCCGGAGAGGATTTCCACCGTGTCGGGCTCGTTGCGCTGGGTCACGAACCGGCTGGTGCCGGGCCGGCGCCGATCCAGATCGCCCTGGATGTCTGCCTCGCTCAGGGCCAGACCGGGCGGGCAGCCATCAATCACGCAGCCGATGGCCGGGCCGTGGGATTCACCGAAGTTGGTGACCGCAAAGAGTTGTCCGAAGGTGTTACCGCTCATGGGGCGTGATTATCCCCGACCAGCCTTTAGCCAGGCCGCACGCAACTGGCAGGGGCTATTGCGGCCAATCCCGAATGTAGGCCTTGAGCATTTTGTTCTCGAAGTTCTGGCTGTCGACCACCGCCTTGGCCACATCGTAGAAGCTGATCACCCCCATCAGCATGCGGTTATCCATGACCGGCATGTAGCGCGCATGGCGGTCCAGCATCATGCGGCGGACTTCGTCAAGTTCGGTGGCACTGGTGCAGGTCAGGGGTGCGTCGTCCATGGCGGTGCGCACCGTGGTCGTGCCGATGGTGCCGCCGTTGGTGACCAGGGTCTGGATCACTTCGCGAAAGGTCAGCATGCCCACCAGGTCGCCATGGCCCATCACCACCAACGAGCCCAGGTCTTTTTCGGCCATGAGCGCAACCGCTCGCGCCAGCGGCTCTTCCGGCGTGGCGGTGTACAAGGCGCTGCCCTTGACCCGCAAAATATCGCTGACTTTCATTGTCCCTCCTTGTACACAGGCCTTGGCGCCTTCTTGTCGGTCTGCATGCCCCAAAATGTAGCCCAAGCCCGCTTCCTGGCGCCAAAATGGTCACGCACCAAGCCTAACCCAATTCACCACGCGGCAAAACGCGAAATATACCTATGTCTGGTTACTCCGACCCCGGTTTCGATACCCTGGCCCTGCATGCGGGTGCGGCGCCCGACCCCGCCACCGGCGCCCGTGCCGTGCCGATCCATCTGACCACCTCCTTTGTGTTCGAATCCAGCGAGCACGCGGCCTCGCTGTTCAATCTGGAGCGCGCAGGCCATGTCTACTCCCGCATCAGCAACCCCACCAACGCGGTGCTGGAGCAGCGGGTGGCGGCGCTCGAGGGCGGCATTGGCGCGATCACCACCGCCAGCGGGCAGGCGGCGCTGCACCTGTGCATCGCCACGCTCATGGGCGCGGGGTCACACATCGTGGCGTCTACCGCCTTGTACGGTGGGTCACAAAACCTGCTGCACTACACCCTGCGCCGTTTTGGCATTGAGACCACCTTTGTCAAACCCGGCGATATCGACGGCTGGCGCGCTGCCGTGCGGCCCAGCACCAAACTGTTTTTTGGCGAGACCGTGGGCAACCCGGGTCTGGATGTGCTGGACATGCCCACCGTGTCGGCCATTGCGCATGAGGCGGGCGTGCCCCTGCTGGTGGACTCCACACTCACCTCACCGTGGCTGGTCAAACCGTTTGACCACGGCGCTGACTTGGTCTACCACTCGGCGACCAAGTTTCTTAGCGGCCATGGCACGGTGATTGGCGGCGTGGTGGTGGACGGTGGCTCGTTTGACTGGGGCGCTTCCGACCGCTTCCCCGAGCTCAGCGCACCCTACGAGGGTTTTCACAACATGGTGTTCACCGAGGAGTCCACCGTGGGCGCCTTCCTGCTGCGCGCCCGGCGGGAAGGCCTGCGCGACTTTGGCGCCTGCCTGAGCCCGCATTCGGCCTGGCTGATCCTGCAGGGCATCGAGACCCTGCCGCTTCGCATGGCACGCCATATGAGCAACACGGCCCGGGTGGTGGAGTTCCTCAACCGCCAGCCGCTGGTGGCGCGCGTGGGACACCCGCTGCTGGAGAGCCACAACAGCCACGCGCTGGCGCAACGGCTGTTGCCACGCGGCGCGGGCTCGGTGTTCAGCTTTGACCTCAAAGGCAGCCGGGCGCAGGGCCAGGCCTTTGTGGAGAACCTCAAACTGTTCAGCCACCTGGCCAATGTGGGCGACTGCCGCAGCCTGGTGATCCACCCGGCCAGCACCACCCATTTCCGCCTGGGCGACGAGGCGCTGGCCGGCGCTGGCATCACGCAGGGCACGATCCGCCTGAGCATCGGCCTGGAAGACCCCGACGACCTGATCGACGACCTCAAGCGCGCGCTGAAGGCGGCAGAGAGGCTGACATGAAGGTCCGTCCCTATGCCGACGCCGAAGTGGCCCAGGTGCTGGGCTATCACCGGGATGACGTGCTCAGCCTCGGCAAACGCCTGATTCCCGACCATTGAAGCCGCCTACCGAGTGCCCCACCATGTTTCTCACCGTCCACGGACATCCCACCTACTGCTACACCGGCGGCAAGCCATTTGATGCCACCAAACCCAGCATCGTCTTCATCCACGGCGTGCTCAACGACCACAGCGTCTGGATCCTACAGTCGCGCTACCTGGCGCACCACGGCTGGAATGTGCTGGCGGTCGACCTGCCGGGCCATTGCCGCAGCGCTGGCGAGCCGGCGGCCACGGTGGAGGCGGCCGCCGAGGTCGTCGTAGCGCTGTTGGACGCAGCCGGCCTGGCGCAGGCCGTGCTGGTCGGGCACAGCTTTGGCGCCCTGGTGGCGCTGGAGGCTGCGGCCCGGGCGCCAGCGCGAGTGCGTCAGCTGGTGCTGGTGGGTGTGGCCGCGCCCATGAAGGTGTCGCCGGCGCTGCTGGACGCCTCGCTCAACGAACCCATGAGGGCACTGGCCATGGTCAACGTGTTTTCGCGGTCTACCTTGGCGCCGCCGCCCTCGGCGCTGGGGCCAGGCACCTGGGTGTACGGTGCCTCGCTGGCGCTGGGGCGGCGGGTGTTGGCGAGCAACCGCAAGGTCAACCTGTTTCACACCGGCTTTCTGGCCTGCGACCGCTATGCCGGGGCTGAAGCCGCCGTCGACCGGGTGACCTGCCCGGTGCTCTTCCTGCTGGGCAGCCAGGACCAGATGACACCGCCCAAAGCCGCGCAGACCCTGGTGGCCAAGGCCCGGGATGGCCGGGTGGTGCTGCTGCCCGGCGGCCACCATCAGATGACCGAAACCCCGGAAGCCATGCTCACGGCGCTGACCGATTTTCTCAAAAGCTCCTGAATTTATAGCGCTTGATCCAATGTCATCGAGGCCAGACGGCTGTTTTTCCATAAATTGTTGGCGCTGTCGGCGCGCTGCAACAGCAGGCGCTCGACCAGCGGCGCCAGCGGCGTGAGCGCCGGCTCGACCAGAAGCACCTGGCGCGCGGCCGTGCCGTCCGATTCCTCCTGCAACTGGCCGACCCAATCGAGCGCACGCAGCGTCGTCAACACCCGGTCCAGCTGCCCCGGGTCAGCGCGCAGCTGCAGTGCCAGCTGTTGCGGCGTCAGGCCGCGCGCTCCGGTGGCGCGCGCCGCCTGCAGCAATTGCAGCGTCTCCAGCGCCAGCTCAAAGGCCAAGCCGGGCACGCGGGGCCGTTGCGGCGTATGGGCCAGCAGGCTAGGCAGGTAGGCGGCCATCACCGCGCCCAGCAGCACAATGACCCAGGCCACGTAGATCCAGATCAGCAAAATCGGCAGCGTGGCAAAAGCCCCGTACACCAGGGCATAGGTTGGCACCTTGCTAAGGTACAGGGCCAGCAGTTTCTTGGCCACCTCGAAACCGGCCGCCACAAACAGACCGCCAGCCCAGGCATGGTGCCAATGCACCAGGGTGTTGGGAATGTAGCGGTACAACGCCGCCATGCCCCAGGCCATCAGCACAAACTGCACCAGGTCCAGCGACAGTTGCACGCCCCCCGGCATCACGCCCACCACCCCGCGCGAGGCGGTAACGGCATAGGAGGTGACGGTCAGGCTCACACCCAAAAGCAGCGGCCCGAGCGTGATGCCGGCCCAGTACACCAGCACCCGGTGGGCAAACGGGCGCGGCTTGGCCACGCGCCAGATGCCGTTCAGGGTGCGATCGATCGTGAAAATCAGCGCCAACGCCGTGCTCAGCAGGATCACCAGGCCGGCAGCGCCGAGCTTGCTGGCCTTGCCGGCGAACTGGGTCAGGTAGCCCAGTACCTGGCGCGCGATGTTGTCCGGCACCAGGCTGTCGATCAGCCACCTCTGCAACACATCCTGAAACTTGGCAAACATCGGAAACGCGGTGAACAACGCCAGCGCCACCGTGATGAAGGGCACCAGAGCGATCATGGTGGTGAAGGTCAGGCTGCTGGCGGTGAGGCCCAGCCGGTCCTCGCGGAAGCGCTGGCCCAGTGTCACTGCGGCGGATTTCCAGGGAAAATCAGCGACGGCGCCCGGCAGTGCCTGCAAGCGTGCCAGCAGCGATGAGGGAGATGGCGAGGGGGTGGGGGGTGACTCGGGCATGACCGCTATGATGCCATCCCAATGACTACTGCACGCCCTCAAGCATCCACCTCGGTGGACGCCACCCGCATTCTGGCCGTGGGCAGCCTGCTCGGGCTGATCATTCTCGGTCTGGCCTGGGAACTGGTGCTGGCACCCATCCGCCCTGGTGGCTCGTGGCTGGCGCTCAAGGTGCTGCCGCTGTGCGTGCCGCTGGCCGGCCTGCTGAAAAACCGCATGTACACCTACCGCTGGGTCAGCCTGCTGGTCTGGCTGTATTTCACCGAGGGCGTGGTACGGGCCTGGAGCGACAAGCCCCCGGGCAACATCCTTGGCCTGATCGAAACACTGCTGTGCATCACGCTCTTCCTGGCCTGCGCCCTGCACGTTCGGCTGCGGCTCAAGGCGGCGGCGCAGAAGGCCTGAGCCGTGGAGGTGCTGCTCAACGAATTGCGTGCCAAGCTGGGCGCTGCCCAGGTGCTGACCGACGGCGACCTGAGCGCCTGGGAGCAGGACTGGCGCAAACGTGCGCAAGGCCGAGCCCTGGCCGTGGTGCGTCCCGGCGATACGGTCGAAGTGGCAGCGGTGGTGCAGGCCTGCATCGCCCAGCGCGCGCGGCAGCCGCAGCGGCCGGTCAGCATCGTGCCGCAGGGCGGCAATACCGGTCTGGTGCTGGGCAGCACGCCCGACGCGTCCGGCGACCAGCTGGTGCTGAGCCTGCAGCGCCTGAACCGGGTGCGCGAGCTCGACGCCGACAACCTGACCCTGACCGCCGAGGCCGGCTGCGTGCTGGCGGCGCTGCAGCAACACGCGCAAACTGCAGGCTTTCTGTTCCCGCTAAGCCTGGCCGCTGAGGGCAGTTGCACCATCGGCGGCAACCTGGGCACCAACGCCGGCGGCACGCAGGTGCTGCGCTACGGCAATGCCCGCGACCTGTGCCTGGGCCTGGAGGTGGTCACGGCCCAGGGCGAGATTTGGCACGGGCTGTCCGGCCTGCGCCAGGACACCACCGGCTACGACCTGCGCAACCTGCTGATCGGCTCTGAGGGTACGCTGGGCATCATCCCGGCCGCCAGCCTGAAGCTCGACCCGCTGCCCGCCGCGCAGCGGTCGGCCTGGGCGGCCGTGCCGTCCCTGCCCCAGGCACTGGCACTGCTGCGGCTGGCGCACCAGCACCTGGGTGCCGGCCTGACCGGCTTTGAGCTGATGGGGCAGTTTGCCCTGAGCCTGGTCGACAAACACCTGCCCCAGCTGCGTGTGCCCCTGTGGCGGCAGAGCCCCTGGTGCGTGCTGTTGGAAAACTCGGACCATGAATCCCAAGCCCATGCGCGCGAGCAATTGGAGCGACTGCTGGAAGCCGCTCTCGACCAGGGGTGCGTGAGCGATGCTGTGGTGGCAGAAAACCTGGCCCAGGCCCAAAAACTGTGGCAAGTGCGCGAGAGCATTCCGCTGGCGCAGGTGGCCGAGGGGCTCAACATCAAACATGACATTTCGGTGCCGGTGTCGCGTATTCCGGATTTCGTGGCCGCCACCGATGCCTTGCTGATCCAGGCCATCCCCGGCGTGCGCCTGGTCAATTTCGGCCACCTCGGTGACGGCAACCTGCACTACAACGTGCAGGCGCCCGAGGCCATGGACGCCGCGCAGTTTTTGCGGCAGCACGAAGAGCAGGTCAACCACCTGGTGTTCGACTCGGTACGCTGCTTTGGCGGCTCGATCTCGGCCGAGCATGGCGTGGGCAGCCTCAAGCTGGCGCACCTGGCGCAGCACAAATCGTCGGTGGCCTTGACGATGATGCGCGCCATCAAGCACGCGCTGGACCCGCAGGGCTTGCTCAACCCCGGCCGGGTACTCAGCCGTGAATAAAATCAGCGTCCCATGAGCGCACCGCCCCTCCCCGCCCCTTACGAAGATTTCATGCGCCATGTGGCCAGCACCGGGGTCGTCAAGGCCGACCGCACCGGCACCGGCACGCGCAGTGTGTTCGGCTACCAGATGCGCTTTGACCTGAATCAGGGCTTCCCGCTGGTCACCACCAAAAAAGTGCACCTGAAGTCGGTCATCCTGGAGCTGCTGTGGTTCCTCAGTGGCTCCAGCAACAACCACTGGCTCAAGGAGCGGGGCGTCTCGATCTGGGACGAATGGGCCCGAGCCGATGGCGACCTGGGCCCGGTCTACGGCGTGCAATGGCGCAGCTGGCCGACGCCGGACGGCGGCCACATCGACCAGATTGCCGACGTCATCAAGACCCTGAAAACCAACCCGGACTCGCGCCGAATCATCGTCAGCGCCTGGAATGTGGCCGACCTGAACAAGATGGCGTTGATGCCCTGCCACGCGTTCTTCCAGTTCTACGTCGCCCCGCCCAGCATGCCGGGCGAGCGCGGGCGGCTGAGTTGCCAGCTGTACCAGCGCAGTGCCGATATTTTCCTGGGCGTGCCCTTCAACATCGCCAGCTATGCCTTGCTCACGCACATGGTGGCGCAACAGTGCGATCTGGACGTGGGCGACTTCATCTGGACCGGTGGCGATTGCCACATCTACAGCAACCACGCCGAGCAGGTGGCGCTGCAGCTGTCACGCGCGCCGCTGCCGCCGCCCACGCTGCACATCAAACGCCGGCCGCCGAGCCTGTTCGACTACAACTACGACGATTTTGAGATGCTGGGTTACCAATGCCACCCGGCCATCAAGGCGCCGGTGGCGGTATGACGGCCCGCTGATGGCACTGCACCTGATCTTTGCCCGCGCCGCCAATGGCGTGATCGGCCGCGACAACGCCCTGCCCTGGCACCTGCCGGAAGACCTGGCGCATTTCAAGCGCCTCACCCAGGGTTGCCCAGTCATCATGGGGCGCAAAACATGGGATTCGCTGCCACCCAAATTCCGGCCGCTGCCCGGCCGCCGCAACATCGTCGTCACGCGCCAGGCCAGTTGGCAGGCTGAAGGTGCCGTCTGTGCCCACTCGCTGGACGAGGCCTTGGAACTGGCCCAAGGTCACCCGGACGTCTGGGTGATAGGCGGCGCCGAACTCTATGCCCAGGCCCTGCCGCTGGCCAGCTCAGCGCAGGTGACTGAGATCGACCAGGCCTTCGAAGGCGATGCCCATGCGCCTGAGTTTGACGCCAGCTGGACAGAGACCGCGCGCCTGCCGCAGGTGTCTGTCGCTGGCCTGCCTTTCAGTTTTGTCACGTACCGCAAAAAAGCCCTCTTGGACAGCGCGGATTAACAACATATTTGATAGCAAACTTCTGAGGCCCGACAGGGGCTAGAGGCCTAGAACACCATGCAACTTGCCACCTGGAACAGCAACTCGCTGACGGTGCGGCTGCCGCAGGTGCTGGACTGGCTCAAGGCCAATCCGGTCGATGTGCTGGCGCTGCAGGAACTCAAGCTGACCGACGACAAATTTCCGTTTGAGGCGCTGGCCCAGGCCGGTTACCAGGCCCAGTGCTTCGGCCAGAAAACCTACAACGGCGTGGCGCTGCTGACGCGCGCGCCGGCGCAGAACGTGGTGCGCAATATCCCGGGCTTTGCCGACGACATGGCGCGGGTGATCGGTGCCGACGTGGCTGGCGTGCGCGTGATCGGTGGCTATTTTCCCAACGGCCAGGAGCCCGGCAGCGACAAGTTTGATTACAAGATGAACTGGCTCAAGGGCCTGCGCGACTGGGTCCGGGCCGAGCTGCAGGCGCACCCGCGCCTGGTGCTGATGGGCGACTTCAACATCACTTTTGATGATGCCGATGTGTGGGACCCGGTCGGGCTCAAAGACACCATCCACTGCACCGAGGACGAGCGCTACCACCTGCGCGCGCTGGTGGCGCTGGGCCTGCACGATGCCCTGCGGCTGTTCCCGCAGCCACCCAAAAGCTACAGCTGGTGGGATTACCGCAACTTCGGCTTTCGGCGCAACCAGGGTCTGCGCATCGACCATATCCTGGTCAGCGAGGCGCTCAAGCCGCTGGTGCGCAGCTGCCGCATTGACCGCACGCCGCGCGCCAATGAGCGCCCGAGCGACCATGCCCCGGTGTTGGTGGACATCGACCTGGGCTGAACCCGCGCGCCGGCGGCCGCGGCCTACTCCAGGCCCAGTTCCTGGATCTTGCGCGTGATGGTGTTGCGGCCGATGCCGAGTTTGGTGGCAGCTTCGATACGACGGCCGCGCGTGGTGGCCAGCGCCGCCAGAATCAGGCGCGACTCGAAACGCCGGCTCAAGGCATCCCACACATCCTGCCGCTCGGTCGCCAGCAGGGCCAGCGCGTCGGCCTCAAGTCCCAGTTCCCAGCTATCGCCGCTGAACTGGGGCAGCGCGGCAGGCGCGGCCACCACAGTGGGCATATCGGCCGGCACCACAATCGCTGGTACAGCCGGCACCGTGACGGCAGCAGGCTCGGGCACGTGCGAGCCGGTGGCTGACACACCCACTTCCGGCGGCAGATCCTTGGGCTCGATCACCTGGGCCGGCGCCATCACGGTGAGCCAGTGGCAGATGTTCTCGAGCTGGCGCACATTGCCGGGAAACCCGAAGTGCCCCAGCCAGGCCAGCGCCGCGTCCGAAATGCGTTTGGGCTCCACCCCGAGCTGCGCCGCGCTTTGCTGCAGAAAATGCCGCGTCAGCATGGCGATGTCTTCCCGCCGTTCGCGCAGCGCCGGCAAACGCAGGCGAATCACATTCAGGCGGTGAAACAGGTCTTCACGAAACGCGCCATCCCGCACCCGCTGCTCCAGATTCTGGTGCGTTGCGGCGATCACCCGCACATTGGTTTTCACGGCGCCGTGGCCGCCGACCCGGTAAAAATGGCCGTCGCTGAGCACGCGCAGCAAGCGGGTTTGCAGGTCGAACGGCATGTCGCCGATCTCGTCCAGGAACAGGGTGCCGCCATCGGCCTGCTCGAAGCGGCCGCGGCGCATGGTTTGCGCGCCAGTGAAGGCGCCGCGCTCATGGCCGAACAGCTCGGACTCCAGCAGGTCTTTGGGGATGGCCGCGGTGTTGATGGCCACAAACGGCCCGTTGGCCCGCGGCGAATGCTTGTGCAGCGCGCGTGCCACCAACTCCTTGCCCGAGCCCGATTCGCCGGTGATCATCACCGTGACGTTGCTCTGGCTCAGGCGGCCGATGGCGCGGAACACGTCCTGCATCGCCGGCGCCTGCCCCAGCATCTCGGGCGCTTCGGCCATGCGCTCCTCGACCACTTCCTCGCGCAGGCTTTCTTCCACGGCACGGCGGATCAGCTCGACCGCCTTGGGCAGGTCGAACGGCTTGGGCAGGTACTCGAAGGCGCCGCCCTGAAACGCTGACACCGCACTGTCGAGGTCGGAGTAGGCGGTCATGATGATGACCGGCAGACCCGGGTAAGTCTGCTTGACCTTCTCCAGCAGGTCCAGCCCGGAGCCGCCCGGCATACGGATGTCGCTGACCAGCACCTGGGGGCCGCCGTCCTCGCTGGCCAGGCTCAGCGCCGCCAGGACATCACGCGGGTTGGTGAAGCTGCGGGTGGGCAGGTTCTCCCGCAACAGTGCTTTTTCAAGCACGAAGCGGATGGACTGGTCATCATCTACGATCCAAATCGGCTTCATGTTGTCGTGTCACCTCAGGTCAGGATTCAGGGGAGCGGAATCAATATCTTGAAATCGGTTCGGCCCGGCTGGCTGTCACACTCGATCAGGCCATGGTGCTGTTGAACAAAGGTTTGTGCCAATGTCAGCCCCAGGCCGGAGCCTCCTTCCCTGCCCGACACCAGCGGGTAGAAAATGCGGTCCTTGATCGACTCGGGTACGCCTGGCCCGTTATCGATGACATGCAATTCCAGTGCCAACCGGTAGCGTTGCTGGCCAAAGGTAACCTGGCGGGCCACCCGGGTGCAAAAGGTCAGGCTGGCCTGACCCTGGGCGATTTGTTCGCCCAGGGCTTCGCAGGCGTTGTGGGCGATGTTGAGCACGGTCTGGATCAGCTGTTCAAAGTCACCACGGAACTCGGGGATCGAGGTGTCGAAATCGCGCACCACGGTCAGGCCACGCGGAAACTCGGCCAGGATCAAGGAGCGCACCCGCTCACACACTTCATGGATGTTGACATCGCCCACCATGTGCGGCCGGCGGTGCGGCGCCAGCAGGCGGTCCACCAGCGTCTGCAGACGGTCGGCTTCATGGATGATGACCTGGGTGTACTCGGTCAGCTCGCGCGACTCGATCTCCATCTCCAGCAGTTGCGCAGCGCCGCGAATGCCGCCCAGCGGGTTCTTGATTTCATGCGCCAGGTTGCGGATCAGTTCCTTGTTGGTCTGTGCCTGCTGGGCCAGCCGCTCTTCGCGGTCTTTGCGCGCCTGCTGCTCCAGCGGCAGCAGCTCGACAATGAACTCATCGGCACGCTCGGATTGCGCGACGATCACATGCACCGGCAGCGGCTCCCGATTCAGGCGCTGCAGCCAGGCGTCATAGCGCAACGCGGCGAATTCGTTGCTGTCGGCGCCGGCCAGGGCATGCCGCAGCGCCGCCGGCTCGGTGAAACTGTCGGGCAGCAAAGCGCCCAGCAGCATGCGGCGTGACATGCCCAGGGCATCCTCCAGCACCGCGTTGGCGAACACCACGGCCCCGTCGCTGCGGACCACGGCGACCAGCGTCGCCAGAAGGTCGAAAGCCTGGAACCGGCCGGCGGCAGCGGGAAGGTTTGGCGGGGTCATGGGGGCACTCAGGCCGACTATCGGGCCGCCTATCGAGCCGGCGCGGGCGCCGAGGCAGCCGGCTGGCGTGCCAGCTCGCGCCGAATGCTGGCGATGTCGCTTTCATTGCGCGCCAGGCTGGCCTTGAGTTCAGCGACCCGGTCCAGGTATTTTTGATAGTTGCGCGTCTCGTCACTGCGCCGCTCCGGCTCGCCATTGTTGTATTCGCGCAGCAGTTCAGCCTGTCGCGACTCGGCTTTCTTCAGCTCTGCCAGCAAAATTTGTCGCGCATCGGCGTCGCGCGCCTTCTGGTCGCTGGACGCCACGCGCTGTCTGGGGACCGGGGCTACGGGCGCAGCAGCCTCATCGCCGGGCTTGGCCGCCGGCGGCTGGGCCCGGGTGCCGGGCACCACCGTGACGTTCGCACCCTGAATGAGCTTGCAACCGCGCGCGGCAGGGTCTGACACCACGTTGGTGTACTCGTTGCCACAACGGTAAATGGCCTGCTGGGCCAAGGCGCTCGTGCCGGCGCACCAGAGTCCCAGGATGGCCAGACCGAGCAGGCGCATGGGATGGCCGGGGTTCAACAGGATCTGCATGGTGTGCAAGTATGCGACAAATGACTCTCCACAGCCACGCAACAAGCAGTCACCAAATGAAAAGGACGGCTCGCGCCGTCCTTTCTGGCCCATGCTGTGAGCACAACGGTCTGGGGACCGCCAGCTTACAGTGAGTAGTACATGTCGTATTCGACCGGGTGCGGCGCCATGCGGAAGCGGGTCACTTCGCCCATCTTGAGCTCGATGTAAGCGTCGAGCATGGAGTCGGTGAACACGCCACCTTTGGTCAGGAAGGCACGGTCTTCGTTGAGGTAGCCCAGCGCCTGGTCCAGGCTGTGGCACACGGTCGGCACCTTGGCATCTTCCTCGGGCGGCAGATGGTACAGGTCCTTGGTGGCGGCTTCGCCCGGGTGGATCTTGTTTTCCACGCCATCAAGACCGGCCATCATCAGGGCCGAGAAGCACAGATACGGGTTGGCCGATGGATCAGGGAATCGCGCCTCGATGCGGCGCCCCTTGGGGTTGGCCACAAATGGGATGCGGATCGAGGCCGAGCGGTTGCGCGAGCTGTAAGCCAGCTTCACCGGCGCCTCAAAACCGGGCACCAAGCGCTTGTAGCTGTTGGTGCCTGGGTTGGTGATGGCGTTGAGGGCGCGCGCGTGCTTGATGATGCCGCCGATGTAGTACAGCGCGAAATCGCTCAGGCCGGCGTAGCCGTCACCGGCGAACAGGTTCTTGCCGTCTTTCCAGATCGACTGGTGCACGTGCATGCCCGAGCCGTTGTCGCCGGCGTAGGGCTTGGGCATGAAAGTGGCAGTCTTGCCGTAGGCATTGGCCACGTTCCAGACCACGTATTTCAGAACCTGCGTCCAGTCGGCACGTTGCACCAGGGTGCTGAACTTGGTGCCGATCTCGTTTTGGCCGGCGCCGGCCACTTCGTGGTGAAACACCTCGACCGGGATGCCCAGTGACTCGAGGATCAAGGACATCTCGGCGCGCATGTCTTGCGTGCTGTCGACCGGCGGCACCGGGAAATAACCGCCCTTGACGGTGGGCCGATGGCCGCGGTTGCCACCTTCGAGCTTGGCGCCGGAATTCCACGGTGCTTCGTACTCGTCGATTTCAAAACCCACTTTGCCGGGTTCGTTGCTCCAACGCACACCGTCAAAAATAAAGAACTCGGGCTCGGGACCGAAATAGGCGGTATCGCCGATGCCGGAGGCCTTGAGATAGGCTTCAGCGCGCTTGGCGATGGAGCGCGGATCGCGGTCGTAGGACTTGCCGTCGCTGGGCTCGACCACATCGCACTGCAGGAACAGCGTGGTTTCCTCAAAGAACGGGTCCACATTGGCGGTGTTGGGGTCGGGCATGAGTTGCATGTCCGAGGCTTCGATACCCTTCCAGCCAGCGATGGACGAGCCGTCAAACGCGTGGCCGGAGGTGAACTTGTCCTCATCGAAATGAGACACGGGCACAGTCACGTGCTGTTCCTTGCCACGGGTGTCGGTGAAGCGGAAGTCAACAAACTTGACTTCGTTGTCTTTCACCATTTTCATGACGTCTGCGACGGTCTTGGCCATCAGATTCTCCTGTGTGGATGCGGGTTGAAAAATTGATATGTGGGGGAATGCAGTTTCTGTGCCAAGGCTCTGTTGGCGGGCGATTCGGCGTCCAACCACTATTTTGCCCTGAGTTTGATTCGGATATGACTTGGATCAGGCCGTGACCCAAGAAAGATCGCGGACCAATTGCACCATATTGGTGCATTCAATTCAGCACCAAATGAAGGCTTTTAGTTACGCACCAATTCAGGGCCCAGTTGGGCTTCGAATCCCCGCAGTCCGGCCAATAGCGCCGGATAGGCCTGATTGACCAGCGCCGGATGGCCCTTGACGCCCAGCTCAATGTGGCGGCCGTATTCAGGGTGATCGACACTGGGCAGGCTGAACACCTTGATGCCGGCAAAATCCCGCTCCAAGGCTTCCATCAACGGCGTCAGCGTGGCTTCCATGGCACCAAACACCACCACTGACTGCTCGATCCAGGCCGCAGTCTGGAACAGGTGCGGATAGCGGGTGTCCAGCAGCCATTCGATCATGGGCCAGGCCATCACCGGAAAGCCGGGCACAAAATGCACATGGCCGCAGCTGAAGCCGGGGATCTTGTTGTACGGGTTGGGGATGATCTGCGAACCGGCCGGAAACATGCCCATGTTGAGCCGGTGCATATTGTCCGGCCGATCTGGCTCGTAAGCCACGCCCTGCTCGCGGGCCATATCCTGCATGCGCTCGCGGATCAGCGCCTCCGCCTCGGGATGCAGGGCCAGCGGCACGCCGAGCGCACGGGCAGCACATTGCCGGGTGTGGTCGTCCGGTGTGGCGCCAATGCCACCGCAGGACAGCACCAGCCCCCCCGAGGCAAAGGCGCGCGCCAGCGTGGCCGTGATGCGCTCGGGTGAGTCGCCCACATAGTCAGCATAGTCCAGCGACAGGCCGCGCGCCTTGAGCAGATCGATCACCTTGGGCAGGTGCTTGTCGGCGCGCTTGCCGGACAGGATCTCGTCGCCGATGATGATCAGACCTATGGATGCCGGGTGCTCAGGGGACATGGGGAATGGGGGCAGTGGCGTCATGGAGCAATGCTAGCGGTTTCTGGTCGGCCGCTGGCGCTGGGGCCGGCACCGGCGGGACGGACGCGGCGGCCGCCTCGTCACGCAGCGTCTGCAACGCCGCCAGCAGATAGTGGGCAAACCAGAGCGAGGACAGGGCAAATACCAGGGTGTAAATCCAGATGGCCAGGGGTACCAGCACCACAAAGCCGGCGGCAAACACCACGCCCGAGGCCCAGATCAGGCTGGGGGCAGAGCCCAGGTAGCCACAAAACAGCCCCATCAGCAGCAGCGTGCCGCGGTGGCGGCGAAACAGCTCGCGCCGCTCGGCCGCGCTGGCATGGCCACTGAGCGCGTCAAACGCCAGCACGCGGTAGGTCAGCCAGCCCCAGATCAACGGCGGCAGCACCAAAATCAGCGGCGGAATCAGCCACAGCGGGATGGACAGCAGCAGCATGAGCAGCGCCGCTAGCGTGGCGCCCAGCGACCAGAGCAGGCTGTACAGCCAGGAGCCCGAGCCCTGGCGCGCCAGGGTCGGGAAGCGTCGCAGCGCGATCAAGCGCGTCAGGGCCGGCGTCATGAGCAGCGCCACCGTCAGCAGCGACAACATGACGATCAGCGGCGTGACAGAAAAAATCACGATCAATGGCGCCAGCACCACTTTGATGCGGCCCAGGCCCTGGCCGTCCAGCCAGGACCACACGCTGTTCACCCAGCTGGCGGCTTCCAGCAGGCCGTGCACCCAGGCCACCGCGGGCGACCAGTAGAGGTAACCCAGGCCGAGCGCGAGCGCCACGGTCAGCAGCAAGGGCAACAGCGACAGCAGGATGACGCGCGGGTGCAGGCAGTAAGCCAGGGCGCGCCACAGGGATCCGAGGAACAGGCTCATGACTCGAGGATACCGTGTCTGTGGCGGCGTCACGTGGTGGCGATCAGGCCCGGCCCACCAGGCGCTTGAGGCCCAGCCATTGCTGTGCGAGCAGGCCCCGCCCGTAGTCGCGGCCTCGCACTGTTTGGTCCAGTACGCCGGTCGGCTCGTAGCGCAGGCTGAAGTCAGCGGTGCCAAACAGCATGTCCCACCAGGGTAGCAACACCCCGAAATTGCAGTTTTGCCGCTCACTGCGGCCGATGGCATGGTGCATGCGGTGAAAGCGCGGACTGACCCAGAGCCGCTCGCCCAGCGGGCCAAACCACAACCGCAGGTTGGCATGCTGAAAATTCTCACTGAGCTGGGTCAGGGCGACGATGGCCACGTACTGGCTGGGCGCGATGCCGATCAGCTGCGCGATCACAATCAATATCAGGTCGCGGAGCACATCGTCCAGCAGGTGGTTGCGGTTGTCGCTCCACATCGTCATCTGGCGCTGGGCGTGGTGCAGCGCGTGCAGCTGCCACCACCAGCCCAGGCCGTGTTGGGCCCGGTGCACGCCGTAGTTGAGCGCATCCAGCACCACCAGGTAGAGCAGCAGACTGACCCAGGGCAGATCGCTTACGCCAGGCCAGAAGCCATCGAGGTGCAGGGTAGGCAGGCCGGCCACCCGCAGCCAGCCAAATACCTCGTTCAGGGTCGGCTCCAGCAGGAAAAACATCGCCACCCGAAACAGCCCCAGGCGGTGCAGCAGGGTGTAGAGCATGTCGGTGCGCACCGTGGCGCGGTCGATCACGGCTTCAACGGGCCGCCAGCGCTGCAGCGGACCGATCAGGCCGACCAGCACCAGCAGTTGCAGCAGGCCGACCAGCAGCCAGCCTGTGGCGTTGTAACCGTCGGCCAGCAACTGGCCCAGGCCGAGGACGAACATCGCCGGCTGGACCGCAGTTTCGAACAACCAGGCCTGCACGACAGTGAACAGCTCGCCCAAGGCGTCCATGGTCAATGCACCGCCTCAGGAGCCCGCCGCCACCCAGGCACGGTAGGCCGGGTGCTCGCGCAGGGTGGCAAAACAAAAGCCGCGCGCCTGCAGGCCCTTGATCAGGGGCTCCAGAACCGCTGGCGCCCAGGGGTCGCGCCGGGACCAGATGCCCAGGTGCGCCATCAGGATGTCGCCCGGGCGGATGGTGCGCAGCGCCCGCTCAAGCAGCGTGGCGTTGCTGAATTGCTCGCTGGCCAACTCGTCACCGAGAAAACCGGCTGGTGCCCAGCCCACGTGCAGGTAACCACAGGCCTTGGCCGCGGCCAGCAGCGCGGGCGAGGTCTTGCCGCCCGGGGCCCGGTACAGCGGCAGGGGCTTGCGCCCGGTCAGGCTCTGCAGTCGGTCGCCGGCGCGCCGGATCTCGGCGCAATACTGGGCGGCGTCCCAGGTTTGGGTCTGGCCCGCCTGCGGCCCGGCCGAGGGCTGGACCTTGAAGCGTGGCCCCGGCCCGGGCAGGTCAGCCCGCCAGTACACATGGTCGAAGGTGTGCGAGGCGAACTCATGGCCCTCGCCGGCACGGGCGCGCCACCAGGGTGCCCAGGTCTGGCCCAGGCTGCCATCGCCCTCTTTGCTCGGTTCCTGGGCACCAAAAAAAGTCACCCGCACCTGATGCCGTTGCAGCACCTCGGCCACCAGCGGTGCCACCGCCATGTGACCGGTATCAAACGTGAGGTAGACTGGTTTTTCACAGGCATTCAGGGCGCCAGGCCTTGTCAGACCTAGCAGGCCCGCTACCAATACCAGAGCAAAACGGCAGCCCGACGGCCTATTGGCGCGGCGCATGGTCCAGGGTCCAGACGCCGTGCGGCGATTTGCCCACGCTCACCTGGCGCACCAGTTCGCGGGTTCGGGTGTCGATCACGCTGAGTTTGCCGGCCCAGCGCGAGGCCACATACAGGTAGCGGCCGTCGGCCGACACGTCCATACAGTCGGGACCGCTCGGCGCGACATACGAGTCCACCACACTCATGCTCTGGAAGTCGATCTTGCTGATGGTGTTCGCTACCCGATTGCTGACATAGACATGGCGTTTGTCACCGGCAGCCCGAAACGCATGCGCACCCTGCCCGGTCTTGAGCAGTTTCACCAGCTTGGCCGGGCCTGCGCCCAGCTCGTACAGCTCCACCCCGTCGCCACCGGTGAGCCCAATGAGCAGGAACTTGTCATCGGGCGTGCCAAACACGTCGGCCGGCATGGCCCCGGTCTTTTGCCGCCATTTGAGGGTCTGGCTCGGCAGATCGATCGCCACCAGTTCGTCGCTGTCCTGCATCGTGGCGTAGACCGTGCTGCTCTTGCTGTCGATCCAGACATGGCTGGGCGTCTTGCCGGTGGCAATGCGTTTGACTAGGATGGGCTCTTTGCCATCCCAGCGGTAGATGTCGATGTGGTTGAGCCGGTTGGCTGCCGTGACAAACCATTTCATGTCGGGCGAAAAGCGCAGCTGGTAGGGATCCAGGATGCCACGCACGGTACGCTGCACCTCGGCGGTTCTGGGGTCGACAAACAGCAGCGAATCACTCAGCGCATTGGCGATGATGAGCGACTTTTCATCGGGCGCCAGGTAGAGGTGGTGCGGCTCCTTGCCCGTGGGAATGCGTTTGATCTCCTGCCAACTCACCGGGTCGATCACGCTGACGCTGGCGGACAGGGAATTCAACACAAATATCGGCGCCGCTTGCGCCGTGGCCGGGGAACACAGACCGGCCATCACCAGCACCAGCAGGCCCAGCCAGCGGCTCAAACGGGCCAGACGGAGGGGAAAACAATGAACGGAAGACGTCACATCAGGGCCTCTGTCGAATTGCCTGCCAGTGTAGCGGCGCTCAGGGCGACAGCGCGGCCAGATCCGCCGCCGCGAGCCAGCGCCATTGGCCCGGCGCCAGGTCTTGCGGCAGCTGCAAGCGGCCGATTTGCGAGCGGTGCAGCGCCTCGACCCGGTTGCCCACCGCCGCCACCATGCGCTTGACCTGATGGTACTTGCCCTCGGTCAGGGTCAGGCGCAAATGGTGCTCAGTCACGGCCTCGCAGCTGGCCGCGCGCACCGGGGTCGGATCGTCATCGAGCACCACGCCGTCGAGCAGGCGCCGCACCTGGCGCTCGTCAAGGCCGTGCTTGACCACCACCTGATAGACCTTGGGCACATGGTGCCGGGGCGAACTCATACGGTGGATGAACTTGCCGTCATCAGTCAACAGCAACAGACCGGTGGTGTCCTGGTCGAGCCGGCCCACCGCCTGAACGCCCTGCACCGGGCCCTTTTGCGGCCGCATACGCAGCGGTGAGGGCAACAGGGTGTAAATGCTGGGGTAGGTCGAGGGTTTTTGCGAACACTCAGTGCCAGCCGGCTTGTGCAACATCAGGTAGGCCGGCGCGTGGTAGGGCCAGTCGACGCCACGCACCCGCAGACAAAGCCCCTGCGCTTCAAATTCCATAGCAGAGTCCTGAATCAGGACGGGGCTTGAAGCCTGATCAGGCGTGTAAACCTGGACATGACCCTGCTGCACCAGACCGGCACAGACGCGCCGTGTGCCAAAGCCTTGGGAGTACAGAATGTCTTGTAACTGCATGGGTCGATGCTCGCAACAGAGGCGGCGACAAGATGCAGTGAGGGCGTGATCCGCGCCGGGCGGATCACGCGGCTAGCAGCCGAAGCCGTACAGGCTCAGGCCTTTTTGGCGTAGGCGCTGCACCAGCCCTTGCCGGCCACCTGCTTGCCCGCAAACAGCGGGCAACCACCGGCCGCATCCGTCGCCTTACCCTGGTACAGGGCGCAATTCGAACACAGTTGGCCGGAAGCAAACTTGGGGAATTTGGCCTTGTCGACCTTGCTGGCATCGGCCTTATAGCCCAGCGCTGCAGCCTGCGCATCCGACTCGGCCAGCATGGCGCCCTGAGCCACGGCTTGACCAGCCACCATTACGCCTGCACCCAGACTGACTTGAACAATAAATTCGCGACGGTTCGCCATGATTAACTCCAAAGTTGTAGAAATTGACGCGTTGACCCCGAGCAACCGGCGTCAACGATCAAGCCCATTATCGTACCTGATGTGTCTGCCTGCATCCGGGACGGCTACTCTGGACGATCAAGGCCAAGCGCAGAAAACTGCTGCGGCTGGCTGCGCTGACTCAGCGCTCTTGCAAGCGGTTGATGTACTCGACAAGCGCCAGGATACGCGAACGGACATAGACAGCCGTGTCATACGGCATGTCGGCGTAATACTCGCCGGCCTGGATGCGGAAGGCGGCGCCCCAGATCGGCATGTCGCGCGAGCCATGCGCAGGCACATTGGCACCTTCAATCGCCTCATACAGGCGATTGGCGGGCAGGATACCGCCATTGCGTCGTGACAGGGTGGTCAAATCCGGCGGGCTGCGTTTGAGCATGTCCTGATAGGGCCCATTGCCCTTGCCAGTGCTGCCGTGGCAGACGGCGCAATTGGCATCGAACTCACGTTTGCCCGGATCGACCCGAGCCGCCTGCCCCAATGCCGCCCCGGCCAACATCGCCAATGCCACCCCGGCAACCCAAGTGCCGCGCAATTCCTTCAGTTTCATGATAGCCCCCTTGCCAAAATCCAGACGCCAACACCACTCTACGGGGCGTTGGCGCGGCCTGCGGTGATCTGCCGCAAGGCAAGGGGCGGGGGGATCAGGCCGCTGCGTCAGCCAGGATACCGAACCGGCGCTGCGCATAGGCCAGGCCGCGCCCGGCCGGGCGAAGCCCGAAATCCTGCACCTCGCCGATCAGGATGTCATGGTCACCCGCGGGCACCACCTGCCAGAGCCGGCAGTCAAACCAGGCCATGGATTCTGGCAGCCAGACCCGCCCGCTGGCCCGCCGTTGCCGCTCCGAAGCCGCAAAGCGCTCGGTCTGCGTGCCTTGCGAGAACTGGATGGCCAAGCCCTGCTGCGACTGCTCCAGCACGTTGACCAGGTAGCCGCCGCTCTGGACAAACGCGTGGTGGCTTTGCGAGGACTTGCGCACGCTCCACAATACCAGCGCCGGTTCCAGGGACACGGTGTTGAAGGAGTTGCAGGTCATGCCCCAGTCCTGCCCCTCGTAGCAGGTGGTGACCACCGTCACGCCGGTGGTGAAGCAACTCATGGCGTCTTTGAGGCTCATGGCACCTCCTGTCCAGCGGCCAGGGTCCAGAGTTCAAACCAGGTTTCACGATCCAGCTTGACCTTGAACGCGTCACTCAATCGAGCCAGTCGGGCTGGCTGGTTGGTGCCCACGATCGGCATGATCTGCGCCGGGTGGACCAGCAGCCAGGCGATCGCCACGGCCTCCGGCGTCACCCCGTGCTGCTCGGCCAAGGCGACCAGGGCCGGGCGCAACCGCTGCGACGCAGCGCCATCGCCAAACAGCGCGCCACCCGCCAGCGGGGACCAGGCCATCGGAACCATGCGGCGCTGTTGGCACTGGGCCAGCGTGCCGTCCAGAAAGCCGCTGCGTTCCAGCAGGCTGATCTCGACCTGGTTGGTCACCAGGGGCGTGCGCATGGCCGACTGGAGCAAGTCCAGATCCCAGGGTTTGAAATTGGACACCCCGGCGGCGCCGATCTTGCCCTCTTGCACCAAGGCGTCCAGACAAGCGCCAGTTTCGACGGCATCCATGAAGGGGTCAGGCCGATGGATCAGCAACACATCGAGTCGCTCCACACCCAGCCGCGTCAGTGACTGCACCACGGACTGGCGGATGTGCGCCGCGCTGGTGTCATAGTGCTTGACACGCCGCCCCGGGCAGGCGGGTGACAGCAGCATGATGTCGCACTTGCTGACCAACTGAATCCGCGACCGCAGCGCCGGCTTGAGCTTCAGCGCCTCACCAAACAGCGCTTCACAGCGGTAACCGCCATAAATGTCGGCGTGGTCGAAGGTGGTGATGCCTTGCTCCAGGCACAACTCGATCTTGCGCAGCGTGTCCTGGGGCGAGGGGTCGGCGGCGTCCTGCAGGCGCCAGGCGCCATAGACCAGCCGGCTGAACGCCGGCAGCACCGGATGCAGGGAAAGGGTGGGAATCAACGTCGAACTCCATGGCCCAGCGGTGTCGCTGGTGTTTGCGTGGGCACCCGCCCGTACACCTCGGGCAGGGAGCAGGTGCTCAGCTGCGGCAGCACTTTGGTGCCAAAAATCTCGCACTCGTCCAGGTGAGGATACCCGGAAAAAATGAAGGCCCGAATGCCCATGCGCTGGTAGCGCTCAATTTTGCTCAGCACCTGGTCCACGCTGCCCACCAAAGCGGCGCCACAGCCCGACCGGGCCCGGCCGATGCCGGTCCACAGTTGGGGCTCGATGAACCCTTCGGCATCGGCCTTGTCGCGGTTCTGCGCCTGGATCGACACCCCATAATTCTTGGCGTCAAGCGCACGCTCGCGGATCTTGCGACCCTCCTCGTCATCCAGGCGGGACACCAACTCGCGGGCATAGTCTCGGGCCTCAGCCTCGGTGTCACGCACGATCATGTGCACGCGCAGGCCGTAGTCCAGCACCCGGCCGTGATGCTGGGCCCGCGCGTGCACGATCCGCATGCGCTGGGCCAGTTCGTCCTCGGTTTCCGGCCACATCAGGTACACATCGCAATGGGCTGCGCACAAATCAACGGCCTGCGGTGAGTAACCGCCAAAGTACAACAGGGGGCCACCCCGCTGGTAAGGCTTCACCGGGTCGGTGCTGAGGCCCTGGAACTGGTAGACCTCGCCCAGGTGGTTGATCTCGTCCTGCGTCCAGGCCTGCTTGAGGATTTCCACCACCTCCCAGGACCGCCGGTAGCGGTAGTCGTTGCTGGCCGTTTCACCTGGAAAATCGGAGGAAATGACGTTGAGGATCAGGCGGCCGCGCAGCAGGTGGTCCAAGGTGGCCACGGTGCGCGCCAGCATGATCGGCTGCATTTCGCCGCAACGGATGGCCGCCAGAAAGTTCATCCGTTCAGTCAGCGGCGCCATCGCGGCAACAAAGCTCAGCGTGTCCTGCCCCACCTGGTAAGACGAGGGACACAGGATGTTGCGGTAGCCCAGCCGGTCGGCCAGGCTGGCAATGGCCCG
>JBEGOC010000293.1:0-3555 GCA_041182225.1 Pseudomonadota bacterium | reverse complement strand
AGAGCTCGGGGTCCCGGTGGTCAGGCTCAATCAGGATGATGTCGGTGCCCGGGTAGCTGCGCTCGTACTGCTTCATGCCCAGCACCATGCGCGAGTGGATCAGCGAGCGGAAGGTCTGGCTCAGCACCGCCGGCAGGCCGCCGTCCACCAGGCGCGGAATCGGCTGGCGCGATGCCGGCCGCCCCGGGCCGTCCGGCAGGCGCGGCGCGGTGGCGTCAAACGGCACCAGCGGGTTCAGGCACAGCAGCAAATCCATGCCCTCCTCCAGCGCCACGGAGGCGTGCAGGGTTTTCTTCAGAGCACCGTCCACATAGTGGCCGCCATCAATCGCCACCGGCGGAAACAGCCCCGGCAGCGCTGCGCTGGCCTGCACCGCGCGCGAGATCGGCACATGGTCCCAGCCGGGCCGGCCAAACGGGGCGGCCTCGCCGGTGTCCAGGTCGGTCGCCACCAGCGTGAGCTGGGTGCGAAGTTGGCGAAAGTCATTGCTGCGGCCCGGTTTGGAGAACAGCGCCGCCAGCGCCTCATGGATCTGGTCGTTGGCAAACATGCCGGTGGGCAGCCCCGGCCCCAGGTGCTCCAGCGCCCGCATCAGCGACTTGCGGCCGGCCGCCAGGTGCCACAGTGCCGACACCAGCAGCCCCGGCCACAGGGCGGCGCGGCGGGCAAACTCGCCATAGGCCGGTCGCATCAGCCAGGAGGGATCAAAACTGTCGCCGGGCGGGTCGGTGGGTTCGTCAATGAAGGCCGCGCACAGTTCGCGTGGCGTCATGCCGTTGGCCAGCCCGGCCGCGATGAAGCCGCCGCTGGAGACCCCCACATAGTGCTGGAGCCGGGTGAAGTCGAGCCCGTTGAGCGACTCTTCCAGCGCACACAGCGCGCCGATCTCGTAAATGGCCCCCAGCGGGCCGCCCCCCGCCAGCGCCAGCGCAATCTTGGGGCGGGAATTGGTAGCGGCGGTGGCGGCGCGTTCCATACCGGCACAGTGTAGGCCTCCGGGCCGGGTCAATCCATTGCGCTGCAGCAATGCAGCGGCTCACCCGCTGCCCCCGCCTCAGCCCGGCTCGCGCACCGTCGCACGCCGGGCCGCCGGCTTGCTGGCCGGGGCCGACGTCGGTGCTGTCCTGGTTTTGGCGGCCACCCGGGCGGCCGGGCGCCTGGCGGTCTTGCCTGGTGCTGCCGCAGCACCCTTGGCCGAGAGCTTTTGCACACTGTGGTTGAGCGCATCGATGCGGGCCATCAGCGCGGCCACGTCCTTGGCCGAGGGCACGCCCAGCTTGTTCAGCGCCTTGGCCACGCGGTCTTCAAAAATGTTTTCCAGCTTGTCCCACTGGCCGGTGGCCTTGGCCGAGAGGTCGTTGGCCATGGTCGACATCTTGCTGGTGGCCTCGGCAATTTTTTCCTCGGCGGCTGATTGGGTCTTGCGCTGCAGTGTCACCCCCTCCTTCACCAGGGCATCAAAGGCCTTGCCGCCCTCGGCCTGGGCCCGGTTGAAGGCGCCCAGCCCGGCCTGCCAGATCTGCTGGGCCGAGTCGCGAATAGCGCCGGCCAGTGGTGACTCGGTGGCTGCGGCATCGGTCGTGGTGTCGGTTGCGGTGCCGGGTTTGGCGGCAGTTTTGGCGGCCGGCCTGCTGGTTTTGGCAGCGCCGGCTTTGTGCAGTTTGGTGACCATAAAGGCTCCTGAAAAAAATGGGGTTGGAACAAGCTTCACTCTAAGCCCTGGCCCGTACCAGCAGTAGGGGCGGCGTTCTAAATTCTTAGAGGTGCGGCTCTAGCCGGGCGCGCGTTTTCCCAAAGCGCCCGGCGCCCGCCCTGGCCAGAATGGTGCTGAGTAGGGGAGGAGCAGATGCACTATTTCGTCACCGGCGCCACGGGCTTCATTGGCAAGCGCCTGGTCAAGCGCCTGTTGGCGCACAAGGGGGCGGTGGTGCCTGACCTGCGGCGCCCGCAGAGCGCTGCCAAGGCCGCGCCGCTGCGCCCGTTCTGGGGCGTCAGTGCCGCGCGCGTGCGGCCGGTGGCGGGCGACCTGACCCGCCGCCGGCTGGGCCTGTCGGCGGCGCAGATCAAGCCGCTCAAGGGCCAGATTGATCATTTTTACCACTTGGCGGCAGTCTATGACCTGAACGCCGACGAGGCCAGCCAGATCGCGGCCAACATCGAGGGCACCCGCCACGCCGTGGCCTTGGCGCAGGCCGTCGAGGCCCGGCACTTCCACCATGTGTCGTCGATTGCCGCCGCCGGCCTGTACGAGGGCGTGTTTCGTGAAGACATGTTCGAGCAGGCCCAGCACTGCGAGCACCCCTATTTCAAGACCAAGCACGAGGGCGAAAAAATCGTGCGGCAGGACTGCACGGTGCCCTGGACGGTGTACCGGCCGGGCATGGTGGTGGGCGACAGCCGCACCGGCGAGATGGACAAGGTGGACGGGCCCTACTACTTCTTCAAACTGATCCAGCGTACGCGCCAGTGGCTGCCGCCCTGGCTGCCGTCCATCGGGCTGGAGGGCGGGCGCATCAACATCGTCCCGGTGGACTTTGTGGTGGCGGCGCTGGACGTCATCAGCCACCGCGCCGACACCGACCAGCAGTGCTACCACCTGGTGGACCCGGTGGGCTACCGCGTGAGTGAGGTGCTGGACATCGTCAGCCGTGCCGCCCATGCTCCCAGGATGAGCCTGTTTGTCAATGCCGCCCTGTTCGGCGTGCTGCCGCGCAGCATCAGCGAGGGCCTGCTGGCGCTGGCGCCGGTGCGCCGGCTGCGCCAGGCCATCATGGCCGACCTGGGCCTGCCCGAGGCGGTGTTGCACTTCGTCAATTACCCCACCCGCTGTGACTGCCGGCAGACCCGGGCCGCGCGGCAGGGCAGCGGCGGGGCCTGCCCCCCACGAACCGACTCCGCCTGGCGGCTGTGGGACTACTGGGAGCGCCACCTCGACCCGGACTTGCACGCTGCCCGCAGCCTGCGCGACACCGTGGCCGGCAAAGTGGTGCTGGTCACCGGGGGCTCATCGGGCATCGGGTTGGCGGCAGCGCACCAATTTGCCGCGGCCGGCGCCACCACCCTGATTTGCGCCCGCGATGCCACCAAGCTGGCGCAAGCCTGCCAGCAGGCGCGCGAGCGTGGCTACTCGTTTGAGGCCTACCCGGTGGACCTGGCCGACCCCGCCGCCTGCGACCGTTTCGTCGCCCAACTGATCCGCGAGCACGGCGGGGTGGACTTCTTGATCAACAACGCCGGGCGCTCCATCCGCCGCGCCATTGCCGCCAGTTACGACCGGTTTCATGATTTCGAGCGCACCATGCAGCTCAATTACTTTGGCAGCCTGCGCCTCACCCTGGGGCTGCTGCCCGGCATGGTGGCCAAGAAATGCGGCCATATCGTCAACATCAGCTCGATCGGGGTACTCACCAACGCGCCGCGCTTCAGCGCCTACCTGGCGTCCAAGGCCGCGCTGGAGGCCTGGACCCGCTGCGCCGCCAGCGAATTCGCCGGCCAGGGCGTGAGCTTCACCACCATCAACATGCCGCTGGTGCGCACCCCCATGATTGCCCCCAC
>JBEGOC010000292.1:0-8057 GCA_041182225.1 Pseudomonadota bacterium | reverse complement strand
TACGGGCTGGGCGCCGAAATCGGCATCTCCACCGACAAGTTCCACGCCCGCGGGCCGGTCGGTCTCGAAGGCCTGACCTCGCTCAAGTACGTGGTGCTGGGCGAGGGTGAAGTGCGGGGTTGACGAGCAGTTGGTCAGATCTATCGACGACAAACCGGCCTCTGAGGGGGTAGTCGTTGCATTACCGTGAGCGATGCCGAGCAGTTCCTTTTACGGCATCATGGCATCCTGTTCACTTTCAGACGAATTTCGCCATGCGTCATCTGTTCACTGTCTTGCGCGCCACTGTACTGGTTTGGGCGCTTGGCGCGAGCTTGCTCGCGGCGCCGGCCCGGGCCGAGGTCAGTCCCGAGAATGCGCAGGCGGTGCAGGCCACCGTGCAGGCCCAGCTGGCGGCGTTTGCTGCCGATGACGCGGAGCGTGCGTTTGCCTTCGCCACGCTCACCATTCGCACCCTATTTCAGACGCCCGCCAATTTTTTGGCGATGGTTCGCCAAGCCTACCCGGTGGTGTACCGGCCGGCCAAGGTGCTGTTCCTGTCGCCCAGGGCGCTGGACGCGGCCGTGGTGCAGCCGGTGCAACTCAAGGATGCCGCTGGTCAATCCTGGCTGGCCATGTACACGCTGGAGCGCCAGGCTGATGGCCGCTGGCTGATCAATGGCTGCGTGCTGGTGCCCGACCGCGCCCTGGGGGCCTAGCGCCGCGCAGCCCGGGGTGGCTGGCGCCCGCGTGGCGTGGGCTTGATTACACTCAACTGAACCCCAGCTAAGCTTGGCCTATAACGGCAAATCCCTCCCCTTTCAGAAAGAACGCCATGGTTCCGCACCTGGTTACCGCCCTGACCGGCCCCATCAACGAGCTTGAGCAGCGTGTGCTGGACTCGATGCCGGCCATCGAGCGCTGGTTCCGGCTGGAATGGATGGAGCACACCCCGCCGTTTTACAGCGCGGTCGATTTGCGCAACGCCGGTTTCAAACTGGCGCCGGTCGATACCAACCTGTTTCCGGGCGGCTGGCACAACCTGACGCCCGAGATGCTGCCGCTGGCGGTGCAGGCGGCCATGGCGGCGATCGAGAAAATCTGCCCGGAAGCGCGCAACCTGTTGGTCATCCCGGAAAACCAGCTGCGCAGCACCTTTTACCTCGCCAACCTGGCCCAATTGCGCCGCATTTTTCACATGGCGGGTTTGCATGTGCGCCTGGGCTCGATCGATCCGGCCATCAAGAAGACCACCACCATTGAGCTACCCAACGGCGAGTCGGTGACGCTCGAGCCGGTGATCCGGGGCAAGCGCCGCCTGGGCGTGAAGGACTTCGACCCCTGCACCATCCTGCTCAACAACGACCTCAGCGCCGGCGTGCCCGGCATCCTGGAGGAAATCCATGAGCAGTACCTGTTGCCCCCGCTGCACGCCGGCTGGTCCACGCGGCGGCGCAGCACCCACTTCAAGTGCTACGAGGAGGTGGCCAAGCGCTTGGGCAAGCTGCTGGGGGTCGACCCCTGGCTGATCCACCCGGTGTTTGAACGCTGCGCCGGCGTTGACCCGGGCCGCCCGGCAGACCTGGACCGGCTCGGCGCCCAGGTGGATGCGGTGCTGACCAAGGTACGGCGAAAGTACAAGGAATACGGCATCAAGGAAAAGCCCTTCGTGGTGGTCAAGTCGGACAACGGCAGCCGCGACGTGGGGATGGTCACCGTGCGCGATGCCCGCAACCTGGCCGAGTTGGGGCAGGCCTTGCAAGGCCGCACCGGCGCCATCGGTCCGCAGGACCTGCTGGTGCAGGAGGGGGTGCTGACCCGGGAGCGCATCAACGACGCAGTGGCCGAACCGGTGGTCTACATGATGGACCGCTACGTGGTGGGCGGTTTCTACCGCATCCATGCCGATCGCGGGGTGGACGAGGACCTGAGTGCCCCAGGCGCCAGCTTCGTGCCGCTGGCGTTCGAGCAAAGCACCCATTTGCCGCAGCCCGGCGTCAAACCCGGCGCCAGCGTGCCCAACCGGTTCTACATGTACGGCGTGGTGGCCCGGCTGGCCATGCTGGCGGCCAGCTACGAACTCGAAGCCACCGACCCCGAGGCCGAAAGCTTCGCCTGACATGTCAGCGTGCCTCAGCGGTGCGGCAGCGCAGTTGCTGCGTTGCAACAAAACGCTTGAATCGGCAGGGCCGAATCACCGGGAGTGCTTGCAGTTGCAGATGGCGGGCGCACAATGGCGGTCTCCCAAGGAATGGAACCTCGGCTGATCAGTGTGCCGGGTCAATCTGTGTCAGCAAGCAAATCGTCTCTCACTGCGCTCACGCTGGGCGCCATCGGCGTGGTTTATGGCGATATCGGCACCAGCGTGCTGTACGCGGTCAAGGAAGTGTTTGGTTCCGGCCATGTCCCCTTTACCCCGGCCAATGTCTACGGCATCCTCTCGATCTTCTTCTGGACGCTGACCGTCATCGTTTCGCTGAAGTACGTGGTGCTGGTGCTGCGGGCTGACAACAACGGCGAGGGCGGCCTGGTGGCCATGCTGGCGCTGGCCTCGCAGTCGGTCAAAGACCGGCCCCAGTTGCGCCGGGTGCTGCTGGTGGTCGGCATCTTTGGCACCTGCCTGTTTTATGGCGACGGTGTCATCACCCCCGCCATCTCGGTGTTGTCGGCGGTGGAGGGCCTGGAGGTGGTGTCGCCGGCGTTCAAGAAATACGTGATCCCGATCACGCTGGTGATCCTGTTTGGCCTGTTTGCGGTACAAAAGCGGGGTACCAGCGGTATTGGCAAGTTTTTCGGGCCGATCACCCTGGTCTGGTTTGCCTGCATCGCCGTGCTGGGGTTGCTGCAGATCCAGACCCACCCGGCCATTTTGTGGGCCATCAGCCCGCACCATGCGCTGGGTTTCATGTGGCATAACCCGGGCACCACCTTCATCATCCTGGGCGCTGTGGTGCTCTGCGTCACTGGCGGCGAGGCGCTGTACGCGGACCTGGGCCACTTTGGCAAGAAGCCGATTCGGGTCGCCTGGTTCGTCGTGGTCATGCCGGCGCTGACGCTGAATTATTTCGGCCAGGGCGCGCTGCTGCTGCAGAACCCGGCAGCGGTCAAAAACCCGTTTTTCCTGATGGCGCCCGACTGGGCGCTGCTGCCGCTGGTGGTGCTGGCGACCATGGCGACGGTGATTGCCTCGCAGGCGCTGATCTCAGGCGCTTTTTCAGTGACCAAGCAGGTGATCCAGCTCGGCTACCTGCCGCGCCTGCAAATGCAGCACACCAGCGTCAAGGAGACCGGCCAGATCTACCTGCCGTTCGTTAACTGGGGCCTGTTCGTGGCCATCGTGCTGGCGGTGGTACTGTTCCGGTCTTCCAGCAACCTGGCAGCGGCCTATGGCATTGCGGTGTGCACCGATATGCTGATCACCACCATACTGACTTTCTTTGTGATCCGCTATGGCTGGGGCTACCCCTTGGCCCTGTGCCTGGCTGCCACCGGTTTCTTTTTTGTGGTGGATCTGGCCTTCTGGGCCTCCAACATGCTCAAGCTGTTCGACGGCGGCTGGTTTCCGCTGCTGATCGGCGGCGCGGTGTTCGTGCTGATGATGACCTGGCACGACGGCCGGCGCCTGCTCAATGCCAGCCTGCGTGACGATGCGATCGACCTGCCCGGCTTTCTGGAGGCGGTGTTTGTCAGCCCGCCGGCCCGGGTCGAAGGCACGGCCGTGTTCCTGACGGCTGAGTCCGGCACCGTGCCCAACGCCCTGCTGCACAACCTCAAGCACAACAAGGTGCTGCACCAGAACAACCTGTTTGTCACGGTGCGCAACCATGAGGTGCCCTGGATCGGCATGGACAAGCGGGTCGAGATCGAGTCGCTCGGGCACGACTGCTGGCAGGTGGTGGTGCACTACGGCTTCAAAAACGAGCCCGACCTGCCGAAGGCGCTGCAACAGCTCAAGGGCCGCGGCTGCGGGCTTGACCCGATGACCACCAGCTACTTTTTGTCGCGCGACACCGTCATCCCCACCATCGGCAGTGGCATGTCGCAGTGGCGCGAAAAGCTGTTCGCCCAGATGCACCGCAACGCCAGCGCGGCGGCCGACTTCCTCAAGCTGCCGAACAACTCGGTGGTGGAGCTCGGCTCCAAAATCGAAATCTGACGGCGACCGATGCGTTTTTTCCGGGACTTGAGCCTGTCCACCTTCACGGCCGGCTTTGTGGCGGTGCTGGTGGGCTTCACCAGTTCGGTGGCCATCGTGTTCCAGGCGGCGTTGGCGTTCGGAGCCACGCCGGCGCAGATCAGCTCCTGGCTGTGGGCGCTGGGTCTGGGCATGGGCCTGTGCACGCTGGTGCCCTCGCTGTGGCTGCGCCAGCCGGTGATGGTGGCCTGGAGCACCCCGGGTGCAGCGGTGCTGGCCTCCGCCGGTCTGGCGGGTGGCTTCTCCATGGCAGAAGCGGTCGGCGCCTTCATGGTGTGTGCCGCCGCCATCACCCTGGCCGGCTTGACCGGCTGGTTTGAGCGCGTCATGAACCGGCTGCCGCTGGCCATCGCCTCCGGCCTGCTGGCCGGGGTGCTGGCCCGTTTCGGCCTGCAGGCCTTTGTGGCGGCGCAAACCGCGTTGCCGCTGGTGCTGCTGATGCTGGCCAGCTACGTGCTCGGCAAGCGCATCGCGCCCCGCTACGCGGTACCTCTGACGCTTGTCGCTGCTGTTATTTTTGTAGCATTCACACAGGGATTCCCAGGGCCTGTGGTTGATTTTTCTTTGACCCAGCCGGTGTTTGTGGCGCCGGTCTTCACCCTCGGTGCGGCAGTCAGTCTGGCGCTGCCGCTGTTCGTGGTGACGATGGCCTCGCAAAACCTGCCTGGTGTCGCGGCGATCCAGGCCGCCGGCTATGGCCGCCTGCCTGGGACTGGCGCCGGTGCTGGCAAGGGCATCCCGATCTCCCGGGTCATCAGCCTGACCGGCGTGGCCACGCTGCTGTTGGCGCCGTTTGGCGCCTTCGCCTTGAACCTGAGCGCCATCACCGCCGCCATTTGCATGGGGCGCGAGGCCCACGTGGACCCGCAACGGCGCTACACTGCCGCCGTCTGCTGCGGCGCCATTTACGTGCTGATCGGGCTGTTTGGCGCTGCCATCGTGGCGGGTCTGACCGCCTTCCCCAAAGAGCTGATTGCGGCGATTGCCGGCTTGGCGCTGCTGGGCACCATCGGCAACGCGCTGCACGTGGCGCTGGTGGACGAACCGCACCGCGAGGCCGCGCTGATCACCTTTTTGGTCACCCTCAGCGGCGTGGTGATCGCCGGTGTCGGTGCCGCTTTCTGGGGTGTGCTGGCCGGCGCGCTCACGCTTTTTGTGCAACAGTACGGGCGAACCCGCCCTTGACGCTTGATGAACCTCCTGTTTGTTGCCGACCCCCTGTCCTCCTTCGCGATCTACAAGGACACCACCTTTGCCATGATGCGCGAGGCCCAGCGTTGTGGCCATGCCATCAGCGTTTGCGAGGTGCGCGACCTGATGTGGCAGCGTGGCGGCCCGGTGACGGCCTATGTGCGCGACATCACCCTCACCGGTGACCCGGTGCAGTGGTACCGCGCCGCACAACAGCCCCCCGATGAGCGGCCGCAGCCGCTCAAGGACTTTGACGCCGTGCTGATGCGTAAGGATCCGCCGTTTGACAGCGAGTACTTTTACGCTACCCACCTGCTGGAGCAGGCCGAGCGCGAGGGCGCGCGGGTGTTCAACAAGCCACGGGCGCTGCGCGACCACCCCGAAAAGCTGTCCATTCTGGAGTTTCCGCAGTTCATCGGCCCAACGTTGGTGACACGTGACCCGGCCGACATCCGCCGCTTTCATGCCGAGCACCGCGACATCATCCTCAAGCCGCTCGACGGCATGGGTGGCGCCGGCATCTTCCGCGTCAAGGACGATGGCCTGAATCTGGGCAGCATCACCGAAACCCTGAACCGCGGGGGCCAACAGACGGTGATGGTGCAAAAGTTCCTGCCGGAGATCGCGCAGGGCGACAAGCGGGTGCTGGTGATTGGCGGCCAGCCGGTGCCGTTTTGTCTGGCGCGCATCCCGCAGGGCGGCGAGGTGCGCGGCAACCTGGCCGTGGGTGGCAAGGGGGTGGCGCAGCCGCTCAGTGCGCGCGATCGGTTCATCGCCGAGTCGCTGGGCCCGTTGTTGCACAGCCGCGGGCTGCTGCTGGTGGGCCTGGACATCATCGGCGACAGCCTGACCGAAATCAACGTCACCAGCCCGACCTGCTTTCAGGAAATTTTTGACCAGACCGGCTGCGACGTGGCCGCCCTGTTCATCCAGGGGCTGACGCGCGACCTCGGGCGCTGAGGGCTCAGGCCGGCGTGGCGCGCTCGGGCGCCGCCAGGCCGTCGCTGAACACGCGCAGCTCGCCGGGCGCCATGGCCACCCAGTCTTCGTTGGTGGTGAGCGGTTCGGTCACCACAATCGCCAGCCGGTCCTGCGGGCCATTGAGTTCGGACAGGTCGACGCTGACGTCGTCGTCTTTCAGGTGCACCTGGGTGAACGGGTGCTGGCGCAGCACATAGTGGAGTTTGGTGCTGGCGTGCGCCCACAGCGCCTGCCCGTTGCTGAGCAAAAAGTTGAAGGTGCCATGGCGCGCGATCTGCGGCACGAGCTCGGCCAGCGTCAGCGTCAGTTCGTCCACGCTGGGCACACCGGCGTGTGACTTGGCCAGCTCCTGCAACAGCCAGCAAAACGCCAGTTCGCTGTCGGTGCTGCCTACCGGGCGGAACTGGCCGTGCAGCGCCGGCGCGTAGTCTTTCAAGTCGCCATTGTGGGCAAACACCCAGTAGCGGCCCCAGAGTTCGCGCACAAAGGGGTGGCAGTTTTCCAGGTTGACCGCGCCCACCGTGGCCTTGCGCACATGGGCCACCACGTTGTGGCTTTTGATCGGGTAACTGCGCAGCATCTGCGCAATGGGCGAGGTGGCAGCGCCTTCCTTATCGACAAAGTAGCGCACGCCGCGCCCGGGGTCGCGGCCATCGCTTTCAAAGAAGGCGATGCCCCAGCCATCGGCATGGTGGTCGGTGCAGCCGCCGCGCTGAGAGAAACCGGTGAAGCTCAGCGTCAGACTGGCAGGCAGACGGCTGTTCATTCCAAGCAGTTGGCACATGGCCTGAGTGTACGGCTGGCGCCGGCGCTCAACTTCGCGGTTCGGTCCAGAGTTTGCCGCCGGTGGCCCAGTTTTCGCGTTTCACATCGGTGATCAGGATGTCGACCGATTCGGGTGAGCCGCCCAGCACTTCGACCGTGATGCGGGTGATCTCCTGCACCAGCCGCCGCTTTTGTTCAATGGTACGGCCCTCCATCATTTCGATGTGGTAGGTTGGCATAATGATCCTCAAAACAGTTGAAAGGGAAGGTCGCTCCACCATGAAGACTCTGCGCTCACACGGTTTTGCCGCTGGCCAGCGCTGGCCGTCCAGCAGCCTGTCCTGCTGATGAATCATAAATGACACTGCTTTGCCCGCCGGCCTTGGCGCCTTTGCTACTTGGTTTGCTGCTGGCCGGCTTGGTGCCGGACGTCCGTGCCCTGAGCCTGGGCCCGCTGCAGGGGTCTGCCCTGATCGGGCGGCCGCTGGAGTTGACGGTACAGATCCAGGCCGAGCCGGGCGAGGATCTGGCGGCGCTTTGCCTGGAGGCCGAGGTCTACCATGCCGACACCCGCCAGGACCCGCGCAGCGTGCGCATCCAGACCGACCCGGCGCAACCGACGCTGGTGCGCATCAGCGCGACCGGTCGGGTGGATGAGCCCGTGGTCACCTTGCTGCTGCGCGCCGGCTGCGCGCAAAAAATCACCCGACGCTATGTGCTGCTGGCAGACCCGCCGGTCGAGCCCCTGGCGCCATCGCCGGCTGTTCCAGGCCCCTCGCTGCCGTTGACCGCTGCTGCGGCCGCGCCGCCGCCGCCCGCATCGGCAGCCGCCCCGAACGCACTGGCCGTCCCGGCTGCTGTTGCCAGTGCCCCCGTCGTGACGCTGGGCGACAGCTCCGCCGCATCGGCGCCGCTGCGCACTGCGTCGGCGCCTGATCGCCCCGGC
>JBEGOC010000291.1:0-2892 GCA_041182225.1 Pseudomonadota bacterium | reverse complement strand
GATTCACCAGGCCTATACCCGGCGCGCCCTGCACTTTGCGGCGGAGTTGCGCCCCAGTTACGCCGACCCGGTGCTGCACCAGCGCCTGATGCAGGTGCTGCATGGGCAACATGGCCACCGCCTGCTGTCGGCGGTGGAGGCGGCCAAGATTGCCTGTTCCGAGTCGGGCCGCCTGGTACCGATTGACCTGGAATTTTTGGGCGCGGGCCTGACTGCCAGCATCGACGCCGGGCACCTGCAAGCGGCGCTGCAAACCTCGGTGGTGCAGGTGGTTCAGTGCGCCCAAGCCTGCGTGCACGCCGCCGGCCAAACCCGCGTGGACGTGGTCTACCTGACCGGCGGCTCCTCCGCGCTGCGGCCGCTGGTCGAGGCATTGAGAGCGGCCATGCCGCAGGCGCAATTGGTGGAAGGCAACCGCTTTGGCGGGGTGGCGGCGGGTCTGGCCCATGCCGGGGCCGCCATCGGCGGATGAGCATGGCGCCCGGCAACTTGCGCCCGACCAACATCCTGCTGATCAAGAGCCACAGCATGGGCATTGGCGACCTGCTGCGCAGCTCTGCCGCCTGGCGCGCGCTCAAAGCGCGCTGGCCCGAGGCCCGGTTGCACCTGCTGATGCTGAGCAAACACAGCGGCTACGCCTCGGAGGCCTTTATCCGCAGCCACCACCTGCTGGCCAGTGCCCACTTTGTCACGGTCAAGAGCGGCCACCCGGGCCAGGGCCGGCAGCACAGCCTGCCCCGTGCCCAGGTCTGGGCCGAGGTGGCGCAGCGGCTGCAAGACCAGCCGATCGACCTGGTGATCGACTGCGAATCCAGCGGCATGAAGACCGCTCTGCTGACCTGGTGGCTGGGCCGGCGCAAGCAGGCACTGCGCGTCGGGATTGCGCAGTTTCCACTGCGCCGGCTGTGCTACGACCTGGCCGCCCCCAGTGTGCCGCGCTACGCGGCCCGCTTGGGCCTGCCGCTGCCCATGGACTACACCGAGCGGGATTTTGTGGCTCTGGCCGCACTCGGCATCGCCCGCCACGGCACCCGCATCACTTTGCAGAGTGCTGCCGCCGGCCAGGCCTGGCGCAAGGCCCATCCGCTGACGGCTGGTGCGGGCCAACGCGTCGTGGTGCTCAACATCGGCTGCGGCACCGAAGACGCCCTGCCGAAGCGGCCAGCTGTGCCGGCGCTGGTGGCCGGCATGGTGGCGCTGTATGGCCAGCAGCCCTTTGCCCTGCACCTGTCGGGCGCTGACTTTGAACGTGAGGTGAACCAGGCATTCATCAGCCAGTTCAACGCGGCGATGGCCCAACGCGGCTACCAGACCGGGGTGGTGGACTGGTCCGGCCGACTGAGCCTGGACGAACTCACCGGCCTGCTGGGGCAGGCCGACCTGGTGGTCTCCAGCGACTCCGGCCCCTACCACATGGCGGTGGCGCTGGGCGTGCCCACCCTGTGCTGGTTCAACTTCGACACGCCGCCGTCCTACCACCCGCAGCCCGGCGTGATCTCCCTGATCCGGCCCGCGCTGGACGTATTTGTGCAGTCAGCGCTGGGGCTGCTGGCCGTCGGGCGGCCGGCCTGAGTCGCGCCCCAACGCGGCCAGAATGCCCAAGCCGATGCAAAAGAAGTCACCCATGCCGATGCCGTAAATCATGGAGTTGAACAGGCCCGAGATCACCAGCGCCAGCACCATGGCCTGCAGCGCGTGGCCGTCGGCAGCAGCCAGGCCGTTGCCATAACGCCACAGGGCAGCGAGCACGGCACACAACAGGGCCAGCCCAAGCAGGCCGCCCTCGACCGCCCACAACAAAAACAGCTGGTGCGGGTCGGACACGGTGTCGTTCAGCGAGGACACCTGTGGCCCCTTCAGGCGGCGGTAGGCCTGGTTCCAGCTCCCCGCGCCGTGGCCTAGAAGCGGCTGTTCTGCCACAGCCTGCAGTGAGGCACGCCAGTACACGAGCCGGGTGCCCGAGGATGTGTCTTGCGCGCTGCCCTGCCGGTGCAGGGCCACTTCCGACACCACTTGGGTCATCCGCTCCCGAAAAGCTGTGGATACCTGGAACACCAGCGCCACCGCAAGCACGGGGGCCAGCAGCACCGCCCAGCGGTAGCGCCGTGGCACCTGATGCAGCAGGGCAAAGGTGAGCAGGCCCAGCAACACCATGTGCCCGCTGCGGCCCGGCATCAGGCCGATGGTCAGCACCGCCGTGGCCAGTGCGCAGGCCAGGGCCAGCCAGCGGCCGCGCGGCCCGAACACCTGGTCCCGCTGGAACCAGAGCAGGGCCACCAGCACCGCCTGCGAAATGCCCTGCTCCAAGTAACTGCTGTAGACCGCGTAGCTGCCCTGCCCGGCGCCGGTGGCCCAGGGTACAGGCAGCTTGAACACCAGCATCCAGGCACTCAGCACCACAAACAACTGGCCCCAGACAAACACCCGCAGCACGGCGCGGGCCTCGGCCAGACGGGTGATCAGGCACAGCAGGATCAGGATGGTCAAGACCCGTGCATGCCGGCTCCAGGACCACAGGGCCTCCACCGGCCCGACCGTCGACCACAGCGCCGACAGCGCCATGTAGGCCACGGCCAGCAACACCGCCCAGCTCAAAGCCGGTGGCAAACGCGTGTCCGGTGCCCGGCCGCGGCCGCTGGCACGGCTTAGCAGATAAACCAGCGCGGCTAGGTACAGCAGCAGGCGGCCGATGGCCGACACCGCCGTGCCCAGGCTGGCTGAGAGTGCGACAAAGTACAGCAGACCGAGCCGGACACTGTCCAGGCGGGACGGGATGGGGTGGGGCAAGGTCAAGGTCATGGTGGGGTGCCCCGAGCCGATGTGGCCCCAAGGGGACTCGGCAATGTAGCAGGTCACACCTGGCCCCAGGCCGCTCTGACAGCTGCCATACTT
>JBEGOC010000290.1:0-4067 GCA_041182225.1 Pseudomonadota bacterium | reverse complement strand
CCCTGAAGCCGGTGCTGGCGGGACTGGCCGCCGCGCTGGCCAGCATCGACGCCGGGCTGCCCACGCCAGCCCCCAACCCGGAAACTGCTCCAGCCCCGTCCGGCGAAGGATCACCGCTGCCGCAGATGCTACAAAGGCTGCGGGCGGAGCTGGATGCGGGCGAGGGCAGTGCCTGGCAAACCCTGGCCGACATTCGGCCGCTGTTGGCCGGGTCGCCGCAGGCAGCGCTGCTGGAGCCGATCGCGGCCGCAATCACCGACTTTGACTTCGAGCAGGCGGCACAGCTGCTTGACGGCTTGACCCAGGCACCGGCCGACCAGCGCTGACCCGGCACAGCCGGCAGCGCCGGCCCGCATCAGCCATTAGCAGCCCTGGGAGCCCCTCCGGCTGGCCGGCAGACACTGCCCCAGAGCAGCAAACAGCTCACCGGTCAGGATTGGCTTGGCAATGTGGCCGTTCACGCCGGCCTGCCTGGCCCGGGCGCGGTCCTCCGCCATCACGCTGGCACTCATGGCCAGCACCGGCAGCGCCGCCCAGCGCGGGTTGGCACGGATGCGGGCGGTGGCTTCGTAGCCGTCCATCACCGGCATTTCGAGGTCCATCAGCACGCAGTCGAAAGCACCCTGCGCCAGCCGCTCCAGTGCCTCCTGCCCGTGCTGCGCGACCTCCACCCGGCAGCCGCCCTGTTTCAACAGCGCCACAGCCACCAACTGGTTGACCGCGTTGTCTTCGACCAGCAGAATGCGCGCGCCCCGGATCGACGCCCGCGCCATGTCGTCAATGTCCTGCCGCCCAGGGCTGGGCTGAGCGTCGGCGGGCGCCGGTGCCATGCCCGGCGCGGCAAGCGGCGCAAACGGCAGCTCAAAACTGAAGGTGCTGCCCTGGCCGGGCTGACTCTGCGCCCAGATACGCCCACCCAGCAACTCGACCAGCTCCCGGCTGATGGACAGCCCCAGGCCAGTGCCACCAAACTTGCGCGAAATCGACACGTCGGTCTGCACAAAGGGCTGAAACAGGCACGCCAGTTGCGGTTCCGTCATGCCCAGGCCGGTGTCGCGCACCGAGAAGCGCAGCAACAGCGGCTCTGAGGGCCCTGACACCCGTGTCACCTCGACCACAATCCCCCCCGTTTCGGTGAACTTGCGGGCGTTGCTGATCAGGTTGGTCAGCACCTGGCGCAGGCGCTTCGGGTCGCCCAGCAGCTGCTGCGGCACCTCGGGCGCGCACGACAGCTGCAAGCTGAGCCCCTTGGCTTCCACCAAGCCGGTCAGCACGGCCACAGTGCCGTTGAGCACCTCAGGCAGATGGAAGGGGATGGCCTCCACCTGCAACTTGCCGGCTTCGATCTTGCTGAGGTCCAGCACATCGTCGAGCAGACCCATCAAGGCCTGCCCTGCGAACTTGACCTTGTCCAGGTAGTCTCGCTGCTGCGGCGTCAGTTCGGTGCCCAGGGTCACCTCCGTCAAACCGATGATGGCGTTCATCGGGGTGCGGATTTCATGGCTCATGTGGTTCAGAAAATTGCTCCTGGCCCGGCCCTTGAGGATGTCGCTGACATCCACGCCAAAGGAGTAATAGCGCTGACCGTCCGCTCGGGGTGGCCCGGCCAGGCGGTTGACCCTCAGGCTGACGACCGACCGGCCGTCGCGCGACAGGTGCTCGGTCACGTCACTGATGACCTCGCCTGCGCGCAATCGCGGGAACTCGCTGATCAGCTGGGCAGCCCGCTCAGGTCCGCGAATGTCATGCGCCAACCGGCCAATGATGTCGTGTACCGGACGCCCCAGCAGGTCGGCCAGTTCCTGGTTGACAAAGAGGTAGCGCGCGTCCTGATCCAGCACGGCGATGATGCCGGGAAAACTTGCCAGCAGTGCCTCGTACTCAGCGCGCCGCGCTGTGCTGTCGGCCAGGGCCAGATCAAGTTCGCGCTGGGCCTGCTTGATGGGCGTCAGGTCGGTCCACATGCCGACCGAGCCCAGCTTGACGCCGGCGGCATCGTACACCGGGGTGGCGTTGTTGAAACACTCGACGCGCGAGCCGTCGGGGCGCAGCAAGCCGATTTCGTAGCCCAGCTTGTGACCCTGCTTGCGTCGCTCGAGCTGCGCGTTCAGGATCTCCAGATCTGGCCCCGAAAAGAAGTCGAAAACGCTTCGGCCCAGGATGTCGTGACGCGGGCGCCCCAGCAAACGGCACATGGCCGGGTTGACGTAGACCGTCAGCCCGGCGTTGTCGAGATGCCAGATGCCCTGCTCGGTGTTGTCCAGCAGTTGCTCGCGCTGCCACAGAACGGCGTTAACCCGGTCCAGCTCAGCCTGGATACGCGCCAGTTCAGACATGGCTGAGCATCACGGCGCCACCAGCGCCAGCCTGGGAAAGTAGCTGCGGTAGCGGGCCGCATCACGCGTCAACAACTGCAGACCGCCCACCAGGGCGTGGGCGCCGATGTAAAAGTCGGGCATGGGCGAGGTTTTCAGGCCCTGCGCCTGGCGATAGAGCTTGAAGGCCTGTCCGGCCAGAAACGCGGCGTCCCAGGGCAGGGCCTGGCGCTGCAGAGGCAGCTGCGCCAACGCAGCCTCCAGGTCGGACGCCCGCTCAAAACGCGGGCTGATCTCGGCCACGATCAGCGGGTTGATGATGAGCGGCCCCAGGCTACCGCAGCGGTCCAGCTGCGCCAGCGACCAGTCGGCCCAACTTGGGTCATCGGCCAGCACGTCGATCAGCACGCAGCTGTCCACCAGCGTGCCCTGCGGCAGGGCCGGCTGCAGGTAACGCGCATCCGGCTCGCGTGCTGCCAAGTCACTCATGGTGGGCTGCTGTCAGGCGCGCAAAAAGGCCAGGAATTCGTCGGTGCCCCTGCCTGTGAACTGGGTGGCGTTGGCGCTGCCGCGCACGCGTTCAAACGCCGCGCGGATGCCGGCCATCGGCGTGGCCACCGCACGAATGACGACATCGCCGTTGGCGCGCACCTCAAACTCCACCTCGCTGTGCGGGTGCAGGCCAGCCTGCTCGCGCACGGCCTGCGGGATGGTGACCTGGCCTTTGCTGGTGATTTTCATAACGTCCTCCAGATTCTTACTTTTGTCAGTAAGAATCTTACCCGACCACCCCCTGCGCCCGCAAGTCAGCCACCGCCTCAGGCGCCAGCCCGAGGCCGGCCAACAGCGTTAACTGGGTGCGCGCTTGCGTACGGTGCGTTTTGCATGGCTGGCAACCGTGCCTTGGGCTTCAACGTAAGAATCCAGCAACCGGCGGATCATGCGTTGGTACTGGGTCTGATGTTTGGATGCCTCAGACTTGAAAAAATCGACACTGCTCTTGCTCAGGGCTAGCGTCACTTTCACGCGATCTTCCTTGAATGCCAACTCCGCAGGTGACGGCAGAAAATCCGCGACCACCTCAACGTCGCCCATGGGCTCATCCGTGTAAACGATTTTCTTTTTCATAAATTGCCTTTCCTTTGCGCCAATACCCGGCCCCAATAATTCGAATGACCTTGCGTCGATAAGTAAAACGCACCGTCAAGATGCCGCCACCGGCTGTGCCGATACAGTAAAACCGTTCTTCGGCCTCACTGTGCGCCAGGTCTTTGGCAATAACGCGGCGCGGATCGGCAAATGCTGCCTGCGCGTCTTGGAACGACACGTGATGCTTGGCTTGGTTCTCGGCATCCTTGTTGTCATCCCATTCGAACTTGGCCGCGGTCATGGTCCATAGTACCATTTAGCCATAAAAATCACCATACTTTTGTATGGAAAATGCCATTAGCTCACCACCCCCTGTGCCCGCAACCCAGCCACGGCCTCAGGCGCCAGCCCGAGGCCGGCCAACACCTCATCAGTGTGCTCGCCCAGCATGGGCGGGGCCCGGTGCAGCACCGGCGGCGTGGCACCCAGGCGCAGCGGGCTGGCCACGCTTACTATGGATTCAATAGCTGTACTGTCAATGGTGGCGGGGGCTAGCGCCTGATTGAGCTTCAAACCACGAGCCTGTACCTGGGCGTCGGCAAAGGCCTGGCCGATGTCGTTGATGGCGCCGCAGGGCACGGCCTTGTCTTCCAGCAGCGCAAT
>JBEGOC010000289.1:0-10951 GCA_041182225.1 Pseudomonadota bacterium | reverse complement strand
CCCGGTCCGGCCACCCGGTGGCCACCGCCGGCGGCCTGGCCACGCTGCGGCTGATCAGCCAGCCTGGCTTTTTTGACGAGCTTGCGCGCAAAACGCGCCGGCTGGTCAGCGGCCTGCAGGCCGCCGCCGATGCGCAGGGGCTGCCGTTTTGTGGCGACAGCGAAGGCGGGATGTTCGGCTTCTTCCTGTTGCCGCAGCTGCCGCAAAACTACCCCCAGGTGATGACCACCAAGGGGGCGCAGTTCAACCGGCTGTTCCACGGCCTGCTGGCGCGCGGCGTCTACATTGCGCCGGCGCTCTATGAGGCCGGCTTTGTCAGCGCCGCGCACAGCGACGCCGACATCGACCACACCATCGCGGCCGCCAGCGAGGTGTTCGCCGAGCTGGTGGCCGCCTGAGCCTTGATGCAGTTGTTACAGGCCTTTACATCTGCGATACACATGGAATAGTGGCCCCGGCCTAGACTTGCGCCATATCAATTTCAACAAAAGGACTTCGCCATGACCCGACTCGTCATTCCAATCTTGCTGGCCCTGGGAAGCGGCCTGACTGCCGCCCAGGAAGTCGGCCGCGTGATCAGTTCCACCCCGGTGATCCAGCAGATCGCCGTGCCGCGCCAGGTCTGTACCACCCAGCAGGTGACCAGCCCCGGTGCCAAATCGGGGGCGGGCGCGGTGATGGGCGCGATTGCCGGCGGTGCCATCGGCAACAACATTGGTGACGGCGCCGGCCGGGCCGTGGCCACCATGATCGGCCTGGTGGGCGGCGCCATGCTGGGCGACCGGGTCGAGGGCGCGCCAGCGGCCCAGGTGCAAAACGTGCAAAGCTGCAGCACCCAGACCTTTTACGAGAACCGCACCGTCAGCTACAACGTGGTGTACGAGTTCAACGGCAAACAGTACCAGGTGTCCATGCCCAATGACCCCGGGCCCACCGTCAAGCTGCAGATCAGCCCGATCAGCGCCGCCAGCCCGATCCAGACCCCCATGGCCAGCGCCCATCAGCCAGACACCAGTGTGCGCGAGGTGGTGGTGGTGGAGCGGCCGACTTACGTGACGGCGCAACGCGGCCATCACGCCCGGCCCTACCGCTACCACGCACCGATCAGCCTGAACCTGGCTTACGGCTACCCGTACAGCAGCCACAGCCACGGCCACTGGCGCTGAGCTGGTACGACCCGCCCTTTTGCTATCAATTAAATTGCTAAAAACGCTGATCCGACAAGGGCCAGCGCCGGTTTTGGTCTTTAATGCCGGAAGTGGCGCACGCCACTGAAGACCATCGCCACGCCGCGCTCGTCGGCGGCGGCGATCACTTCGTCGTCACGCATGCTGCCGCCGGGCTGGACGATACAGCTGGCACCGGCATCCACCACCACATCGAGCCCGTCACGGAACGGAAAAAACGCATCGCTGGCCACCACCGAGCCCTGCAGGCTCAAGCCTGCATGGCCGGCCTTGATGCCGGCAATACGGGCCGAATCGATCCGGCTCATCTGGCCGGCGCCCACGGCCAGCGTCATGCCCTCACGGCAGAACACGATGGCATTGCTCTTGACGTACTTCGCCACGGTCCAGGCAAACAACAGGTCCTGCAGCTCGGCCGGCGTAGGCTGGCGCCGGGTGACCACCCGCAGGTCTTGCAGGCGCAGCACATGGTTGTCGGGGGTCTGCATCAGCAGGCCGGAGCCGATACGCTTGATGTCCATCGCGTTGCGACCCTGGGCCCAATCGGTGGCACCACCGGGCGGCAGGTCGATCTGCAACAGGCGCACATTGGCCTTGGCCTCGAACACCGCCAGCGCCTCGGCGGTGAAGCCGGGCGCCATCAGCACCTCGACGAACTGCTTCGAGATCTGTCGCGCCGCCGGCTCGTCCAACGGCCGGTTCAGGGCGATGATGCCGCCAAAAGCGGAGGTCGGGTCGGTCTGGAAAGCACGGCTGTAGGCGGCCAGCGGGTCGGCGCCCAGCGCCACCCCGCAGGGGTTGGCGTGCTTGACGATCACACAGGCCGGGCCGTCGAAGCTTTTCACGCACTCCCAGGCGGCATCGGCATCGGCGATGTTGTTGTACGACAGTTCCTTGCCCTGCAACTGCCGCGCGGTGACCAGAGAGCCGGGCGCCGGGTACAGATCGCGGTAAAACGCCGCCTGCTGGTGCGGGTTTTCGCCGTAGCGCAGGTCTTGCACCTTCACAAACCGGCCGTTGGCCTGACCGGGGAAGGGCTGCGGCACTGGCGGTTGCGCGTCGGCGTCAATGGCCGACAGGTAGTCGCTGATGGCGCCATCGTACTGGCTGATGCGGTTGAAGGCCGCCACCGCCAGCCCGAAGCGGGTCTTGCGCGACAGCCCGCCGCTGTGCTGCAGCTCGGCCAGCACCGGGGCGTACTGGCTGGCATCGGTCAGCACCGCCACATCGTTCCAGTTTTTGGCGCCGCTGCGCACCATGGCCGGGCCGCCGATGTCGATGTTTTCGATGGCGTCCTCCAGCGTGCAGCCGGCGCGCGCCACGGTGGCCTCAAACGGGTAAAGGTTGACCACCAGCAGGTCAATGGTGTCTATGCCCTGCGCCGCCAGTGCGGCCATGTGCGCGGGCAGGTCGCGCCGGGCCAGCAGGCCGCCGTGCACCCGCGGGTGCAGGGTCTTGACGCGGCCGTCCAGCATCTCGGGAAAGCCGGTGAGCTCGGCCACCTCGGTCACCGGCAGGCCCTGCGCCGCCAGCAGGCTGGCGGTGCCGCCGGTGGAAATCAGCTTGATGCCCAGCGCATGCAGGCCGCGCGCCAGTTCCAGCAGGCCGGTCTTGTCGGAGACAGAAAGGAGTGCGTTCATGAATCGGTTTATTTGACGAGCTGGTGCTCCAGCAACTTCTTGCGCAGGGTGTTGCGGTTGAGCCCGAGCCACTGCGCGGCGCGGGACTGGTTATGGTCAGCATGCTGCATCACGGTCTCCAGCAGGGGGCGCTCCACCACACTGACCAGCATCTCGTACATGCGCTCGGGCTCGGTGCCCTTGAGGTCGCGCAGGTACGCCTCCAGGCTGCTGCGCACACAGTCTTCAATCAGTTGTTTGCTCATGCGGTGGTCTCCAGGTGCAGGGACATCTCGTGGGGCTGGCCGTCCGGCTGTGGGGCTGGCAAGCGGTCCATGTGCTGGTTGATGCGGTCAAAGTAGGCGGCTACCGCATCCAGCTGGTGCGCACAGTTGTCAATCAGGTTCATCTGCTGGCGGAAGTCCTCCCCGCCCGGCAGGGCCCGGACATACCAGCCGATGTGCTTGCGCGCCGTGCGCACGCCCAGGTAGTCGCCGTACAGCTGGTGGTGGTCCTGCAGATGGGCCAGCAGCAGCTGCCGCACCTCGGCCACCAGCGGCGGCGCCAGATGCTGCCCTGTGGCCAGAAAGTGGCCGATCTCGCGAAAAATCCAGGGCCGGCCCTGGGCAGCCCGGCCGATCATCACCGCGTCGGCCCCGGTGGCGGCCAAAACGGTACGCGCCTTTTCGGGGCTGTCGATGTCGCCGTTGGCCACCACCGGCACCCGCAGCGCGGCCTTGACCGCCGCCACCGTGTCGTACTCGGCCTGGCCGCTGTAGCCCTGCTCGCGGGTGCGGCCATGCACGGTGACCATCTGCACACCGGCCTGCTCGGCAGCCCGTGCCAGCGCCACCGCATTTTTGTGGGACTGGCACCAGCCGGTGCGCATTTTCAGCGTGACCGGCACGCCGTGCGGAGCGCAGGCCGCCACCACCGCCGCCACGATGGCCAGCGCCAGCGGCTCGTCCTGCATCAGGGCCGAGCCCGCCCATTTGTTGCAGACCTTCTTGGCCGGGCAGCCCATGTTGATGTCGATGATCTGCGCGCCGCGCTCGATGTTGTAGCGCGCGGCATCGGCCATCATGGCCGGCTCGGTGCCGGCAATCTGCACCGCAATCGGTCCGGGCTCGCCGTCGTGGTTGGCACGGCGCGCCGTCTTGGGCGTGTGCCACAGGTCGGGCCGCGACGTGACCATCTCGCTCACGGCATAGCCCGCGCCCCACTGCCGGCACAGCTGCCGGAACGGCCGGTCGGTGACGCCCGCCATGGGCGCCACAAACAGGCCATTGGGCAATTCAAACGGGCCGATATTCATGCCACTGAGGGGGAGATGGGCTGGAGGAGCGGAAGAGGGACAGCCATTCTAGCTGCCCAATTTTTCAGCAATTGAAATCAAGTGACCTGCCCCGACGCAATGCGCCTGCGTTGGGGCCTGCCTATACTGGCGCCCTCATGCAAGCCTGGATCGACGCCCTGCTGGCACTGTTTGCTCTGCCCCAATACGGGCTGAGCACGGTGTTTGTGGTGTCGTTCGTTTCAGCAACCCTGCTGCCGATGGGCTCGGAACCGGTGGTGTTCGGGCTGGTCAAGCTCAACCCAACGCTGTTCTGGCCCGCCGTGCTGGTGGGCACAGCCGGCAACACTCTGGGCGGTGCCGTGACCTGGGCCATGGGCCGTGGCTCACGCGAACTGGTCACCAAGTACAGCCAGTCGCGCAACTACCGCTGGGCCCAGTCCTGGCTGGGCCGCATCGGCCCGCAAGCCTGCCTGCTGTCCTGGCTGCCCGGCGTTGGCGACCCGCTCTGCGCCGTGGCCGGCTGGCTGCGCCTGCCGTTCTGGCCCTGCCTGTTCTACATGGCCATTGGCAAATTTCTGCGTTACCTGCTGATGACGGCGGCGCTGCTGTGGGTGTTTCCGTCGGCGGTGGCAGGCTGACCAATATCGGGGCAGGAATCCCCCGGTGGCGCTCCCGCCGATCTGAAACCCGGACTCACTTCACCTGCCGGCCTGGGGCCTGCGCCACCTGGTCTATCAACTCTGTGATTTCTCTGGATACGGGCATAGGCCGGAACGGACTGATGTTGGAGCGCCCGCTATTGCCAACTGGCAGGCGGCCCGTAAGGTGCCCCAGGGGCACCATCAGCAGGCGGAACAGTTGTCCTCTGACCTCGCGGCCATCCCCTGTCTGACAAGCCAGGACGAGCATATGTGCATGGGACCGAGCATGGGGCAGCCACCGGCGTTGACCAAGCACATGCGCCGCCTCCAGCGCTCGCCAGCGCTGCGACAGATCGGACGCGTGTTTTGCGCGGTCGAGCAAGTTTCGGAATACTGTGTCGTCATCGCCAGGCGCGGGCACCGGCCCAGCGCGAGCGACCATGGCCAAACGTGAGGGTGGCCCGTTCTCAGCATCAAGCTCAAGCCGGGCTTGGCCAAAAACCTGCCATCCACTGTGTACTGCAACCAGGGCCATCAGTGTGGCGACCACGAGGTCTGGCCAAGACACGCCCGTACCCAATACCCCCAGAGCGGCTGCCATGACGGCGACGTTGCCTATCGCGTCATTGCGAGTGCACAGCCAAACGCTTCGCATGTTGGCATCGCCGTCACGGCAAGCAAACAGCATCCAGGCCACAGCAAGGTTAGCGCCAAGGGCGAGCAAACCCACCGCTCCCATGGTCGTGGCATCTGGCACTTGGCCGGTCCACAGGCTCCAAGCCGCGCGGCCCAGTACCAGAAGACCAAACGCCGCCATGCTTACCGCCTTGAGCATGGCAGCCCGGGCCCGCCACGCCAGTGCCGCCGACAGCACCGCCAACGACACGCTGTAGTTCAGCGCGTCACCGCCAAAGTCGATGGCATCAGCCAAAAGCGAGACCGAGCCAGAGGCATAGCCGGCGGCCAACTCCACCACCAGCATGGCGGCATTGACGACCAACGCGAGCCACAGAATGCGGCGGTAACGCGGCCGCTCGTCGGGGCACTTGGGTTGCGGGGCGTGCCCAGAGCAGTGGGTAGACATGAGGTTTTCCTTTCCGTTGATTGGATTAAAAACCTTGTAGTTACTATAATGTCAAGCCCTTTCAGTTCAAACGGGTATCGAGCATGCGGATCAAGGCATTGAGCCAAGCCACGGGCGTGGATGTTGAAACCATTCGGTTTTACGAAAAGCAAGGCCTGCTGTCAGCGCCAGCCCGTTCCGACAATGGTTACCGTGACTACGACGCACCGCACCTGGGGCGACTGTCCTTCATCCGCCACTGCCGGGCGCTTGATATGCCTTTGCCGGCCGTCAAGCGCCTGCTCGCTCTTCTGGACAATCCGTCCGGTCACTGCCTGGAAGTGGACCAATTGATCGAGGAACAACTGCGCCGTGTCCAGGCGCGCCTGGACAGCATGCGCGCACTGGCGCAACAACTGACACAGCTGCGTGCCACCTGCCGGGGCGCACTGGATGGGCGTGAGTGCGGCATCTTGCAGGAACTGGTCGCAGCGGCCCATGGCGAAGCCTGCGCCTGCCATCCGGCCTGAGCCCGGCCTCGAATTGCTTCACGACAGCGAGCTGGCAGACCGTCCTGTGTGACGGCCGCCGAGTGCCGTCAACTACGCGGCCCCATCCGAGGGTCTGGCGTGCTGATGCCGGTGATGAATGTCCGGATAATGCGGATGGCTGTGCCTCATGACAGGGTGCTGGTGCCAGTGGGTATGCCGGTCTTGGCCGTCCCAGCCTGGTTCATGCGCATGCTGGTGGTGTTCATCGTGGCTGTGCTCGTGCTCATGCGCCAGCGCCGGGTGGAGGTGTTCATGCGAATGGTGTTCGGTCAGGTGCAGCCACACGCCCAGCGCCATCAGCGCAGCAGCGAGCCAGAACCCCAAGGAGGTGGGTTCTGAAAACACCACCACAGCCAGTGCCGCGCCAACGAACGGTGCAATCGAAAAATAGGCCCCAGTGCGCGCCGTCCCCAGGCCACGCAAAGCCAGTACAAACAGCACCAGACTGAGGCCGTAACCCAGCAGACCCACGAGCAGGATGGCGCCCAAGGCTGGCACCTTGGGCAGGGCAGCGCCCATGCCGAGGGCCAGCACCGTGTTGACTGTGCCGGCCACCAGGCCCTTGGCGCCGGCGACAAAGAGTGCGTCCGCTGCAGACACTTTGCGGGTGAGGTTGTTGTCGATAGCCCAGCACAAGCAGGCCAGTGCCACGAGTGCAGCGCCGCTGGTGCTGGACGGCGAACCCGCCTCGGCCTGCCAGCCCAACGCCAGCCCGCCGGTCACGATGGCGAACATGCCCCAAACGATGCGCCGATCGGCATTCTCTTTGAACACCAGCCACGCCAACAGGGCGGTCAGCACCGCCTCCAGATTCAACAGCAGCGATGCGGTAGCCGCACTGCTGGCCATCAGCCCGAACATCAGTGCCACCGGCCCCAGCACACCGCCAAAACCTATCGCCCCCAACAGCCAGGGCCAATCACCTTTTGCCAGACCCGAGGTCTTGAATCGGCCGTCGCACACGAGCCGTGCCAGGGTCAACCCTATCCCGCTTCCCAGGTACAACAGCCCGGCCAGCAACACCGGCGGCGTCTCAGCGGTCAGCCACTTTGCCAAGGGCGTGCTGGCCCCAAACAGGACCGCCGCGCCCAGGGCGTACAGAACATGACGATTCATCGGTCCATTGTCCGTCCATCCCGCCGCTAACCCTCGACGTAAGGCAACAGCGCCTTGGCCGCCTCCATGCGCAGGTCCAGCGCCACCGTCGGGTCCTGCATCACCGCCAATAAAAAGGCCTTGGGCGTCAGCTGGGGCCCCGCAGCAACAGGCTCGGGTGGTCGGTCGGACGGTGCGGCCGGCCGCAGCCGGGCCAAGGCGGCCGCCAAGGCGGCGGGTTTGATCGATTGCAGCCGGGCCAGCACGCTGGCTTGGGCCTCAGGGCTGGGGGGCTGGTCCAGCCAGGGTTCGTCGGCAAAGATCGGGGCCAGGTCGGGCGCGACAAAGGCCGACCAGTGGCCGCTGGCGCCCTGCTGCTGCCCCGGCACCGGCAAGGTGGGCTGCGCTCCCAGCGCGGCCGGTGACGGTGCCAGGCTGATGCGGCTGGCCGTGACTGTGCCCAGGTAATGCTGCCGCAGTGCCTCCAGGAACAGCGCACCCTCCAGTGCCGGCACCGGCTCGGCCAGCGAGAACCACAGTTGGTAGCTGTCCACCCCGGACACCGCAATGGCGGGCGCCGGCAGGGCCAGGTCAGTTTGCACGCCGCGCCACAGCGGCGCGAGCAGACTCCAGTCGGCCGGCCGGGCCAGCGCCAGCACCAGGGCGCGCACCTGGCCCTCGGGGGCCAGGTACAAGCGATTGAGTTCGGTTTGCAGTGGGTTCATGGCAGCGCCAGGGCGAAGGGGCCGGTAGCGGCCTGCGGGCTCAGGAGCTGAACAGGAAATTCATCACGTCGCCGTCTTTGACGACATAGTCCTTGCCCTCGGCCCGCATCTTGCCGGCGTCTTTGGCGCCCTGCTCGCCCTTGAAGCTGATGAAGTCGTCAAAGGCGATGGTCTGGGCCCGGATGTAGCCCTTTTCGAAATCGGTGTGGATCACGCCAGCGGCCTGCGGTCCGGTATCACCGACACGGATGGTCCAGGCGCGCACCTCTTTCACGCCGGCGGTGAAGTAGGTTTGCAGGCCCAGCAGGCCAAAGGCGGCACGGATCAGCCGGTTCAGGCCGGGCTCGCTCTGGCCCAGCTCTTCCAGGAACATCTGGCGGTCTTCGTCGCTCATCTCGCTCATGTCGGCTTCCAGCTTGGCGCAGATCGCCACCACCGGCGCATTCTGGGCAGCGGCAAAAGCTTTCAGGCGGTCCAGCAGCGGGTTGTTGGCAAAGCCGTCTTCAGCCACATTGGCCACAAACATCGCGGGTTTGGCGGTGATCAAAAAGAACTGCTTGAGCAGGGGCAGCTCTTCCTTGCTGAAATCCAGCGTGCGGACCGGCTTGGCCTCGTTCAGGGCGGCTTGGCATTTCTCCAGGATGGCCACCAGCTTGATCGACTCCTTGTCGCCCGAGCGGGCGGTCTTGGTGACGCGGTGCAGCGCCTTCTCCACCGCCGACAGGTCGGCCAGGCAGAGCTCGGTCTGGATCACCTCGATGTCAGAGATCGGGTCCACCTTGCCGGCCACGTGGATCACGTTGTCGTCTTCAAAACAGCGCACCACGTTGATGATGGCATCGGTCTCGCGGATGTGGGCCAAAAACTTGTTGCCCAGGCCCTCGCCGGTGCTGGCGCCGGCCACCAGGCCGGCAATGTCGACAAACTCCACGATTGCCGGCACGATGCGCTCGGGGCGGACGATAGCGGCCAGCTGCTGCAGGCGCGGGTCGGGCACCTCGACAATGCCCACATTGGGCTCGATGGTGCAAAACGGGTAGTTCTCGGCGGCAATGCCGGCCTTGGTCAGGGCGTTGAACAGAGTCGATTTACCGACGTTGGGCAGGCCGACGATGCCACACTTCAAACTCATGGAATACCTCTGAAAAGCAAGCGTTGGAGTGTATGCGAAGCCGGTTTTGCGGCCGTCCGGCCGCTGGCCCTAGCCAAAGTCCAGTTCACCCTGCAGGGTTTGACCCACACTGAGCGCGACGCCATCGCCCTCGCACACGATCGCGTTCATGCCAAAGGTGACCGCACCGCCCACCCGCGCGTCCTGGCGGTAGGCCTGCAGCGCATCGCCTACTGCCGGGTGGCTCAGGGCGGTGGCCGGGTCGATGTTGGGGATGGGGCAGCGTGGGCAGGGTTTGACCAGTTTCAGGCGGACCGGCCCGTGGTCGGTAGCCAGGTGTAACCAGGCCAACCGGTCTTCGTCATGGGCCTGCAGGCCCGACAACACGATGTTGGGCCGAAAGCGCGCCATGGCCACCGGTGCCTGGCCGGCCGCCAGCAGCCGCTGGTTCAGCCCGTCGAGCGAGGCCTGGCTGAGCACCAGCAGCGGGTAACCGTCACTGAACTGGTTGGGGGCCTCCAGGCCGCCGGTCCACTTCAGGCTGGACAGGCGCCGGTGCATCGGGTCAAAACGCACCAATCGGCAGGCCCCGACTGACGGCCGGGCCGCACCCGCCTGCGGCTGGGCCAAAAAATCGGTGATCCACTGGCCCGCCAGCGCACCCAGGTCGTAGGCCGACACCTGGTCGTCCCAAACCCGCACCGTGAGTGGCTGCTCGACCCGGTCGATGGCGATGTGCAGCGCCAGCATGCCGGGGGCCCGCAGCACCAGATGGTCGGCTTTGAGCTGCGGCTGCACCAGCGCCAGCCGGGGCGCCTCGCGCTGGCTGACAAACTCGCCCTGGTCATCCACCACCATCCAGGCACGGTCCAGGTCCAGCCCGGTCTCGGTCAGCAAGGCTTCGGGCAGCGCCACACCAGCGCAGGATTTGACCGGGTAGACCAGCAGTTGCTCGATGCGGGCACTCAGGGTGCCTGGGGCAGTGGTCACTGGATTCATGGGAAAGGCTCCGGGGGTCATGGCAGACCCACGATTTTGCCCTGCCTTCTACAATGGTCTGCATGAGTCAAGCCTTGGATATTTGTGTGCGCGGCGGTGGCGTTGTGGGCCACGCGCTGGCCCTGCTGCTGGCGCGTGACGGCCTGCGGGTGGGCCTGGTGGCACCCACTGCGCAAGCCAGCGGCGCCGACCCTGATGTGCGGGCCTACGCGCTCAATGCCCGGTCGCGCCAGTTACTGACCGCGCTGCGCTGCTGGCCCGATGCCTTGCACGCCACCGAGGTTCTGGCGATGCAGGTCAAGGGCGATGCCGGCGGCGCCCTCCATTTTGCGGCCGGCGCGCTGCAGGTGCCAGGTCTGACCTGGATCGTCGACGTGCCGGTGCTCGAGCAACAGTTGGGCCAGGCGGTGCACTTTCAGCCGCGCATCGAGCGGCTGGCAGCGCCCCAGCCCGCCAGCCTGACCGTGATTTGCGAAGGGCGGGCCAGCAGCACGCGAAGTGAACTGGGGGTGGAGGTCAACAGCACCCCATACGACCAGCAAGCGATTGCGGCCCGCTTGCAATGCACGTTACCCCACCAACAGACGGCACGCCAGTGGTTCGCCCAAGACAGCATCCTGGCGCTGCTGCCGCTGGGCGGGCCGGACGGGCACGAAGTGGCCT
>JBEGOC010000288.1:0-5111 GCA_041182225.1 Pseudomonadota bacterium | reverse complement strand
CCTGCCGCCATCGCCGCCGGGGTGGACGCCGCAGCCCACTGGCTGGGTGGCCTGGACGGCCTGGTCAATAACGGCGCCATCACCAACAGCGGCGGCAAAGACATGGCCGACCTCAGTGTGCCCACATGGGACCAGGTGATGGCGGTCAATGTGCGCGGCACCTGGCTGACCACTGTGGCGGCGCAGCGGCACTTGGCCGCCAGCGGCAGCGGGCGGGTCGTCAACATCGCCTCGGATACCGCGCTGTGGGGCGCGCCACGCCTGATGGCCTATGTGGCCAGCAAGGGCGCGGTGATGGCCATGACCCGCAGCATGGCGCGCGAGCTCGGGCCCCAGGGCATCACCGTCAATGCTGTGGCCCCGGGCCTGACTCTGGGCGAATCTACCGAGTACGTGCCGCAGGCGCGGCATGAGCATTACCGCAACGGCCGCGCCATCGAGCGTGCGCAGCAGGCCGACGACATCACCCCGGCCGTCCTGTTTTTGCTGTCAAATGGCAGTGGTTACATCACCGGCCAGGTGCTGCCGGTCAACGGCGGCTTCGTCATGTCCTGAACCCCGAAACCGAGACCCAGAACCATGAACCTCAGCACCCCTGCCGCCAACCAACCCGTCTTCAATGAGCGCGGCCTGATGGATGCCACCATCCCGCCCGAGGCCGATATACAGCGCAGCATGCTGCAGCCCGCGGGCCAGGACTTTGCCGCCTGGCTGGAGAGCCGGGTGGCCCGCTTCGCCAGCCGCCGTTACGACTGGGACGCGCTCAAGTTCCAGGCCGATTTTGACCCGCGCTACCGCCGCGCCCAGATGCGCTACGTCGGTACCGGCGGCACCGGTGTGGCCAGCGACAGCAACACCGTGCCCTCGGCCCACTTCACCTTCTCCACCATGGTGATCCCGGCCGGACATATCGGCCCCTCGCACATCCACTACGACGTGGAAGAGGTATTTTTTGTGATGCGCGGGCGCATGAAGATCGTCTGCGAAAAAGACGGTCAGCGCTGGGAGGCCCTGCTCAACGAGCGAGACCTGATCTCGGTGCCGCCCGGCGTCTACCGCGAAGAAACCAACATCGGCGACGAAGACGCACTCATGTGCGTGATGCTCGGCACGCCAAAACCCATCACCCCCACCTACCCGCCCGGCAGTGAGCTGGCCCGCATCAAGCGCGAGCTCGGGCGCTGAAACCGGCATGCATTCCCAGGCCAACACCACCATTCCCGTGCACGGAGGAACACAGGTCCGGACCGTCAATCCCGCGAAAGCGGGAATCCAGGCTGCCATGGATCCCCGGGCGTGGCCGGGGATGACAGGTGGGTTGCCGCCCGCTGCCCAGCGCATCGCCACGTCGCTGGGCACCATCGGCTACCGGCAAGCCGGGACGCTGGCGAGCACGCGACTGGTGCTGTTGCACGGCATCGGCTCGGGCTCGGCCAGTTGGGCCGCGCAGTTGGCGGCGGTCAGGTCCGACCGGCCGGGCCTGCTGGCCTGGGAAGCGCCGGGCTATGGCGACAGTGACGGCCTGAGCCTGCCTGACTCTGCCTGGCCCACGGCCACGCACTACGCCGAGCGGCTCTGGGCCTGGCTGGACGCGCTCGGGCTGACGCAGTCCTTGACGCTGGTTGGCCATTCCTTGGGCGCGCTGATGGCAGCGCGTGCTGCCTTGCTTCAGCCGCAGCGGGTGGCCGCACTGGTGCTGCTGGCGCCGGCTCCAGCGCGAACGGCTGCTGGCCGATCGACTGGCTGCCTTGGCTACCCTTGGCCCGGCCGGTATGGCGCAGCAACGCAGTGCGGCCATGCTCACGCCCGATGCCCCCGCCGAATTACTCACTGCCGTGCAAACCGTGATGGCGCAGATCCAGCCCCAGGGTTACACCCACGCGGCCCGCATGCTGGCCGGTGGTGACCTGCTGACGGACCTGATGCTGCTGCGCTGTCCGGTGCAAGTGGCCAGCGGTAGCGCCGACCGCATCACGCCACCGGCGGGTTGCCAGCAGGTGGCTGCAGCCGCCGGCGTGGCCTGGACCGATTTGGGCCCGGTCGGCCACGCCTGCCCCTTGCAGGCCGGCACCGCTGTCAATGCCTTGCTGGATCTGTCGGACATGGGCGGTATGAGCAGCGCCGGGCCGCCCCAAGCTGCGAAGGTCCCCTCGGGGGGCAGCGACGTACACGCCGTGACGAGCGTGGGGGCCACATGCCCATGACCAGTGCTTCCGACGATCGTTACACCGTGCCGGCGCTGCTGCGCGGCTTGGAACTGCTTGGCTGCTTCAGCCGGCAGTCGCCCACACTGAGCGGCGCAGACCTGGCTCGTCAGCTTGGTGTGCCACGGGCCTCGGTGTTTCGCATGTTGCACACGCTGGAACAGGCCGGCTTTGTGGAGCGGGTGGGTGACAGCAGCCACTACCGGCTTGGCCTGGGCGTGTTGCGTTTGGGTTTTGAGTACCTCGCATCGATGGAGCTGACCGAACACGGCCGCCCGGTGATCGAAGCGCTGCGGGACCAGTCGGGTTACTCGGCGCACCTGGTGGTGCGCGACGGGCGCGAAGTCGTGTTTGTGGCCAAGGCTGCCGGGCGCAGCGCCATGTTTCAATCCATCCAGGTCGGCGCCCGGCTGCCGGCCCATGCCACGGTGCTGGGCCGCCTGCTGTTGGCCGGCCTGAGCCTGGCAGATTTGGGCGACCTGTACCCCGACGCTGCGCTCCCCACCTACACCCCGAAGACCCCTGCCACCGTGGCTGCGCTCAAGGCGCTGATCGATACCGACCGCGCTGCCGGCTACGGTATCAGCCAGGGCGGTTTTGAGACCGGCATCTCCACGTTGGCCGCGCCGGTGTTCAACGACCAAACCGAGGTGGTGGCCGCTGTCAGCATCACGGTACCAGCGCAACAACTCAGTGAGGCCCAGGTGGCACTACTGCTACCGCTGGTGCGCGCCGCCGCCGCCCAGCTGACCCGACGCCTCAGCCACCTGCCCACGCGTGGCAAGCGGCCCACCCTGGCAGAACCCCAGACCGCATGACCTCCTCTGACTTTCACACTTCCGCCCCCATGGTCTCCGTGGGCGAACTGGTCTCCCGTTTTCTGGAGCAGTGCGGGGTGCGCACTGCCTTTGGCGTGATCTCCATCCACAACATGCCGGTGCTGGACGCCCTGCACCGGCGCGGTCGCATTCACTTTGTGTCGGCGCGCGGCGAGGCCGGTGCCTGCAACATGGCCGACGCCGCGGCCCGCATCAGCGGCACGCTGGGCGTGTGCGTGACCAGCACTGGCACCGGCGCCGGCAATGCCGCCGGGGCGCTGGTCGAGGCGCTCACCGCGGGCACCCCGCTGCTGCACCTGACCGGGCAGATTGAATCCGACTTCATCGACCGTGACCTGGGTTTTATCCATGAGGCGCCGGCCCAGCTGGCCATGTTGCAGGCGGTGGGCAAGGGCGCCTTTCGCATCCGCAATGCCGACACCGCGCTGGCCACGCTGCGCGAGGCGGTGCGCCTGGCCTTTACCCCGCCCTGCGGGCCGGTCAGCATCGAGATCCCGATCGATGTGCAGGCGCGCCTGCTGCCCTTGCCTGCCGACCTTGCCCCGTCGTGGCCGGCGCCGCTGCAGCCGGCCGCTGCCGAGGTGGACGCCCTGGCCGAGCGCCTGCTCGACAAACGCCGTCCCCTGTTGTGGCTGGGCGGTGGCGCGCGCGGCGCCGGCGCCGCCGTGGCGCGCCTGGTGGCTATGGGCTGGGGCGTGGTGACCTCGGTGCAGGGCCGGGGCATTTTGCGTGAAGACCACCCGGCCAGCCTGGGTGCATACAACTTGCAAAAACCGGCTGAGGCGCTTTACCAGAGTTGTGACGCCATGGTGGTGGTGGGCTCGCGCCTGCGCAGCAACGAGACCCTGCGCTACCAGCTCAGGCTGCCGGCGGCGCTGTACCGCATTGACGCCAACGCCCTGGCGCACAACCGGGGCTACCGCAGCGATTATTTTGTGCAGGGTGACGCCCTGGTCACGCTGCACGCCCTGGCCGACCGGCTGGAAGGGCGCATGGCGGTGGACCCGGCATGGGTGACGGATGTGCAGCGTGCCCGGCAGCAGGCGGTGGCCCAGGTCAACGGCACACTGGGCCCCTATCGGGCGCTGCAGGACGCGCTGGCGGCGCAGGCCGCCAAGACCGTGCAGAGCGGGTCGGGGTTGTGGTGGGTGCGGGACATCACCCTGTCCAACAGCATGTGGGGCAACCGCGCTCCGCTGCTGGACCACCCGCGTGCCGGTGTGCACGCGCTGGGCGGTGGCATTGGCCAAGGCCTGTCCATGGCCATTGGCGCTGCAGTGGCAGACAGGCAGCATGGGCTGGGTCGCAAGACGGTGGCACTGGTGGGTGATGGCGGCTTCATGCTCAACGTGGGCGAGCTGGCCTGCGCCGCGCAGGAGCGCGCCGCGCTGGTGCTGCTGCTGATGAACGACGGCGGCTACGGCGTGATCAAGAACATCCAGGACGACCTGTACGGCAGCCGCCACTGTTATGTGGACCTGCACACGCCCGACTTTGCCCAGCTGTGCGCGAGCCTGCAGGTGCCGCACCTGCGGCTGGCCGGGCCCGAGCACTGTGCCGAGGTGTTGGCGAAGGCCTTTGCGCTGGACGGCCCGGTGGTGGTGGAAGTGGACATGCGGGCCTGGGGCCCGTTTGCCGTCAAATTCGCCGGCCCCATCTTGCGCAAGGACTGAACATGCAAGACGTGGTGCTGATCGGGTTTGGGGCCATCGGCCAGGCCATTCTGCAACATCTGCAGCGGCTGCCGAACCCGCCGCCGCTGCGCATCAGCCATGTCGTGGTGCGGGCTGAGCGGCTGGCGCAGGTGCAGGCACAGCTCGAGGCAGCGCATGGCCCGGCTGGCGCCGCGGCCAGCAGCGTGGCACCCCAGGCCGTGGCCACGGTGCCACTTGATGCACGGCTGGTGCTGGAATGCGCCGGCCACGGCGCGCTGGCCGAGCACGTGCTGCCAGCGCTGGCGCGGGGCACCGAGTGCGCCCTGCTGTCGGTTGGCGCGCTGGCCGAGGCGGGCCTGGCCGAGCAGCTGGCGCAGGCGGCCGGGCAGGGCGGCACCCAGTTGCACCTGCTG
>JBEGOC010000287.1:0-15364 GCA_041182225.1 Pseudomonadota bacterium | reverse complement strand
GGTGCACCACACCGGGGGCACCGTCGCGCGGGTAGCTCGACACCGCTACGCCACGGGCCGCCAGCCCTGGCAAATGGGCGCCACTCAGCATGGCAGCGCTACACCCACCTTGCGCCCGGCGTCCAGAATCTCTTGCCAGGTCTGGTCGTCCACCACAATGCCGTCGCGCTGGCGCTGCGCCCGCGCCGCGCGTTCCGGGTCACCGGCGCTTTGCACGCCCTCGCCGTCTGGCCCAGGCGGTGAGACCTGGACCCAGTTGACGAAGGCCAGCGCCTCCTGCTCAAAACTGTCCTGGGTGCCCAGGCGGGCCGGGTCGATCAGGATGCTGAGCATGCCGTTCACCACGGCGCGCACTGGCGTGGCTTGGGCGTCATGCCAGGTGCCGCTGCCACTGAGCGCGCCACCCAGCAGCTCGCAGGCTGCTGCCAGGCCAAAACCCTTGTGTTCACCAAAGGTCAGCAGCGCGCCCAGGAGGCCGTTGGATTGGGGCACCACCACCACACCCGGGTTGGTGGTGGGCTGGCCGTGCTCGTCAATCAGGGTACCCGGGGCCACCTGCTGGCCCTGGTTGTAGGCCACCCGCATCTTGCCCTGTGCCACCCGGCTGGTGGCAAAGTCCAGGATGAAATGGGCAGCAGACTCGGCGCTGCCCGCGCGATCCGGCCGGCCGGCCAGGGGGATTCCGATGCAGCAGGGGTTGGTGCCAAAGCGGCCATCGGCACCGCCCCAGGGCGCCACCACCGGGCGCGACAGCACATTGACAAAATGCAGCGACACCAGGCCCTGCGCCACCGCCATCTCGGCAAAATGCCCGATGCGGCCCAGGTGGTGCGCCTGGGCCAGCGACATGATGCAGCTGCCATGCGCCTGCGCGCGCTTGATCGCCATCTGCATGGCCTGCTCGCCCACCACCTGCCCGTAGCCGCGCTGCCCATCCAGCGCCAGCAGGGTCCCCAGGTCGGCGGTGACGCGGACCGCCGCATTGGGCTTGAGCCCCCCCTCCAGCACAGCATCGACGTAGCGCGGCAGCATGCCTATGCCGTGCGAGTCATGCCCGCTGAGGTTGGCCATGACCAGGTTGGCGGCCACCGTGTCGGCCTCAGTGGCAGAACTGCCTGCCGCTACTAAAACCGTAGCTACAGACTGTTGCAGCGCAAGGGCTGCGAGTGTTTTTGGCATATTTTTTACATCACGGCGCCGAGTTGCCAGGGCACAAATTCATTCTGGCCGTAGCCATGGCGCTCGCTCTTGCTCAAGGTGCCGGAAGCCGTGGCCAGCACCAGCTCAAAAATCTGCTGGCCCTTCTCGGCAATCGACACGCTGCCGTCGACGATATCGCCGCAGTTGATGTCCATGTCGTCTTCCTGGCGCTGCCACAGCCGCGTGTTGGTGGCGAGCTTGAGCGAGGGCGCCGGGGCGCAGCCGTAGGCCGAGCCGCGCCCGGTGGTGAAACAGATCAGGTTGGCGCCGCCCGCGACCTGGCCAGTGGCGCTGACCGGGTCGTAGCCCGGCGTGTCCATGTAGACAAAGCCCTTGGCCAGCACTGCTTCAGCATACTCATACACCGCCTGCAGGTTGCTGGTGCCGCCCTTGGCGACGGCGCCCAGCGATTTTTCCAGAATGGTGGTCAGGCCGCCGGCCTTGTTGCCGGGCGAGGGGTTGTTGTTCATCTCGCCGTTGTTGATGGCGGTGTAGTTCTCCCACCACTTGATGCGCTCGATGAGTTTGTGCGCCACCTCGGGCGACACGGCGCGCCGGGTCAGCAGGTGCTCGGCGCCGTAGATCTCGGGGGTTTCAGACAGGATGGCGGTGCCGCCGTGCGCCACCAGCAGGTCCACCGCCACGCCCAGCGCCGGGTTGGCGCTGATGCCGCTGTAACCGTCCGAGCCGCCGCACTGCAGGCCGATGCTGATGTGCGCCGCGCTGCAGGGCTCGCGCTGTGCCTGGTTGGCCGCCGGCAGCATGTCGCGGATCAGGGCCACGCCCTTGTCCACCGTCTTGCGCGTGCCGCCGCTGTCCTGGATGTTGAACACCCGCAGCGTGTCGCCCTCGCGCAGGCTGCTGCGGGCCAGCCAGGCATTGATCTGGTTGGACTCGCAGCCCAGGCCCACCACCAGCACGGCGCAGAAGTTGGCATGCGTGGCATAGCCGGCCAGGGTGCGCTGCAGCACCTTCAGGCCCAGGCCCTCGCTGTCCATGCCGCAACCCGAGCCATGGGTGAGCGCCACCACCCCGTCCACGTTGGGAAAATCGGCAAGTGCCTCGGGGTGGTTCTGCCGGGAGAAATGGTCGGCAATGGCGCGCGCCGCCGTGGCCGAGCAATTGACCGAGGACAACACGCCGATGTAGTTGCGCGTCGCCACCCGGCCGTCGCTGCGCCGGTAGCCCATGAAGCTGGCCTGTAGCGGCGCGGGCGCGGGCTTGAGGTCGGCGCCAATCGCGTAATCGCGGGCAAAACTACCCTTGCCCTCGCCCATCCACAGGTTGTGCGTGTGCACATGCTCGCCGGCGGCAATCGGTCTGCTGGCAAAACCGATGATCTGGTTGTAGCGCCGCACCGGCTCCCCGATGGCGATGGCGTGGGTGGCAATCTTGTGGCCGGCCGGGATCAGGCCGCGTGCGGTCACCCCCTCCACCGTGGTGCCGCCCACCAGCTGGCTGCGGGCGATCAGCACATCATCCGATGGATGCAGGCGAATAAACGGGTTCATAGCGGCGAGGGGTTAGGGGTCAGTAAAACTGCCGGGGCAGCCACAGCACCAGCTTCGGGAAGTAGGTGATCACCACCAGCGAGCCCAGCAAGGGCACCAGCCAGGGCAGGATCGCCATGGTGGTGCGCTCCACCGACAGCTTGGCCACCCGCGCCAGCACAAACAGCACCATGCCCATGGGCGGGTGCAACAGACCGATCATGAGGTTGAGCACCATCACCAGGCCAAAGTGCACCAGGTCAATGCCCAGCGTCTGGCAGATGGGCACCAGGATAGGCACCAAGATGGTGATGGCGGCCGTGGGCTCCAGGAAGCAGCCGACAAACAGCATCAGCAGGTTGGCAATCAGCAGGAATACCCAGGGCTCCTTGGTGAAGGCCAGCACCCAGCCGGCAATCGCCGTGGTAACGCCGGTGGCGGTGAGCATCCAGCCAAAGATGCTGGCGGCGGCCACAATGAACAGCACCGTGGCGGTGGTCTCCACCGTGTCCAGACAGACCTTGACGAACATCTTCCAGGACAGGGTCTTGTACCAGCCCAGGCCGAGCACCATGGCCCAGACGCAGGCGGCAATCGCGCCCTCGGTCGGCGTGAACAGGCCGGTGGTCATGCCGCCGATCAACAGCACCGGCGTCATGATGGGCAGCACTGCCTGAAAGTTGAAAAAACGGTCGGCGGCAAACAGCACGATCAGGCCCACAAATACCGTGAGCTGGGGCGGAAACCCGAGCTTGGTGATCAGCGCCCAGAGCGCCAGCGGCCAGGCCACCACCACCGCCGTTTCAGCCAGCGCCTTGATGACCCGCGGCCACTCGAACTTGATGTCGGCGCCCCAACCGTTCTTGTGGGCGAAGTAGGCTACTGTGAGCATCATCAGCAGCGCCATCATCAAGCCCGGCAGGATGCCCGCCAAAAACAGCGCGCCCACGCTCACATTGGCCATCATGCCGTAGATCACAAAGGGCAGGCTCGGCGGGATGATGGGGCCGAGCGTGGCCGAGGCCGCGGTCACCCCCACCGCAAACTCGGTGTCGTAGCCATGGTCTTTCATGGCCTTGATCTCAATGGTGCCCAGCCCGGCGGCATCGGCGATGGCGGTACCGCTCATGCCGGCAAAGATCACCGAGCCGACCACGTTGACGTGGCCGAGGCCACCCTTGAGCCAACCGACCAGCGCCAGCGCGTAGTTGTAAATGCGGTTGGTGATGCCGGCATTGTTCATCAGGTTGCCGGCCAGGATGAAAAACGGCACGGCCAGCAGCGGAAAGCTGTCAATGCCGCTGACCATGCGGTGGATCACCACAAACGGCGGTGTGGTGTCCTGCCAGAACAGGTAGATCATCGAGGCGCCGGCCATGGCAATCGCCACCGGAATGCCACCCGACATCAGGATGAGAAAAATGATTTTGAGCATGGTGTTCCTCTAACGGTCGTCCATCGTGCTCTCGGGCCGCTCCAGCACACAGTAACCCCGCCGCCAGTGCACCCGCAGCACCCAGAACGAGCGCACCAACATGGCGGCAAAGCCGAGCATGACCACCGAGTACACGATGTTCATGGGCAGATCGATCACCGTCATCTTGTAGCTGCCAAGCTTTTGCATCATCTGCCAGCTCATGACCACCGCCAGGCCAAAAAAGACAATTCGCATCACGTCCACCAGAAGGCCCATGGCGCGTGACAGCGGCCGGGGCATGAACCGGTAGAAGAAATCGACCTGGATGTGGTTGTTCTTGGCCACGCCGATGGTGGCGCCGACAAACACCGTGCCAATCAGCAGGTACCGCGCGATCTCCTCGGTCCAGGAGGCCGAGTTATTCAACACATAGCGCGTGAAGAACTGGTAAAAAACGGTCAGCCCCAGCGCCCAGAACAGCGCCAGGGCCAGCCAGGCCTCGACCGGGGTGCCGGACAGGTCCACCGCCTCGTCGGCCGCGTGGAACTGCCCGTCATCCCCCATCACCTTGGGGCCGGCGTCAATGTCCATCAGCGCGCGGCCTGGATCTTGTCAAAGTCGGCCCGGGTAAAGCCCATGGATTCCAGCGGCGAGTTTTTCAGCACCGCATCCTGGAAGCTCTTGCGGTCCACATTCACCACCTGAAGGCCTTTCTTGCGGAACTCCTCAACCAACTCGCCCTCCCGCTTTTTGATATCGGCGGTGGCACGGGCTGCCGCCTCGCGGGTGACGTCGGTGAACATGGTTTTCTCGGCGTCGGTGAGCTTGTTCCAGACGTGCGGCGCGATCTGGGTGGTCAGACCGTCGACGATGTGGCCGGTCAGCATGATGGCCTTTTGCACCTCGTAGAACTTCTTGGCCTCGATGGTGGTCAGCGGGTTCTCCTGTGCTTCGACCGTGCCGTTCTGCAAGGCCAGATAGACCTCGGCAAAGGCGATGGGGGTAGGATTGGCGCCGCAGGCTTTGGGCGTGGCGGTGTAGGCCGGTACATCGGGCACGCGGATCTTGATGCCCTTCATGCCGTCGCAATTGGTGAAGGCCTTTTGCGCTGTGGTGTGGCGCGCGCCGTAGTAGGTGTAGGCCGTGACCTGGATGCCGGTCTTGGCCCGGAATTCATCGACCATCTCCTTGAACACGGCGCTCCTGGCGTAGGCCAGCAGGTGGTCACCATCACGGAAGATGAAGGGGTAATAGGCGATGCCGAAGCGCGGGTAGCTGCGCGCCGCAAACGACGGCCCGCTGATGATCATGTCCACTGTGCCGAGCTGCAGGCCCTGGTTGATGTCGGTTTCCTTGCCCAGGGTGGACGCAGGGAACACCTGGATGTCAAACTTGCCGTTGCTGCGCTTCTTGATCTCTTCTGCCGCCCACAACGACTGGGTGTGGTAGGCCTCGGAAGTCTCGTAGACGTGGGCCCACTTGAGCTTGGTCTGGGCCTGTGCCAGGCTGGCGGCGCCCAGGGTCAGTGCCAGTGCGGCGCCAACGGCGAGGGTCTTGAGTGCGAAACGTTTGGTCATGGTGGGGCTCCTTGAGTTGGTTGGGTTGCAAAAAAACAGCTGGGCTCGTGACACTTACTTCTTGGTGCGGCGCCAGCTCGCACTGAATCGGGCGTGAGATTTGTCCATGTGGGCGTGCATGGCAGCGCGGGCTGCGGCCGGGTCTCGGCTGCGGATGGCTGCCAGCACCGCCTCGTGCTCCTGGATCGCGGCGCGCCAGGACGGCACGGTCTCAAAATGGCCGCCCAGACGTTCAAACACCGGGCCATGGCGCGAATCCCAAAAAGTCTGCACGGTTTCCACCAGCACGCCATTGCCGCAGGCCTGCACGATGGCAGTATGAAAGGCCCGGTCGCCAGCCAGCGGGGCGATGCCGCGGTCAGCCTCTTGCGTCATGCTGTCAATGGCCTCGCGCATCGCTGTGATGTCCCGCCGCTTGGCCTGGATCGCCGCCAGTGCCGCGGTCTCTCCTTCCACCACGCGGCGTGCCCGGATCATTTCCAGCGGGCCCCACTCGGGCGGCAAGGGCTCGGCCGTCACCTTGGGGCTGGCGGCGCGCTCGCGCACATAAACGCCAGAGCCCGAGCGCACCTCGACCCAGCCCTCTACCTCGAGCGCAATCAGGGCTTCCCGCACCGTGGGCCGGCTCACGCCCAGCTGCTTGGCCAGGTCGCGCTCGGCCGGCAGCCGCGTACCGACGGCAAATTCGGCCTGCCCCATGCGCACGCGCAACTGCTCCGCGATCTGGCGGTACAGGCGTTGCGGTTCGACGGCTTGCAGCGGCATGACAGACGGGTAACAGGGTTAACGCGGATGAGACAGGTGGTCAGACCAATTTATGATGGCATGGAATCGACTCCCTGCCATCCGGTGAAACCCTGCCATGCGCCCTGACATCACCATCGACACCATCCGCCTGCGCCAAGTCAATCTGCCGCCCAAGGTGGTGCGCACCGACGCCATCCAATCCTTCGTGACGCAGGAGACCATCCTGCTCACGCTGCACTGCAGCGACGGCATCGAGGCCACCGGCTACGCCTACACCATCGGTACCGGCGGCTCCTCGGTGCTGGCACTGCTGCACGACCACCTGGCGCCGCGTCTGCTCGGGCGCAACCCGCTGCACATCGAGGCCATCTGGAAAGACCTGTTCTTCCACACCCACGCCACCGCCGTGGGCGCCATCACCAGTCTGGCGCTGGCCTGTGTGGACACTGCGCTGTGGGACTGGCGCGCGCGCAGCCAGCAGTTGCCGCTGTGGCAGCTGCTGGGTGGCGCCCAGAGCCGGGTGCCGGTCTACACCACCGAGGGCGGCTGGCTGCACCTGGGGGCTGACGAACTGGTGGCGCAAACGCTGGAGGCCCAGGCGCAGGGCTTCAAAGGCGCCAAGATCAAGATCGGCCGGCCGCATGTCAGTGAAGACGTGGCCCGGCTGGCCGCAGTGCGCGAGGCGGTCGGCCCCGGTTTTGAGCTGATGACCGACGCCAACCAGGGCTTCAACCGACCCGAGGTCGTACGCCGCGCCGCCGCCTTTGCCCCGTTTGACCTGGCCTGGCTCGAAGAGCCGCTGCCGGCCGAAGACGTGGCCGGGCACCGCCACCTGCGTGAGCACACGGCCATTCCAGTGGCGGTGGGCGAGTCGATGTACCACCTGGCCCAGTTCCGCGAGTACCTGGAGCAAGGCGCCTGCAGCATCGTCCAGCCGGATGTGGCCCGCATTGGCGGCATCACACCCTGGATCAAGGTGGCCCATCTGGCCGAGGGCTTTGATGTGCCGGTGTGTCCCCACTTCCTGATGGAGTTGCATGTGAGCCTGTGCGCGGCCGTACCCAACGCGGCGTGGGTCGAGTACATCCCCCAGCTCGATGACATCACCACCAGCCGCATCCGCGTGGATGGCGGCTACGCTTACCCACCCGACACACCCGGTCTGGGCATCGACTGGGACTGGCAGGCCATTGCCGGCCGGCAAATCTACGACCAATCACTCACAAGGAAAACCCCATGAGACTACAAGGCAAAACCGCCCTCGTCACCGCCGCCGGCCAGGGTATCGGGCGGGCCAGCGTGCTGGCCATGGCGGCCGAAGGCGCCCAGGTGATCGCCACCGACCTCAACCCACAACTGCTGACGGCGTTTGAGGGGGTGGCCAATGTGCGCACCGCCGTGCTGAACGTGCTGGACAAGGCCGCGATCCAGACCCTGGTGGCCACGCTGCCACCACTGGATGTGCTGTTCAATTGCGCCGGCTTCGTGCACAACGGCAGCATTCTGCAAGCCACTGACGACGAGTGGGACTTTGCCTTCAACCTCAATGTACGCGCCCAGTACTGGATGATTCAGGCCGTGCTGCCGGGGATGCTGGCCGCCGGTGGCGGCAGCATCATCAACATGGCCAGCGTCTGCAGCAGCCTCAAGGGCCTGCCCAACCGCTTCATCTATGGCAGCAGCAAGGCAGCCGTGGTCGGGCTGACGAAATCGGTAGCGGCTGATTTTGTGGGCAGGGGCATCCGCTGCAATGCCATTGCACCCGGTACCGTGGACACGCCCTCGCTGCAAGACCGAATCAACAGCTACCCCGACCCGGTGCAGGCACGCAAGGATTTTGTGGCCCGGCAGCCTATGGGCCGGTTGGCCCAGGCGCCCGAAATCGCACCGATTGTGGTGTACCTGGCCAGCGATGAATCGGTGTTTGCCAGCGGCCAGGTGTTTGCCGTGGACGGCGGCATGACGATCTGAGTGCACCGGCCCGTCGCGGGTCGGGCCGGCTTATTCGCCCAGGTAGGCGGCGCGCACCTTGGGGTCTTTGAGCATGGTCTTGGCGTCGCCCGTCATGGTGATGACGCCCGAGTCCATCACATAGCCGCGGTCGGCGATGGACAGCGCCCGGCTGGCGTTTTGCTCCACCAGCAGCACGGTCACGCCCTGCGCATACACGTCGCGCACCACCTCGAAAATCTTGTCCACCATGATCGGCGACAGGCCCATTGAGGGCTCGTCCAGCAGCAGCACCTTGGGCCGGCTCATCAGCGCGCGGCCCATGGCCAGCATCTGCTGTTCGCCGCCGCTCATGGTGCCGGCGAGTTGGTCTCGGCGCTCTTTCAGGCGCGGGAAGATGGTGAACACCTTGTCGATGTCTTGCAGCATACCGGCCTTGTCGTCGCGGATGTAGGCGCCCATCTGCAGGTTTTCGGTGATGGTCATGCGGGCAAACACGCCCCGCCCTTCGGGCACCATCGCCAGGCCCTGTCGCACCAGGTCCCAGGGCCCCTGACCGCGAATGCTCTTGCCCAGGTACTCGATGTCGCCATCGTTGATCGGCAGGCTGCCGGTGATGGCCTTCATGGTGGTGGTCTTGCCGGCGCCGTTGGAGCCGATCAGCGACACCAGCTCGCCCTCGTGCACTTCAAAATCGACGCCCTTGACCGCCTGGATGCCGCCATAAGCCACCTTGAGCCCGGTGACCTTGAGAAGAATGTTTGTCATACCTGATTCCTTGCCGGACCGAGCCTGCGCGCCGTCCTGAACTGTTCAACTCGTGCCGAGATAGGCCTCGATGACCTTGTCGTTCCGCTGCACCTCGGCCGGCGTGCCCTCGGCAATCTGCTTGCCGTAGTCGAGCACGGTGACGCGGTCGCACAAGCCCATCACCAGCTTGACATCGTGCTCGATCAGCAAAATGGTGCGGTTGTCATTGCGAATTTTGTCGATCAGCTCGCGCAGCATCACCTTCTCGGTGGCGTTCATGCCGGCGGCTGGTTCGTCCAGCGCGATCAGCTGCGGGTCGGTCGCCAGGGCGCGGGCAATCTCCAGCCGGCGCTGGTCGCCGTAGCTCAGGGTGCGTGCCTTGTAGTCGGCAAAGCGACCGATGCCCACGTAGTCCAGCAGCTCCTGCGCGCGGGCGGCAATCGCCAGCTCCTCGGCCTTGAAACCGGATGTGCGAAAAATCGCCCCTAGCAGGCCCGAGCCGGTGCGGATGTGGCGTCCCACCATCACGTTTTCCAGCGCGGTCATCTCGGCAAACAGGCGGATGTTCTGAAACGTGCGCGCGATGCCGGCTTTGGCCACTTCGTGCACTGCAGTGGGTTGGTACGGCTTGCCGGCCAGCGCAAAGCTGCCGCTGTCGGGCGTGTACAGGCCGGTCAGCACGTTGAAAAACGTGGTCTTGCCGGCGCCATTGGGCCCAATCAGGCCATACACCTGGCCGCGCAGAATGCGGATGCCCACCTCACTCAGGGCCTGCAGGCCCCCGAAGCGCTTGGAGACGCCGGCCACCTCAAGTACTGTGTCTGTCATGGTCAATTCCCGTCAGCTCTTGGTGTTTTGCAGGGACTTGCCATGGTCTGGCGCCGGCCACAGGCCACGCGGGCGCAGGAGCATGACGCTGATCATGGCCAGGGCAATCAGCAACTGGCGCAGGATGGCCGAATCCAGCCGGCCGCCGGTCATGGCCTGCAGCGGCCCGGCCACGTAGCGCAGCACCTCGGGCAGCGCCGACAGCAGCACCGCGCCCAGAATCACCCCCGGCAGGTGGCCGATGCCGCCCAGCACCACCATGGCCACGATCATCACCGACTCCATCAGGCTGAATGACTCGGGCGAAATGAAACCCTGGAACGAGGCAAACATGGCACCCGACACGCCGCCAAAGGTGGCACCCATGCCGAAAGCCAGCAGCTTCATGTTGGTGGTGTTGATGCCCATGGCCTTGGCGGCGACCTCATCCTCACGGATCGCCATCCAGGCGCGGCCCACCCGCGACTGCTCCAGCCGGTGGCACACCAGCACGCTGAACAGCACCAGCGCCAGAAACAGGTAGTAGTAGAGCGACACCGAGGCCAGCTCAAAGCCAAAGATCTCCACCTTCTTGCCCAGGTTGAGCCCGAAGAAGCTCAGTGAATCAATCTGGTTCAGGCCTTTTGGCCCATTGGTGATGTTGACCGGGTGGTCGAGGTTGTTCAGGAACACGCGAATGATTTCACCAAAGCCCAGCGTGACAATGGCCAGGTAATCGCCGCGCAGCCGCAGGGTGGGTGCCCCCAGCAGCACGCCCAAAATCCCGGCCAGGCCCGCGGCCAGCGGGATCACGATCCACAGCGGCGTGTGCACCCCGTTGGGGAACATCGCGGCCACTGCGGCAAAGGTGTCGCTCAGGTGCGGCGAGGCCATCAGGCCGTACATGTAGGCACCGATGGCAAAAAAGGCCACATAGCCTAGATCGAGCAGGCCGGCATAGCCCACCACGATGTTGAGGCCCAGCGCCAGCAGCACGTACAGCAGGGCCATGTCGGCAATGCGCACCCAGGCATTGCCAAAACCTTGCAACAAAATGGGCAGCAGCAACAGGCCGATGGCTGCCAGGGCCAGCGCCACGAGGTTGCGTTGATTCAGTTTCATGTCGGTCCTTGGGAATCAGTGGGGGCGCCGCTCAGGCCCGGTCTGCCACCCGCTCCCCCAACAGACCGGAGGGCCGCAGGGTGAGCACGATGATCAGCACGATGAAGGCAAAGATGTCCGAGTAATGGCTGCCCAGCACGCCGCCGGTCAGAACGCCGATGTAGCCGGCACCAATCGACTCGATCAAGCCCAGCAGAATGCCCCCCACCACGGCGCCGGCCAGGTTGCCAATGCCGCCAAACACCGCGGCCGTGAAGGCCTTGAGCCCCGGCAAAAAGCCCATGGTGTGCTGCACCGTACCGTAGTTGGCCGCCCACATCACACCGGCAATGGCCGCCAGCACCGCGCCGATCAGGAAGGTGGCCGAGATCACCATATCGGGCTTGACGCCCATCAGTGCCGCCACCCGCGGGTTCTCGGCGGTGGCCCGCATCGCCCGGCCCAGCCGGGTGGAGTTCACCACCCACATCAGCAGGGCCAGCGAGACGGCCGTCATACCCAGAATCAGCACCTGGGTGGGCGTGATCACCGCGCCGCCGATGTTGAACGGCGTGCTGGGCAGCAGCGTGGGGTAGGGCTTGTAGTTGGGCTTCCAGATGATCATGGCCAGCGTCTGCAGCAGGATCGACATGCCGATGGCCGTGATCAGCGGCGCCAGCTTGGGGCTGTTGCGCAGCGGCCGGTAGGCCACTTTCTCAATCACAAAATTAAGTGCCGCCGCGACCACGCAGGCGATGATCAGGGCAATGAACAGGATCACATAACCCGGCGTGCCAGGCATGCCCTCTTTCATCAGGCCGATGATGGTCCAGCTGGTCAGGGCGCCCACCATCAGCACCTCGCCGTGGGCGAAGTTGATCAGGTTGATGATGCCGTACACCATGGTGTAGCCCAAAGCCACCAGCGCGTACATGCTGCCCAACACCAGACCGTTGATGATCTGCTGTATCAAGGTATCCATAAAACTTCTCCGATTTGTGGCCGGTGCTGCGCGTCAGTCGAGGGCCGACGAACGGTGCAACCTTGTGAGCTCCACCAGACCTGTAGCAAGTTACCTGCCACTCCCGACGGGACCGGCCGATAAGTGGACGGGATTGTAGCGATGGCCTGCCCGCGCCCACCGAGACCGACGCTGGGGTTTACCCGCAGCAGGCTGCGGAATAAGACCGAATCAGGCGGTATCAGCCGGCCTGATGGTTGCGGCTGCGCAGCTGGCGCAACTTGTCGGCGATGCGGATCTCCAGGCCGCGCTCCACCGGCCGGTAGAAGCCCGGCGCGGGCATGCCCTCGGGCAGGTAGTTTTCACCGGCAGCGAAGCCACCCTCTTCGTCGTGGGCATAGCGGTAGCCCTTGCCGTAGTCCAGGTCTTTCATGAGCTGGGTGGGGGCATTGCGCAGGTGCATGGGCACCGGCCGGGTGCCCTCTTTCTTGATCAGCGCCCGGGCTTCCTTGAACGCTCTGTACACCGCGTTCGACTTGGCGGCCACCGCCAGGTACACCACGCATTCGGCCAGGGCCAGCTCGCCCTCTGGGCTGCCCAGGCGCTCGTACACCTCGGCCGCGTCCAGCGCCAGCCGCAGCGCCCGCGGGTCGGCCAGGCCAATGTCTTCGCTCGCCATGCGAATCAGCCGCCGGGCCAGGTAGCGCGGGTCGGCGCCACCATCCAGCATGCGCACCAGCCAGTACAGGGCCGCGTCCGGGTCCGAGCCACGCACCGATTTGTGCAGGGCGCTGATGGTGTCGTAAAACTGCTCGCCGCCCTTGTCGTAGCGGCGCATGCGCTCGCCCAGCACCTGCTGCAGCCAGGCATGGCTGATGCCGGCCACCTTTTGCTGGGTGGCAGCCACGGCCAGCGTCTCCAGGGTGTTGAGCAGGCGCCGGGCATCGCCGTCGGCATAGGCCACCAGCGCATCCTGCGCGGCCGGCTCCACCGGCGGCACCGCGCCGGCCGCCAACGCCCGCGCCACGATCTGCGCCAGATCGGGCGCTGACAGGGGCTGCAGCACATACACCGCCGCACGCGACAGCAGGGCCGAATTGACCTCGAACGACGGGTTCTCGGTGGTGGCGCCGATGAACGTGAACAGGCCGCTCTCCACATGCGGCAAAAAAGCATCCTGCTGGCTCTTGTTGAAGCGGTGCACCTCGTCCACAAACACAATGGTACGCCGGCCCTGGCCGCGCGCCACCTGGGCCTGCTCCACCGCATCGCGGATCTCCTTGACGCCGCCCAACACCGCGCTGATGGTGATGAACAAGGCGTCAAAGGCATGGGCCATCAGGCGCGCCATGGTGGTCTTGCCGGTGCCCGGCGGCCCCCACAAAATGCAGCTGTGCGGCTGACCCGACTCAAAGGCGATGCGCAGGGCCATGCCCTCGCCCAGCAGATGCTGCTGGCCGATCACCTGGCCCAGGCTGGCCGGGCGCAGGCGTTCAGCCAGTGGCTGGTGCTCGGGAAGGTGGGTGACCATGGGGCTTCATTGTGGCGCAAGCCGCGCCGGCTCAGCCCTGCAGTAGCCCTGCCGCGATGTTGATGGTGAGCGCCAGCACCGCCGTGTTGAAAAAGAAAGCCAGCACGCAATGCAGCACGCCGGTGCGGCGCATGGCGCGGCTGGTCAGGGTCACATCCGCCGTCTGGGCCGAGGTGCCGATCACCAAGGCAAAGTACAGAAAATCAGCATAGTCGGGCTGGCCCTCGCCCGGAAAATCCAGGCCGCAGGGCTGGCTGCGGGTCTCGCTCAGGTAGTAATCATGGGCGTAGTGCAACGCAAACATCAGGTGGGTGAACAGCCAGGACACCACGATGGTCACCACCGTCAGCAGGATGTGCCCGTCCCGCACCGCCGGCGACAGGCTGCGCACCATGGACAACTCGGCCACGATGGCCAGCAGGCTGGCCACCACACTCACCACCACCAGCAGCAAGGCCATGTAGCGCCCCTCATCTTGCTGCACCGCCCGCTGGCGCATCACCGCCGGCGTGGAGCGGGCCATCATGAAACCCGCCAGCACCAGGTACAAAAAAACCGCCGCGTTCCAGCTCAGCAAAAAGCGCGTGGCGCCCAGCAGATGCGGCGCCCCGGGCAGGGCGGCGTAGACCAGCAACCCCACCCCGATGGCCAGCGCAAGGCGGGGCCGGGCCCGGAGGTGGCGCAACAGCAGGGGGTGTTTGTGATTCATGGGTGCCTGCTGGGTTTGGGCTTAGGTGGCATTCGGGCGAATAGCCTCAATGCGGCGGCGAAATTCAAACTTGATTGGCACTGCCACGACCTTAAGCACGCACCGTATACCGTGCCAGCGCGCGAAGGGCTTGCTCGACGCGCTGATGATGGGGGCGCTCAAACATTCAGCACCCCCTTGCCAATGGTGGCGGTCAACTTGGCCAACAGTGCTTGCTCGGCAGGCTCCATCGCGTCTATCTCAACATGGCGCCAATTACGCTCGTACAGCTGAAAAGCCTCGGTGGGGCCGACTTCGGCGTCCTCAGCCAAGCCCCAGGCAATCGACCGCAATTGCGGGTACTTGGCGAGCCGGATGCGCCTCGGAAAGCCGGTGCCTGCCCGTCGCGCTGGCAATTGGGCATCTTGCTCCAAATGCGCGGCCTTGTCGTCGCGTGCAAGCAGGGCGACTTCGGCGTCGAGCGCCATGGCCGCCATGACCTTGACGTAAGTACCCAAGGGGACCGCAGCGTCACCCGCCTCTGCGCGGTGCAGCGTGACCCGGGTGATGCCCGCCAAATCGGCCACCTGTTGGGCGGTGAGGCGCTGACGCAGACGCGCCAAACGCAAGCGCTCACCGAACTCGGCAAGCTGCTGGCGCTGATTTTCGGCAAGGTTGGGGCGCGCGGGCATGAAAGCTACTTTATACAAACTTTGCTTGTCGAGATCCAAGGCCAGGTGCCCGACATGCGCCAATCTCCTTCTTGCGACCTATGGGCTTGTCATGTCTTGGTCGCTTTGAAACCCAGAAGCAGTCGCTCGGCCGTCATGCGATGGTTGGCTAAAAAGAACCACCAAATCGGGAAGTCGGTGCGCCGCCAGCGCGCATCGCCGATAGCGACGTTGCGCTCCAGCCATCGATGCCCGATCAGGCCAGGCGCAGCGTGGACCACCGGGAACAGCAGCAGCGCCGGCCACCAGAGCACCGGCAGTGTGAGCACGGCAATGAGGTGGGCGAGCCCGGCGAATGTGCCCATCATGTGCAAGGCTACGTTAATGGGGTGCGTGTGCTCGGGCAAAAAAACACGTTGGTAGAAATCATTGAAGTTCATGGTCGGCTCCTTGGTGTGAATGACTGGCGGGGAC
>JBEGOC010000286.1:0-25133 GCA_041182225.1 Pseudomonadota bacterium | reverse complement strand
CACCCGCACCGTGCGCGCCATCGAAATCCGCAACAGCGTGCTGCCGCGCACCCACGGCTCGGCCCTGTTCACCCGCGGTGAAACCCAGGCGCTGGTGGTGGCCACACTGGGCACCGACCGCGACGCGCAGCGCATCGACGCGCTGTCCGGCGACTTTGAAGATCGCTTCATGTTGCACTACAACATGCCTCCGTTCGCCACCGGCGAAACCGGCCGTGTCGGCACGCCGAAACGCCGCGAAATCGGCCACGGCCGTCTGGCCAAGCGCGCCCTGGTGGCCTGCTTGCCGAGCAAGGAAGACTTCCCCTACACCATGCGGGTGGTCAGTGAGATCACCGAGTCCAACGGTTCCTCGTCGATGGCCTCGGTCTGCGGCGGTTGCCTGTCGCTGATGGACGCGGGCGTGCCGATGACAGCGCATGTGGCCGGTATAGCCATGGGCCTGATCAAGGACGGCAACCGCTTTGCGGTGCTGACCGATATCCTGGGTGACGAAGATCACCTGGGTGACATGGACTTCAAGGTCGCCGGCACCACCAACGGCATCACCGCGCTGCAGATGGACATCAAAATCCAGGGCATCACCCGCGAAATTATGCAGGTGGCGCTGGCTCAGGCCAAGGAAGCCCGTATGCACATCCTGGGCAAGATGCAGGAAGCCATGGGCGCGGCCAAGACCGAAGTCTCCAACTTCGCGCCACGGCTGTTCACCATGAAGATCAACCCGGACAAGATCCGTGACGTGATTGGCAAGGGCGGCTCGGTCATTCGGGCCTTGACCGAAGAAACCGGCACCCAGATCAACATTGAGGAAGACGGCACCATCACCATCGCCTCTGCCGATCCGGCCAAAGCCGAAGAAGCCAAGCGCCGCATCGAGCAGATCACGGCCGAAGTTGAAATCGGCAAGGTCTACGAGGGTCCGGTCACCAAGATTCTTGATTTCGGTGCGCTGATCAACCTGCTGCCGGGCAAAGACGGCTTGTTGCACATCAGCCAGATTGCCCACGAGCGCGTCGAGAAGGTCTCCGACTACCTGAGCGAAGGTCAGATCGTCAAGGTCAAGGTCATGGAGACCGACGAAAAGGGCCGCATCAAGCTGTCCATGAAGGTGCTGCTGGATCGCCCGGCCCAGCATGGCGACCACGCTTGAGCAGCACCTGCCTTGATATGAAAATGATAGCGCTCTGTCCAGGCAGGGCAGGGGCAATCGGCTGATATGACCATGAAAGCAGTTGAGATTTCGGCCTTCGGTGCGCCCTCGGTGTTGCAGCTGGGTGAGCGGCCGATGCCGGTGGCAGGTGCCGGTGAGGTGTTGATCCGGGTTGCGGCCAGCGGCGTCAACCGGCCCGACGTTTTGCAGCGTACCGGGCTGTACCCGGTGCCGCCCGGCGCCTCCGACATTCCCGGCCTGGAGTTGGCGGGCGTCATTGTCGAGGGCGATGCCCAGGCCATGGCGCAGGCCGGATTGGCCGTGGGTGACCGGGTCTGTGCCCTGGTGGCGGGTGGTGGCTATGCCGAGTACTGCACCGCGCCGGTGCTGCAGTGCCTGCCGGTGCCGGCGGGTCTGAGCGACATCGAAGCCGCATCCCTGCCCGAGACGTTTTTCACGGTCTGGAGCAATGTGTTTGACCGCGGCCGCCTGCAGCTGGGCGAAAGCATCCTGATTCAGGGCGGCAGCAGCGGCATTGGCGTCACCGCGATCCAGATGGCCAAGGCCTTCGGCGCCCGCGTGCTGACGACCGCCGGCAGCGACGCCAAATGCCAGGCCTGCCTGGCGCTGGGCGCCGACCACGCCATCAATTACCGCAGCCATGATTTCCAGCAGGAAACGCTGCGTCTGACCGACGGTGCCGGCGTGGATGTTATTTTGGACATGGTGGCCGGCGACTATGTGGCCAAGGAAATCGAGTGCCTGCGCGAAGATGGCCGTCTGGTCATGATTGCCGTGCAGGGCGGTGTCAAGAGCGAGTTCAACGCCGGGTTGGTGCTGCGCCGGCGCTTGACCATCACGGGCTCCACCCTGCGGCCGCGTCCGATCGCGTTCAAGGCGGCCATCGCGCGCGCGCTGCGTGAGCAGGTTTGGCCGCTGATCGAAAAGGGGCGCATCAAACCGGTGATCCACAGCACCTTTGCTGCCGCCGACGCGGCGCAGGCCCACGTGCTGATGGAGTCCAATTCGCACGTGGGCAAGATCGTGCTCACCTGGGGTGTGGCATGAAACAGATGTTGATTGCCGGCAACTGGAAGATGAACGGCAGCCTGGCGGCCAACGAGGCTTTGATCCAGGCCTTGCGTCTGGGGTTGACTGCTGGGCCGACCTGCCGGGTGGCGCTGTGCGTGCCCTTTGTGTACCTGGCCCAGGCGCAAAGCCTGCTGGCTGGCAGTGGTATCGACTTGGGTGGGCAGGACCTGTCGGCGCATGCCAGCGGTGCCTACACCGGCGAGGTGTCGGCCACGATGCTGCGTGAGTTTGGCCTGCGCTACTGCATCGTCGGCCATTCCGAGCGCCGGCAGTACCACGGCGAGAGCGACGCGCTGGTGGCGCTGAAGGCGCAGCAGGCGCTGGCGCACGGCATCACGCCGATTGTGTGTGTTGGTGAAACACTCGCGGAGCGTGAGGCCGGGGTAACGGAAGAGGTGGTCAAGCGCCAACTGGCGGCTGTGGTGCACGTCAACGGCCACTGCATCAGCGAGATTGTGGTGGCCTATGAGCCGGTCTGGGCCATTGGTACCGGCAGGACGGCCAGTGCCGAACAGGCGCAGGCGGTACACGCACTGCTGCGGGCCCAGCTGCGGGCCGCAAGCTCGCAGGCCGACCGCGTGCCGCTGCTGTACGGGGGCAGCATGAATGCCGCCAACGCAGCGGGGCTGCTGGCGCAGCCTGACGTGGACGGCGGACTGGTGGGCGGCGCTTCCCTGAAGGCCTCAGATTTTCTGTCGATCATTGCCGCAGCCCGCTGATGGCGGGCCTGTGATGCTATCTTTTTCGGAGTAAGCCATGAATTTTTTGTTGACGATTCTTCTTGTGGTCCAAATCCTGTCCGCGCTGGGCATGATGGGCCTGATCCTGGTGCAGCACGGCAAGGGGGCTGACATGGGGGCTGCGTTTGGCAGTGGGGGCTCTGGCAGCCTGTTTGGCGCCACTGGCAGCGCCAACTTCCTGTCGCGCACCACCGCCGTGCTGGCTACGGTGTTCTTTGTCTGCACGCTGATGCTCGCGTATTTCGGCACGGCGCGGCCAAGTACCAAGCCCAGCAGCGTGCTCGAGGGAGCGCCCGCCACAGTGCCTGCCGCTGCCGCATCGGCACCGGCGCTGCCGGCCTCTGGCGCTGCCCAGATTCCATCGAAGTGACCTCGGACCAAATTGGCCGCTTTCGCCTCAAAACCAGGGGCTTTTCAGGGTAAACTCTAATGCTGTCGAGAGAGCAAACTGCCACCAGGCGCCTCATGCTTTCCCGACAACTGAGAGCCGTCGTGGTGAAATTGGTAGACACGCTATCTTGAGGGGGTAGTGGCGAAAGCTGTGCGAGTTCGAGTCTCGCCGACGGCACCAAAAAACAGGCAAACCGCCCACAGGCGGTGTGCCCAGAACTGATCAGTATCTCCTGATGAACCTCGAACAGTACCTGCCAGTCCTCTTGTTCATTCTGGTCGGCATCGGCGTGGGTGTCGTGCCCCAGGTGCTGGGCTTCATTCTCGGGCCCAACCGTCCCGATCCCGCCAAGAACTCGCCCTATGAATGCGGCTTTGAGGCGTTCGAAGATGCGCGGATGAAGTTTGATGTGCGCTACTACCTGGTCGCCATTCTGTTCATCTTGTTCGATCTGGAAATCGCCTTTCTCTTCCCCTGGGCGGTGTCGCTCAAGGACATCGGCCCGCTGGGCTTCTGGTCGGTCATGGTCTTTTTGGGCATTCTGGTCGTGGGTTTCATCTACGAGTGGAAAAAAGGCGCCCTTGACTGGGAATAAGCGGGGAGCATGCAATGATTGAAGGCGTATTGAAAGAAGGCTTTGTCACCACGAGTTACGACTCGGTGATGAACTGGGCGAAGACCGGCTCGGTTTGGCCCATGACCTTTGGCCTGGCCTGCTGCGCGGTAGAGATGATGCACGCCGCGGCGGCGCGCTATGACATCAGCCGTTTCGGCGCCGAAGTGTTTCGCGCCAGCCCACGCCAGTCCGACCTGATGATCGTGGCCGGTACGCTGTGCAACAAAATGGCGCCGGCTCTGCGCAAGGTCTATGACCAGATGTCCGAGCCGCGCTGGGTGATCAGCATGGGCTCCTGTGCCAATGGTGGCGGCTACTACCACTACAGCTATTCCGTGGTGCGCGGTTGTGACCGCATCGTGCCGGTGGATGTCTATGTGCCCGGTTGCCCGCCGACGGCCGAGGCACTGCTGTACGGCATCATGCAGTTGCAGCAGAAGATTCGCCGCACCCAAACCATTGCCCGTGCCTGAGGAAGCTGCGATGTCTGTTTACGCCGTCAATCCGCAGGCTCTGCGTGAAGTCGTGGCCCAGGTCGTGGGCGACAAAGTCCGTCACCTTGGCGTTGCCCGGGGCGAAGTGACATTGGTGGTCGACGCCACCGACTTACTGGCTGTGGCGCTGCTGCTGCGCGACGCACCGGGTTGCCGGTTTGAGCAGCTGATCGACCTGTGTGGTGTCGACTACTCCGACTACCAGGGCCGCGGCCGTGATGGCCCCCGCTTTGGCATCGTGATGCATTTGCTGTCGGTCAGCCTGAACCAGCGGCTGCGCGTGCGGGTGGCCGCGCCCGATGACGAGCTGCCGGTGCTGCCCTCGGTCAATGACATCTGGAACTCGGCCAACTGGTTCGAGCGCGAGGCCTTTGACCTGTTTGGCATCGTGTTCGAAGGGCACAACGATCTGCGGCGCATCCTGACTGACTACGGTTTCATCGGTCATCCGTTCCGTAAGGATTTCCCGCTCAGCGGCCATGTCGAGATGCGTTACGACGCGGAAAACCGGCGCGTGGTGTACCAGCCGGTGACGATCGAGCCGCGTGAAATCACGCCGCGCATCATCCGTGAAGACAACTACGGGGGCCTGCACTAGGCGGTATGGGTCATGGCTGAAATCAAAAACTACACGCTCAACTTCGGTCCGCAGCACCCGGCCGCACACGGTGTGCTGCGCCTGGTGTTGGAGCTGGACGGCGAGGTCATCCAGCGTGCCGATCCGCACATCGGCCTGCTTCATCGCGCCACTGAAAAATTGGCCGAAAGCAAGACCTTCATTCAATCGCTGCCCTACATGGACCGGCTCGACTATGTGTCGATGATGTGCAACGAGCACGCCTACTGCCTGGCCATCGAAAAGCTGCTGGGCATCGAGGTGCCGCTGCGTGCCCAGTACATCCGGGTGATGTACGCCGAGATCACGCGCCTGCTCAACCACCTGATGTGGCTGGGCTCGCACGGCAACGACTGCGGCAGCTCCACCATTCTGATCTACGCTTTCCGCGAGCGTGAAGACCTGTTCGACATGTACGAGGCGGTCAGCGGCGCGCGCATGCACGCGGCCTATTTCCGCCCCGGCGGCGTGTACCGGGATTTGCCCGACAGCATGCCGCAGTACAAGGCCAACAAGGTGCGCAATGCCCGCGGCATCGCCCAGCTCAACAGCAACCGGCAGGGCTCCTTGCTGGACTTCATCGACGACTTCACCCAGCGTTTCCCAAGTTACCTTGGGGAGTACCACACCCTGCTGACCGAGAACCGCATCTGGAAGCAGCGCACCGTGGGCATTGGCGTGGTCACGCCCGAGCGCGCGCTCAACCTTGGCTTCACCGGCCCGATGCTGCGGGGTTCGGGCGTCGCCTGGGACTTGCGCAAGAAACAGCCCTACGATGTGTATGACCGTCTGGATTTCGACATCCCGGTCGGTGTCACCGGCGATTGTTACGACCGCTACCTGGTGCGTATGGAGGAGATGAAGCAATCCAACCGCATCATCAAGCAGTGTGTCGATTGGCTGCGCGTCAACCCCGGCCCGGTGATCACCGACAACCACAAGGTGGCCGCCCCGGACCGCGAGTCCATGAAATCCAACATGGAAGAGCTGATCCACCACTTCAAGCTGTTCACCGAGGGTTTCCATGTGCCCGAGGGCGAGGCCTACGCCGCCGTCGAGCATCCCAAGGGCGAGTTCGGCATTTACCTGATCAGCGATGGTGCCAACAAACCATACCGTCTCAAAATCCGTCCGCCCGGCTATGTGCACCTGGCCGCCCTCAATGAGATGGCCGGCGGCCACATGATCGCCGATGCCGTTGCCGTGATCGGCACCATGGACATCGTGTTTGGAGAAATCGACCGATGAGTTCTGCAGTTGTGTCCCCCGCGGCGCTGGCCAGATTTGCCCGCGAGGTCGCCAAGTACCCGGCCGACCAGAAACAGTCGGCCGTGATGGCTTGTCTGGCCATCGTCCAGCAGGAAGCCGGTTTTGTGAGCGCCGAGAGCGAACAGGTGGTCGCCGATTACCTGGGTATGGCCCCGATCGCGGTGCGCGAGGTCACCACCTTCTACAACATGTACAACCAGCGGCCGGTGGGCAAATACAAGCTCAATGTCTGCACCAATTTGCCCTGTCAGCTGCGCGACGGCGGTCGGGCCTTGAAGCACCTGGAGGGCAAACTGGGCGTGCACATGGGTGAAACCACGGCAGACGGCCTGTTCACCTTGCAGCAGTCAGAGTGCCTGGGCGCCTGCGCTGATTCGCCCGTGCTGCTGGTCAACGACCGGACCATGTGCAGCTTCATGACCGACGACAAGCTTGACCAACTGGTCGACGGCCTGCGGGCGGCGGAGAATTCCCAATGAGCGCCGACCAGATCCTGGCCCAATTTCAGGCGACTGGCGCTCAGACCTGTTTCCATGACCGGCACATCAACCCGCAGATTTACGCTGGCCTCAACGGCAGCAACTGGCGGTTGGCCGACTACCAGGCGCGTGGCGGGTACGCCGCGCTGCGCAAGATCCTCGCTCAGGATGGCGGCGAAGGCCTGACCCAAGACCAGGTCATCGCCACCGTCAAGGAATCCGCGCTGCGCGGCCGTGGCGGCGCCGGCTTTCCCAGCGGCCTGAAGTGGAGCTTCATGCCGCGCCAGTTCCCCGGCCAGAAGTACCTAGTCTGCAACTCGGACGAGGGCGAGCCCGGGACCTGCAAGGACCGGGACATCCTGCAGTTCAACCCGCACATCGTGATCGAGGGCATGATCATTGCCGCCTATGCCATGGGCATCACGGTCGGCTACAACTACATTCACGGCGAAATTTTCAAGAGCTACGAGCGCTTTGAAGAGGCGCTGGATGAAGCCCGCGCCGCCGGCCTGTTGGGCAACAACATCCTGGGCAGCAGTTTCAGCTTCCAGTTGCACGCGGCCCATGGCTTCGGCGCCTACATTTGCGGCGAGGAAACGGCTTTGCTCGAATCGCTCGAAGGCAAAAAAGGCCAGCCGCGCTTCAAGCCGCCGTTTCCAGCCAGCTTTGGCCTGTACGGCAAGCCCACCACCATCAACAACACCGAGACATTTGCCGCGGTGCCCTGGATCATCCGCAACGGCGGCGCGGCCTACCTGGCATGCGGCAAGCCCAACAATGGCGGCACCAAGATTTACTCGGTCAGTGGCGATGTCGAGATGCCGGGCAACTACGAGGTGCCCATGGGCACGCCCTTTGCCAAGCTGCTGGAGATTGCCGGTGGGGTGCGCCGCGGCCGGCAGCTCAAGGCCGTGATCCCCGGCGGCTCGTCCTCACCGATCCTGCCCGGGGCCATCATGATGGACCTGACCATGGACTACGACGCCATTGCCAAGGCCGGCTCCATGCTCGGCTCGGGCGCGGTGATCGTGCTGGACGATTCGCGTTGCATGGTCAAGAGCCTGCAACGGCTGAGTTACTTCTACATGCACGAGTCCTGCGGCCAGTGCACCCCCTGCCGGGAGGGCACCGGCTGGCTGTCGCGCATGGTGGACCGGATCGAGACCGGCCACGGCCGTCCGTCCGATATGGACCTGCTGAACTCGGTGGCGGACAACATCCAGGGCCGCACCATCTGCGCCCTGGGCGACGCTGCCGCCATGCCGGTGCGCGCCATGATCAAGCACTACCGGCATGAATTTGAGTACCACGTGGCCCACAAGACCTGCATGGTCCCGGCCTACGTCTGAGCGAGTCACGTCATGATTGAAATTGAACTCGACGGCAAGAAGGTGGATATTGTTGAAGGCAGCATGATCATGCATGCCGCCGACAAGGCCGGCACCTACATCCCGCATTTCTGCTATCACAAGAAGCTGAGCATCGCGGCCAACTGCCGCATGTGCCTGGTGGATGTGGAAAAGATGCCCAAGCCCATGCCAGCCTGCGCCACGCCAGTGACGCAGGGCATGATCGTGCGCACCAAGAGCGACAAGGCGATCAAGGCCCAGCAGTCGGTGATGGAGTTCCTGCTGATCAACCACCCGCTGGACTGCCCGATTTGCGACCAGGGTGGTGAATGTCAGTTGCAGGATCTGGCGGTGGGTTATGGCGGCTCGGCCTCGCGCTACGAGGAAGAAAAGCGTGTGGTGGCGGTGAAGGACGTCGGTCCGCTGATTTCCATGCAGGAAATGAGTCGCTGCATCCACTGCACCCGCTGTGTCCGCTTCGGCCAGGAAGTGGCGGGCGTGATGGAGCTGGGCATGTCGCACCGCGGCGAACACGCCGAGATCGAAACCTTTGTCGGGCAGTCGGTTGACTCGGAACTGTCGGGCAACATGATCGACATCTGCCCGGTTGGCGCCCTCACCAGCAAGCCCTTCCGCTACAGCGCCCGCACCTGGGAGCTGTCGCGCCGCAAGTCGGTCAGTCCGCATGACTCGACTGGTGCCAACCTGGTGGTGCAGGTCAAGAATAACAAAGTGATGCGGGTGGTGCCGTTCGAGAACGAGGCCGTCAACGAGTGTTGGATCGCCGACCGCGACCGTTTTTCCTACGAAGCCCTCAACAGCGATGAGCGCCTGACCGGGCCCATGATCAAACAGGGCGGTGTCTGGCAGGCGGTCGATTGGCAGACCGCGCTGGAGTACGTTGCCAATGGCCTCACCAAGATCAAGGCCGACCATGGTGCCGGCAGCCTTGGCGCGTTGGTCAGTCCGCACAGCACCCTTGAAGAACTGATGCTGGCCGGCGCGCTGATGCGCGGCCTGGGCAGCCACAACATAGACCACCGGCTGCGGCACGCCGAGTTTGTTCCGGCCGAAGGCGTGCGCCATTTGGGGATGCCGATTGCTGCCCTGTCAGAGCTGCAGCGGGTGCTGGTGGTCGGATCGAGTTTGCGCAAGGACCACCCCTTGTTTGCCCAGCGCATCCGGCAGGCCGCACGCAAGGGCGCGCAGGTCAGCGCATTGGCCGAACAGCGCCAGGATTGGGCCATGCCGCTCGCCCATACCCTGTTGCAGTCATCCACCCATTGGGTGCAGGCCCTTGCCGATGTCGCGGCCGCGGTGGCGGCTGAAAAAGGCATCACCCCGCCGGTGCCAAGCCCGGTGAGTGAGCCAGCGCGTGCCATTGCCCTGTCTTTGCTGGGCGGGGAGCGCAAGGCGATCCTGCTCGGCAATGCGGCAGCCCATCATGGCCGGGCCGCCAGCCTGTTGGCGCTGGCGAACTGGATTGGCACAGAAACCGGGGCATCCGTGGGCTATCTGACCGAGGCCGCCAACACCGTGGGTGCCCAATACGCCTGCGCCTTGCCCGGCCCCGACGGCCTGAATGCGGCACAGATGCTGGCTGGCGGCTTGAAGGCCGCGCTGCTGCTCAACCTGGAGCCTGAATTCGACACTGCTGCCGGTGCAGCTTCGGCGACAGCGCTGGCGCAAGCCAGCATGGTGGTGACGCTGAGTCCATTCAAGGCCAACATGGCCTTCAGCGATGTGCTGCTGCCCATCGCGCCGTTCACCGAGACATCGGGCACCTTTATCAATGCCGAGGGCCGGGTGCAGGGCTTTCATGCGGTGGTCAAACCCCTGGGCGAGACCCGTCCGGCCTGGAAAGTGCTGCGTGTGCTGGCCAACCTGCTGGGGTTGCCCGGTTTTGAGTTCGAATCCTCGCAAGCGGTGTTGCACCAGGTGCCTGATCTGGCCAACCCGCAAACCACCCATGTGTCGGCCGCGCTGCTGAGCAATGCCACTGCCGCTGCCATCGACCTGACGCCCAGTGCGCAGGCGCCGGTGGTGGCTGGCATTTACGCGCTCGATGGCCTGGTGCGGCGAGCGGCCAGCCTGCAGCTCACGGCCGATGCGCGTGCCGTACCGATGGCACAGCCGGAGGTGACAGCATGATTGACGCCCTGTTCAATGCCGGGCAAGGCCTGCTGGCGGCACCCTGGTGGGCGGCGGCCGGCTGGCCGGTGCTCTGGACCCTGCTCAAAATTGTGGCCGTGGTGTTGCCCCTGATGGGCGCAGTGGCTTACCTCACCCTGTGGGAACGCAAGTTCCTTGGCTGGATGCAGGTGCGCGTGGGCCCGAACCGGGTCGGCCCGCTGGGCCTGTTGCAGCCGATCGCCGACGCCCTCAAGCTGCTGGCCAAGGAAATCCTGGTGCCGACCGCGGCCAGCAAAGGCCTGTTCTTCATCGGCCCGATTCTGACCATCATGCCGGCTCTGGCGGCCTGGGCGGTGATCCCGTTCGGCCCGGATGTGGCACTGGCCAACATCAATGCCGGCCTGCTGTTCGTGATGGCCATCACCTCAATGGAGGTCTATGGCGTGGTGATCGCCGGCTGGGCCTCCAATTCCAAATACTCGTTTCTGGGTGCCCTGCGCGCCTCGGCCCAGATGGTCAGTTACGAAATCGCCATGGGTTTCTGCCTGGTCGTGGTGCTGATGGTTTCGGCCAGCATGAACCTGACCGACATCGTGACCGGGCAGGGCAAGGGCCATTTTGCTCACATGGGGCTGAACTTCCTCTCCTGGAACTGGTTGCCGCTGTTACCGATCTTCGTGGTCTACGTGATCTCGGGTCTGGCTGAGACCAATCGCCACCCGTTCGACGTGGTCGAGGGCGAGGCCGAAATCGTGGCCGGCCACATGGTCGAGTACTCCGGCATGTCCTATGCCATGTTTTACCTGGCCGAGTACGCCAACATGTGGCTGGTGTCGATCCTGGCGGCCATCATGTTCCTCGGTGGTTGGCTGCCCCCGATCGACAGTGCCGTGTTCAACTGGATCCCGGGCTGGATCTGGCTGGGCATCAAGACCTGCATGGTGGTCAGCCTGTTCATCTGGGTCCGCGCCACCTTCCCCCGCTTCCGCTACGACCAGATCATGCGCCTGGGCTGGAAGATCTTCATTCCCGTCACCTTGGTCTGGCTGGTCGTGGTTGGCGCCTGGATGCAGACCTCTTTCAACATCTGGCCCTGACCGGAGCAAGCCATGTCGACCACCACCGTGCCTGTTCGCTCGCCCTCCCTGTTTTCCTTGAAAGATTTCCTGTCGAGTTTCCTGTTGCTGGAACTGCTCAAAGGTTTGGCCCTGACCGGCCGCTATGCATTCCGGCGCAAGGTGACGATCCAGTTCCCCGAGGAGAAAACCCCGCTGTCACCGCGTTTTCGCGGGCTGCACGCGCTGCGCCGCTACGAGAACGGCGAAGAACGCTGCATCGCCTGCAAACTGTGTGAGGCCGTGTGCCCGGCCATGGCCATCACCATCGAGTCCGAGGTCCGGGCTGACGGTTCGCGTCGCACCAGCCGCTATGACATCGACCTGACCAAATGCATTTTTTGTGGATTTTGCGAAGAGAGTTGCCCGGTGGATTCCATCGTCGAAACCCACATCCTCGAGTACCACGGCGAAAAGCGGGGCGATCTGTATTTCACCAAAGAGATGCTGCTCGCCGTGGGTGACCGGTACGAGAGCGAGATCGCAGCTGCCAAGACGGCTGACGCCAAGTACCGCTGAGCGGCCGCACGAAAGAAAACCCAGTCATGGATGTCAAAACGGCTCTGTTTTATGTGTTCTCGGCGATCCTTCTGTTTGCCGCGTTTCGGGTCATCACCGCCCGGAACCCGGTGCATGCGGCGCTGTACCTGGTGTTGTCCTTCTTCCAGGCCGCCATGATCTGGATGTTGCTCAAGGCCGAATTCCTGGCCATCACCCTGGTGCTGGTCTATGTCGGGGCGGTGATGGTGCTGTTCCTGTTTGTGGTGATGATGATGGACATCAGCGGCGACAACATCCGTCAGGGTTTCTGGAAGCATTTTCCGCTGGCCGCCGTGGTCGGTGTGCTGATCGCCCTGGAGATGGCCGCGGTGCTGATGGGCGGCTTCCGGGTCAGCGAAGAAATTCGGCCGGTCGCGCAGCTCGGCCAGGCGGCGGCCGACATCCCGAACACCCGGGCGCTGGGCAAGATGCTCTACACCGAGTATGTGTACCCACTGGAAATTGCAGCCGCCATCCTGCTCGTGGCCATGATCGCTGCCATCGCCCTGACCCTGCGCCAGCGCAAGGACAGCAAATTTGTCAGCCCGTCGGACCAGGTCCGGGTGCGGGCCAAAGACCGGATGACCGTCGTCACCATGCGGGCCACGCAGGCCGCGGCGCCCGACGCTGATGCAGCGGCAACCACTGTAGAGAGCAAGCCATGACACTCACGCTTGGACATTTCCTGTCGCTGGGTGCGATGCTGTTTGCCCTGTCGGTGATCGGCATCTTCCTCAACCGCAAGAACCTGATCGTGTTGCTGATGGCGATCGAACTGATGCTGCTGGCGGTCAACACCAACTTCGTGGCCTTCTCCTACTACCTGGGGGACATGCACGGACAGATTTTTGTGTTCTTTATCCTGACCGTGGCGGCAGCCGAATCAGCCATTGGCCTGGCGATTCTCGTGCTGCTGTTTCGCAACAAGTCCAGCATCAATGTGGACGAACTCAACACGCTCAGGGGTTAACCGCGATGAGTCAAACCCTGAACGCTTCCACCCTGATGCTGGTGCCGTTGGCCCCGCTGGCTGGCGCTTTGCTGGCCGGTGTCTTTGGCACGCAGTTTGGCGGCAATCGCATCGGCCGCCAGTTGTCGCACACCTTCACCATCCTGGGTGTGCTGCTGGCTTTCGTGTTGTCCGCCATGACGCTCAAAAGTGTGGCGCTGGACGGCGCCCGCTTCAATGACACGCTGTACACCTGGATGGTGGTGGGCGGCCTCAAGATGGAAATCGGCTTTCTGGTCGATGGCCTCACCGCCATGATGATGTGCGTGGTCACCTTTGTCTCGCTGATGGTGCACCTGTACACGGTGGGCTACATGGCCGAGGACGAGGGCTACAACCGGTTCTTTGCCTACATTTCGCTGTTCACCTTTGCCATGCTGATGCTGGTCATGAGCAACAACATGCTGCAGCTGTTTTTCGGCTGGGAGGCGGTGGGCCTGGTGTCCTACCTGCTGATCGGCTTCTGGTTCAACAAGCCCACGGCGATTTTTGCCAACATGAAGGCTTTTCTGGTGAACCGGGTCGGTGACTTCGGCTTCATCCTCGGCATTGGCCTGATCGTGGCGTATGCCGGTTCGCTGAACTATGGCGAGGTGTTTGCCAAGTCGGGCGAGCTGGCCAAGATCGGCTTTCCCGGCACCGACTGGATGCTGGTGACGGTCATCTGCATCTGCCTCTTCATTGGCGCCATGGGCAAGTCGGCCCAGTTCCCGCTGCATGTCTGGCTGCCCGACTCCATGGAAGGCCCCACCCCGATCTCGGCCCTGATCCACGCCGCCACCATGGTGACTGCTGGCATTTTCATGGTGGCCCGCATGTCGCCGCTGTTTGAGCTCAGCGACACGGCCCTGAACTTCGTGATGGTCATTGGCGCCATCACGGCGCTGTTCATGGGCTTTCTCGGCATCATCCAGAACGACATCAAGCGCGTGGTGGCCTATTCCACGCTGTCGCAGCTGGGCTACATGACAGTGGCGCTGGGCGCCTCGGCCTACTCGGTGGCGGTGTTTCACCTGATGACGCATGCCTTCTTCAAGGCGCTGCTGTTTCTGGCGGCTGGCTCGGTCATCATGGGCGTGCACCACAACCAGGACATCCGCTGGATGGGCGGCCTGCGCAGGTACATGCCCATCACCTGGATCACCGCCTTGTTGGGTTCACTCGCGCTGATCGGCACCCCGCTGTTTTCGGGCTTCTACTCCAAGGACGAAATCATCATGGCGATCCATGCCAGCACCTTGCCGGGTGCCGGCTTTGCCTATTTTGCGGTGTTGGCTGGCGTGTTCGTGACCGCTTTTTACTCCTTCCGCATGTACTTTCTGGTGTTCCATGGCCAATCCCGTTTTGACCAGAACCCTGATGCCCACCACGCTGGGCACCATGACGATCACCACGACCACCATGCAGTCGGCCACCAGGCGCCGCATGAGTCGCCCTGGGTGGTCACGGTACCGCTGGTGTTGCTGGCCATTCCCTCGGTGCTGATAGGTTTCTTCACCATCGAGCCGATGTTGTTTGGCGCCTTCTTCCAGGATGCGATCTACGTCAACCATGATTTGCACAAAGCCATGGAGGCCTTGCGCCGGGAGTTCCATGGCCCGTTGCAACTTGCGCTGCACGGCCTGAGCGCGGCACCCTTCTGGCTTGCGCTGGCCGGCGTGGCCAGTGCCTACTACCTGTACATGGTGAACCCGGCCCTGCCGGCGGCGATCCAGGCCCGGCTGCAGCCGCTTTACACCCTGCTCGACAACAAGTACTACATGGACTGGTTCAACGAGAACGTGTTGGCGCGCGGTGCCCGTGCGCTCGGCACCGGCCTGTGGAAGGTGGGCGATCAGGGCCTGATCGACGGCCTGCTGGTTAATGGTGCCTGGAAATGGGTGGGTCGGATGTCTGCGGCGGTACGCCGGGTGCAAACCGGCTTCCTGTACCACTATGCCCTGGCGATGATCTTGGGCGTGTTTGTCTTGATGACGTATTTCGTCTGGCTCAAGTAGGAGAACAAGAAAAATGGGTTTGCTGAGCCTGGCTATCTGGACACCAATTGCTTTCGGCCTGGTGCTGCTGGCCCTTGGCCGTGACGAGCAGGCGCCCATGGTGCGCTGGTTGGCGCTGCTGGGCGCGGTGGCCAGTTTCTTGGTCACGCTGCCGCTTTACGACGGCTTCAAGCTCGGCACCGCCGAGATGCAGTTTGTCGAGCTGGCGCCCTGGATTGCCCGCTTCAACGTCAACTACCACCTGGGCGTGGACGGTATCTCGCTGTGGTTCGTGCTACTGACGGCTTTCATCAACGTGGTGGTGGTCATCGCGGGCTGGGAGGTGATCACCCAGCGCGTCAACCAGTACATGGGGGCGTTCCTGATCCTCAGCGGGCTGATGATCGGCGTGTTTTGTGCGCTGGACGGCCTGCTGTTCTATGTGTTCTTCGAGGCCACGCTGATCCCGATGTACCTGATCATCGGCATCTGGGGCGGTCCCAACAAGATTTATGCGGCGTTCAAGTTCTTCCTGTACACGCTGCTGGGCTCGCTGCTGATGCTGATCGCCCTGATCTACCTTTACACCAAGTCGGGTGGGAGTTTTGATCTGGCGCTTTGGTACAAGCTGCCGCTCGGCGGCACGGCACAGACCTTGCTGTTCTTTGCTTTTTTTGCCGCATTTGCCGTCAAGGTGCCGATGTGGCCGGTGCACACCTGGCTGCCTGATGTGCACGTGGAGGCGCCCACCGGCGGCTCGGCGGTGCTGGCGGCCATCATGCTCAAGCTCGGGGCCTACGGTTTCCTGCGCTTTGCCATGCCGATTGCTCCGGATGCTGCGCGCGAATGGGCCTGGTTCATGATTGCACTGTCGCTGATCGCCGTGGTCTATGTCGGCTTGGTCGCCATGGTGCAGCAGGACATGAAGAAACTGGTGGCCTACTCCTCGGTGGCGCACATGGGCTTTGTCACCCTGGGCTTTTTCATCTTCAACAACCTGGGCGTGTCAGGCGCCATCGTGCAGATGATTGCGCATGGCTTTGTGTCGGCTGCCATGTTCCTGTCCATCGGCGTGTTGTACGACCGTGTCCACTCGCGCGAGATTGCCAGCTACGGCGGGGTGGTCAACACCATGCCGCGCTTTACCGCCTTTGCCCTGCTGTTTGCCATGGCCAATTGCGGCTTGCCGGGCACCGCTGGCTTTGTTGGTGAATGGATGGTGATCCTGGGCGCCGTCAAGGCCAATTTCTGGCTCGGTGCGCTGGCTGCCAGCGCACTGATCTTCGGTGCCGCCTACACGCTATGGATGTTCAAGCGGGTCTACCTCGGACCCGCGGCCAACGACGATGTCAAGGCGCTGAGCGACATCAACAGCCGCGAATTCCTGATGCTGGCCTTGCTGGCGGTTGCGGTGCTGTACATGGGCGTCTATCCCAAACCGTTCACCGACGTGATGGAGACCTCGGTCGCGCAATTGCTGCAGCACGTGGCGCAGTCCAAGCTGCCATGAGCCGCCGTGCCAGCCATTTCCACGAATTGAGAGACGGAACATGATCGATACCTTGAGCTGGATTTCGGTTTACCCCGAAATCATCCTGCTGTTGATGGGCTGTGTGGTGGCCCTCGCCGACCTGGCGGTCAAGTCGCCCCGTCGTACCGCGACCTATGTGCTGTCGCTGCTGACGCTGGCTGTGGTGGCCGGCCTGCAGGCTCACTACGCCAGTGCCGGCGCCACCGTGTATGGCTTCGGCAATATGGTGGTGAGCGATGCCATGGGTAACTGGCTCAAATGCTTTGCCACGCTGGCCGTGATGGTCACGCTGGTGTACGGCCGCCCCTACGCGGCGGACCGAGACATGCTGCGCGGGGGCGAACTGTTCTCGCTGAGCCTGTTTGCGCTGCTGGGCATGTTCGTCATGATTTCGGCCAACAACTTCCTGGTGCTCTACATGGGGCTGGAGTTGCTCACCCTGTCGAGCTACGCCCTGGTGGCGCTTCGCCGAGACCATGCCACCGCCACTGAAGCCGCCATGAAGTATTTTGTGCTGGGGGCCTTGGCTTCCGGCTTCCTGCTGTACGGCCTGTCCATGATGTATGGTGCCACCGGCTCGCTCGATGTGAACGCGGTATTCAAGGCCATCCACTCGGGTCACGTGAACCATCAGGTGCTGGTGTTTGGGTTGGTGTTCGTGGTGGCCGGTCTGGCCTTCAAACTGGGTGTGGTGCCCTTCCACATGTGGATTCCGGACGTCTACCAGGGTGCGCCCACCGCGGTCACACTGATGATCGGCGGCGCGCCCAAGCTGGCCGCCTTCGCCATCATGATCCGCCTGCTGGTGGAGGGTATGTTGCCCTTGGCGATCGACTGGCAACAGATGCTGACGGTGCTGGCGGTTGGCTCGCTCTTGATCGGTAACCTCGCGGCCATTGCGCAGACCAACCTCAAGCGCATGCTGGCTTTTTCCACCATTTCGCAAATGGGCTTTGTGCTGCTGGGCATGATGTCGGGCGTGGTCAACGGGCAGGTGCAGGGCGCGGCCAATGCCTACAGCTCGTCCATGTTTTACGTCATCACCTATGTGTTGACCACGCTGGCCAGCTTTGGTGTGATCCTGCTGTTGGCGCGTGGCGGTTTCGAGAGCGAGGAAATCGCTGATTTCGCCGGCCTGAACCAGCGCAGCCCGCTGTACGCCGCGGTGATGGCGATTTGTCTGTTTTCGCTGGCCGGCATTCCGCCCATGGTCGGTTTCTACGCCAAGCTCTCCGTGCTGCAGGCGCTGATTGCCTCGGGCCAGAGCCTGCACCTCGGGCTGGCGATTTTTGCCGTGATGATGTCGCTGGTCGGCGCCTTCTACTACCTTCGGGTGGTCAAGGTCATGTACTTTGACCCGCCCATCACTGCCACCACCGTGTCGGCACCGCTTGATGTCCGGGCCGTCCTGTCGGTCAATGGTGCGCTGGTGCTGGTGCTGGGCCTGGTGCCGAGCGGCCTGATGGCCCTGTGTGCCCGCGCCATCGTGCAGATGCTGGGCACCTGAGGCCGATACTCGGTTGCCAGGCACGTCGCTTGCGGCCCTGGGCCGACCCAAACCCCATGACCCCTGCTGACCACCCACTCGTTGAGCACCGCATGGCCAGCGAGGAGCTGCTCAAAGGCCGCTTTCTGCACGCGTTTCGCGATACCGTGCGTCTGCCCGGCGGTGGCACCGCCACGCGCGAGTATGTGGTCCACCCCGGTGCGGTGATGGTGGTGCCGCTGCTGGAAGTGGCGCCCGGCCAATGGCAGGTGGTGCTGGAGCGCCAGTTTCGCTATCCCGTAGGGCAGGTGATGATCGAGTTCCCGGCCGGCAAGCTGGACCCGGGTGAGGACAGCCTGGCCTGCGCGCAGCGTGAACTGCGCGAGGAGACCGGCTACCGGGCCGCCGAATGGGCGCGCGCCGGCGTGTTGCACCCGGTCATTTCCTATTCCACCGAGTTCATCGACATCTGGTTTGCCCGTGGCCTGACGGCCGGCGAGCGCGAGTTGGATGAGGGTGAGTTTCTTGATGTGTTCACCGCCACGCCGGCTGAGCTGCTGCACTGGTGCAGGAGCGGGCAGGTGACCGATGCCAAAACTCTGACCGGCGCCCTCTGGCTGCAAAATGTCCAGAGCGGAACCTGGGCGCTTGACTGGCAGCCTGCGCCAAATCAGGTGGGCGCTGCATAATTCGGCCATGAAAGTGCTCGACCTGGCCTGTGCCCATGACCATCGCTTCGAAGGCTGGTTTGCCTCCGAAGAGGATTTTGTGGACCAATGCGGGCGCGGGCTGGTGACTTGCCCGGTGTGCGCCGATGCCAGCATCACCAAACGGCTCAGTGCCCCGCGGCTGAACTTGGGCGCTGTGCAGCCGCAGGCCGCGCCCGCGCAGGCAGTGGCGCTGGGCGACGAGCAGCTGCAAATGCAGGCTGCCTGGATGGCGCTGGCCCGCCGCGTGCTGGCCAACACTGATGACGTCGGTGACAAATTTGCCGAAGAAGCGCGCCGCATCCACTACGGCGAGGCCCAGGAGCGCGGCATTCGCGGCAGAGCCACGCCCGCCGAAACCGAGGCCCTGATGGACGAAGGCATTGCCGTCATGCCGCTGCCCCTGCCCGAGGCGCTGAAGGGCCCGTTGCAATAGGCCCTCCGCGCGCCGGCTTCAGGGGTAGAGGCCGCGCAACTCTCGCGCATGCAGAATGCGCTTGCAGGCCACGATGAAGGTGGCGGTGCGCAGCGTCACGCCATGGTCTTGTGCCACCTCCCACACCCCGGCAAAAGCCTCCTTCATGATGCGCACCAGGCGCGCATTGATCTCGTCCTCGCTCCAGAAAAAGCTGGAGAAATCCTGCACCCACTCAAAGTAGCTGACCGTCACGCCACCGGCGTTGGCAATCACATCGGGCAGCACCAGCACGCCCCGGTCCTGCAGGATGTCGTCGGCCTCGGGTGTGGTCGGGCCGTTGGCGCCTTCGATCACCAGCCGGGCCCGGATCCGGCCGGCATTGGCTGCGGTGATCTGCTGCTCCAGCGCGGCCGGAATCAGGATGTCGCAGTCCACGTCCCAGAACTGGGCATCAGCCAGCACCTCGGCCTGCTCAAAGCCGGCCACCGTGCCTGCGGCCGCCACATGGGCCAGCAGGGAGGGCACGTCCAGCCCGGCCGCACGGTAAATTGTGCCGCCGTGGTCCTGCACGGCCACCACCCGGGCTCCGGCCTGGGCAAAAAGGCGAGCCGCCACGCCGCCCACGTTGCCAAAACCCTGCACCGCCACACGCGCGGTGCTGATGTCCAGCCCGAGGTGGCGGGCGGCCTCCACGCCCACGGTGTAGACGCCGCGCCCGGTGGCATCGCGCCGGCCGAGCGAGCCGCCCAGATCGATCGGCTTGCCGGTCACCACACCGGTGGCGGTGGCCCCCTCGTTCATGGAGTAGGTGTCCATCATCCAGGCCATGATCTGCTCATCGGTGTTCACGTCAGGCGCCGGGATGTCCTTGGTCGGGCCGATGATGATGCCGATTTCGCTGGTGTAGCGCCGGGTCATACGCTCCAGTTCACCCCGCGAAAGGGTCTTGGGGTCAACCCGGATGCCGCCCTTGGCGCCGCCATAGGGCACGTTGACGGCGGCGTTCTTGATCGACATCCAGGCCGATAGCGCCATCACTTCGGACAGCGTCACGTCCTGGTGAAAGCGCACGCCGCCCTTGCCGGGGCCGCGAGAGGTGTTGTGCTGCACCCGGTAGCCCTCGAAGTGTGCCACCGTGCCGTTGTCGAGCTGGATCGGCACATCCACGATCAGCGCCCGCTTGGGCCGGCGCAGGGTCTCGGCCCAGCGCGCGAGATGGCCCAGGTAGGGCACGACGCGGTCTACCTGTTGCAGGTAGATGCCCCAGGGCCCGAGATTGTCGGCCTGCAGGTAAGAGGGCAGGGAAGAGGGAGCGGTGTGCTGGCCGGCTGGGTGAGCCGCACCGGCGCGGTCAGCGGGTGTGCTGGCGTGCTTGGGCATGATGAATCCTTGTGGGTTGAGTCAAGGCCTGCACTGTAGGCGCGGGCTCGACCCTTGTCCAAGGCCGAGTTTTTTGCTCTTTATGCAAAAAATGGATAACACTGGACCGCCTTGCAGGAGGCGGGTGGCCTTGTGCGCGTCATGCTGCGTCTTGCTGCGTCATGTCCTGTCATTCCCGCGATAGCGGGCATCCGGGCGGTGTCAGGCCACCAGGTCGACGATGCGGCCAGTGGGCTGGCCTTGCGCGTTACGTACCGGGTCGGCGTCGGGCCGGATCTTGAGCGCGGTGCCTGAGGCCATGCGTTCACTGATGCCGGCGTTGTACTGGCTCACGATGTAGTCCTGAAACGAGGGCGGCAAGACCGAGCGCGCGTTGCGTGTGCGCGAGCGGCTGTACAGGCCCTCGACTTCCTGCAGCCTGGCCGCCAGATTGCGCAGGCCCGCCACCAATTCGGCCTGATCGGCCTGCTCGCGTTGCACCTTGGCCTCAGCTTGGGCGGCCTCGGCATCTTGCCGGGCCCGCCGCACAGGCGCATCGGTGCGCTGCAAAGGCAGCGACGGCGTGGCGTTGTTGGTGGCGGTGATGGCAACCATCTGGCTTTGGGGACTGTGCGGCGCGTCGTAAGGGTGTGATGGCAAGTCTACGCCGGATGCCGGGCGAGAGCAATGCCTCTGAGCCCAATGCCGAAATCGGAGTCGCCGCGTCCGGCTCTGGGGCGGGCTCAGGCGTTGAACTGCAGGGCCGCCAGCCCGGCATAAACGCCGCCCTGCGCCACCAGCTCGGCGTGGGTGCCCTGCTCCACCAGACGGCCGTGGTCCAGCACCACAATGTGGTCGGCCTTTTGCACCGTGGCCAGCCGGTGCGCAATCACCAGCGTGGTGCGGCCGCGCATGGCGGATTCCAGTGCCGCCTGCACCATACGCTCGCTCTCGGCGTCCAGCGCGCTGGTGGCCTCGTCGAGCAGCAGCAGTGGCGGGTTTTTCAGCATGGCCCGCGCGATCGCAATGCGCTGGCGCTGACCCCCCGACAGGCGCACGCCGCGCTCGCCCAGGAAGGTGTGATAACCCTCGGGCAGGGCACGGATGAATTCGTCGGCAAAGGCGGCGCGGGCGGCGGTTTCCACCTCGGCGTCGCTGGCTTCGGGGCGGCCGTAGCGGATGTTCTCCATCGCGCTGTTGGAAAAAATCACCGCGTCCTGCGGGACGATGCCAACGCGCTGGCGCAGGTCGTGCAGGCTCAGCGCGCGGGTGGCCACACCGTCGAGCATGATGCGGCCCTCTGCCGGGTCATAAAAGCGCAGCAGCAACTGGAACACCGTGCTCTTGCCGGCGCCACTGGGCCCGACGATGGCCACGGTCTGCCCCGGCTTCACTGTCAGTGAGAAGTTGCTCAGCGCCGGCTGGTTCGGGCGGGATGGGTAGTGAAATTGAATTGCTTCAAATTCAATAGCACTACCTTCAAGCTGGACGGGGGCTGGGGCCGGTTTTGATGGTGATTTGATGGGGGAGTGGCTGCCCAGCAACTCCATCAGCCGCTCGGTCGCGCCAGCGGCACGCAGCAGGTCGCCGTAGACCTCGCCCAGGATGGCAAAGGCACTGGCCAAAATGATCACGTACACCACAGTCTGCCCGAGGTGGCCGGCGCTGATGCGCCCAGCCATCACCGCCTGCGTGCCCTGGTACAGACCCCACAACAGCGCGGCCGAGGTGGCGATGATGATGAAGGCCACCAGCACCGAGCGGGCCCGGGTGCGCCGAATAGCGGTCTGAAAGGCGTTGTCGGTGGAGACGTTGAAGCGCGTGGCCTCGCGCGCCTCGGCGGTGTAGCTCTGCACCACGGGTATGGCGTTCAGCACTTCGGCGGCGATGGCGCTGGAGTCGGCCACCCGATCCTGGCTGGCACGCGACAGTTTGCGCACCCGCCGGCCAAACCAGAGCGAGGGCAGCACGATCAGCACCAGCACCAGCAGCACCTGCAGCATCACCACCGGGTTGGTCCAGATCAGAATGGCCAAAGCGCCCACCCCCATCACCGCGTTGCGCAGGCCCATGCTCAGCGATGAGCCGACCACAGTCTGCACCAGCGTGGTGTCAGCCGTCAGGCGCGACAGCACCTCACCGGTCTGCGTGGTCTCGAAGAATTCCGGGCTTTGCTGCAGCACGTGGCCGTACACCGCGTTGCGCAGATCGGCGGTGACGCGCTCACCCAGCCAGCTCACCATGTAGAAGCGGGCGGCGGAAAACACGCCCAGCGCCACCGCCACCGCAAACAGCGCGGCAAAGTGCTCGCGCAGCGCCATCACCTGCGCGCCCTTGTCGCTTTGCGCCAGGCCGTCGTCGATCAGGCTGCGCAGCGCCAGCGGAAAGGCCAGCGTGGCCAGCGCCGCCATCACCAGAAACACCCCGGCCAGTGCGATCTGCGTGCGGTAGGGGCGCAAAAACGGCAACAGACCAGACAAGGACTTGGGGGATTGCGATTTGGCGCGTTCGGTACTCATGGTGCTCAAGATGGGGCTGGCGGGGAACAGGGCAAGGGGCTAAAGCTGCAAGCGGCCGGTGTAGCCGGTCATTTCCAGGTAGCCTCGGCCGACCGGGCGGCCGTTGCTGTCTATCAGTTCGCTCAGGCCCTCCCAGTACACCGCGCCGGTGGAGGCGCGGCTGTCGAGCTCCTGATTGTCGACGATGGCCCGCACCGTGTAGATGTCGGCCGGCGTGCGCACCAGCCACTCGACGGGATAGCGCGCGCCCGTCAGCGGGCTCACCCAGTAGCGCACCGGCCGAAAGATCACCTCACCCGGGCTGAACACATGGGGCGGTTGGTCCAGCCCCATGGCCGGGTGGCGGAACGAGCCGCCGTCCCACAGCGCCGCGCCGGCCTTGGTACGCAGCTGAAACGCGGTCAGCGCGCTGCCGTCAATCAGGTTCATGCCGATCCAGTCCCAGCCCACGGCTTGCGGGTGCAGCAGCTCGTCGCTCCACTCGTGGTCCAGCCAGGCCTGGCCCTGTACCGGGCGCGGCTGGCCGCCCAGGCGCAGCGTGCCAGTGGTGCGCAGCTGCGGCAGGCTGTAATAAAAACTGGCCTGTTTGGGCTCCGGCCCCTTGCGTGACAGGCCGTGGTCCCCCTGCAGCAGCAAGGGTTGGGTTTCGGTCAGCGTCAGCGTGAACTCAAAGCCGGCACCGGCCGCCTGCGCCCGGTAAGTGTTGCCCTCGCGGCGTAGCGACCAGTCGCGCAGACGCACATCGGTATCGGTCTCACTGGCCTGGGCGATGCCAAAGCCGGCACGCGCCAGGCGCTGGTCGTGCCGCAGTTTGTTGCCGCTCACATCCGTCACAGCCGCATGGGCAAACAGCAGCTGCTTGGCCGCAAAGGCCGAACGCATGCCCTGCGTGGCTGCCACCCGGCTGCGAAAAAACGTGAGCTGAAAGCCAAAGCTCTGTGCCGGCGTCTCGCCGGTCAGACTGCCGGTGATGTACCACCACTCGGTGCGAAAGTCGGGGTGGCTGCCCAGGTCGCGCGGAAACTGCAGCCGCTGCGGCGCCAGCGCGGCAGTGGTGCCGGGCCACCAGGCCAGCGTCAGCCCAGCTGCCAGCAGGCGGCGGCGCGGCATGGCAATGCAGGGAAGGGGTGAGTCGTGGCGGTGCATGGGACATCGCGCCAACCCGAAGAGGACCAACGCTCAGCCCGATTGTGCAGGATGGGCGCTTACCCGTTGGGTGACCAGCTGAGTCAGCTCAGGTACCCCGACCGGCGCGCGCGCCAGCCAGGGCAGCAGGAAGGTCCGGGCGGCCAGGCCATCCGCAATGCGCGCCATCTGGCGCGACTCGCCGGCCAGCCGCGCCGCCAGCAGGGGGTCATGCGTACCGGCCGCCAGCAGGCTCTTGTTGATGACCCAGGCATAGGTCTCGATGCCAGCCCGGCGCAGGTCGTCCTGCAAGGCCTCGGCTTGCGATACCGGCGTCACCTCGGGCAGGGTTACCAGGATGATCCGGGTGTACTGCGGGTCTTGCAGGCGCATCAGCGGCGTGGTCAACCGGTCCGTGCTGTGGCCTTCATAGGCCTGCAGCGTCTGCCGGTGGTAGGCACCGGTGGCGTCCATCAGCAGCAGCGAGTGCCCGGTGGGCGCAGTGTCCAGCACCACAAAGGCGCTGCGGGCCTCATTGACCACGCGGGAAAACGCGTGAAACACCGCCACCTCTTCGGTGCAGGGTGAGCGCAGGTCTTCCAACATCAGCGCGCGTTCCGGCTCGCTCAGCCCCGCCCCCTTGCTGGCCATGATTTTGTCCACATAGCGCTGGGTCTCCTGCACCGGGTCGATGCGGTCTACCCGCAGGCCGTCTACCGCGCCGTTCAAGGTGGCGCTCAGGTGCGCCGCCGGGTCGGTGGTGCTCAGGTGCACGGTCTTGCCGCGCTGGACCAGCCCGAGCGCCAACGCCACCGCCACCGTGGTCTTGCCGACGCCGCCCTTGCCCATCACCATGATCAAGCCCTTGCCGGCCTGCGCCAGCGCATCCGCCAGATCAGCCAGGCTCTGGCCAGCGCTGACGCTTGCCTCACCCGTTACGCCAGTCGCCGCGGGCGGGGCCTGCCCGCGCCCCAGCAGGGCGCGCAGGGCCTCAAGGCCCACGGTGTCAAAAGCCC
>JBEGOC010000285.1:0-3515 GCA_041182225.1 Pseudomonadota bacterium | reverse complement strand
AACTCCCTGATCCCCCTGATTGCCCTCACCCTCGTATGCCCGGCCCGTTGAACGAATTGGCTGTGGAGCCGGCGGTGAACCTGCGCGCGCTCAACACCTTCGGCCTGCCGGCCCTGGCGGCTCATCTGGTGCGGGTGCATTCCGAGGCCGACCTGCGCCGCCTGGTGGACCACCCGCAGTGGGGGGTGGCGCCGAAGTTCATCCTGGGTGGCGGCAGCAATGTGCTGTTCACGCGCGACGTGCAGGCGCTGGTGGTGAAGGTGGAGGTGCCGGGTCTGCGCCTGCTGCACACCACCGACGACGCCTGGATCGTGGAGGCCGGTGCGGGCGAATCCTGGCACGGCCTGGTGCAGTGGACGCTGGCCCAGGGCCTGCCCGGGCTGGAGAACCTGGCGCTCATCCCCGGCACCGTGGGCGCGGCGCCGGTGCAGAACATCGGCGCCTACGGGGTGGAGCTGAAGGACCGCTTCGAGTCGCTCGACGCGGTGGACCTGGTGACCGGCCGCACCGTGACGCTGGACGCCGCGGCCTGCCGCTTCGGCTACCGCGACAGCGTCTTCAAGCAGCATCTGGCGGGCAAGAGCGTGATCACGCGGGTGCGTTTTCGGCTGCCCCGCCCCTGGGCCCCGGTGCTGGGCTACCTGGACCTGGAACGCAAGGTGGCCGAAACCGGCCTGACCCAGCCGGACGCGCAAACGGTGTTCGACTGGGTGTGCGCCATCCGCCGCGCCAAGCTGCCCGACCCGGCCGTCATCGGCAACGCCGGCAGCTTCTTCAAGAACCCGGTGGTCAGCGCCGAGCAGTGCCGCGACATCATCGACCGCGACCCCGAGGTGGTGCACTACCCCCTGCCCGACGGCCGCGCCAAGCTGGCCGCCGGCTGGCTCATCGACGCCTGCGGCTGGAAGGGTAAGCACATCGGCGGCGCTGGCGTGCACGACCGCCAGGCCCTGGTGCTGGTCAACCGCGGCGGCGCCACCGGCGGCGAGGTGGTGACGCTGGCCCGCGCCATCCAGGAAAGCGTCTACGGCCGCTTCGGTATCCGGCTCGAGCCGGAGCCGGTGGTGGTGTGAGGCGGGTCAGCCGACCTGTTCTGCGTGGACTTTGGCCAGGCGCTGATCCAGCGTGAGCAGCCGAGCGCCGGCGGCCAGGGCCGAGCCTGCCACGATGGCGTCCGGCAACTTCAATAAGCCCGCCCGGCGCAGTCGAACGGCGTGTCTCTCCACGACCTCATCCAGGCCGATGACCTGGCAGGCGCCGACGAAGGAGCGCGCGGCCTGTTCTTCTTCCTGCGTCAGACCTGGATAGCCCAGCAGTTCCATGCGTGTGATCTGGCTGACGGCGGCACGCTGCAGGCTGAGCCCCGAGTTCCTGGCCAGTTCGACCGCGGCGCCATGGCCCTTGAGCAGGCCGATGACCACGTTGGTGTCGAGGACGTGGTCAATGCCACTCATCGCGCAGGCTCTGCTGGATGGCTACAGGGTCGCCAGACCAGTTTGGGGACTTCGCCAGTATGCCCACCATGCTTTGCCAATTGGCTGCCGACTCAGGGCCGGTGGCGGCCGAGTCTTCGTCGGTGAAGGTCACCAGCACACGACGCGGTTTGCGGTCCTGGTGAACCGCCCGGTCTACGAACTGCAGGCGGCCGTCCGGTTGCAGTGTGGCTTCATAGGTGTGCAGCATGATGTTTCTCCTTCGGAGCAGAGGGTAGCCCAATCGGCCATTTGCGCCATTGTTTTCCGAATTGCGTCCGCATGTACCGAACGAGCTGAGCGGCAAGGCGGTCTTCGGGTAAGGCTGGATGGTCATGTCTGGGCGACCGCGTTACACCCGCTCCACTCTCATGCCTGGAGCCCCCGCTTGACCACGAGTCCCACCCCACGCCCCCATCTGGCCCACTGGCCGGCCCGTCTGCCGCTGGAGTTGCAGGTGCCGGAGACCTCGCTGTGGTTCAACCTGGAGGTGGCGGCGCGGCGCTACCCGCACAAGAACGCCTACCTGTACCTGGGTCAGCCGCTGACCTGGGGAGAATTGCACCGCCAAGCCGAGGCTCTGGCGGGTTGGTTGCAGGCCCGCGGTGTGCAGCGCGGCGATCGGGTGTTGCTGTTCATGCAGAACTGCCCGCAGTACGTGGTCGCAGCGTTTGCCGTGCTGCGGGCCGATGCGGTGATCGTCCCAGTGAACCCCATGAACCGGGCCGACGAGTTCGGCCACTACATCACCGACCCCGAGGCCCGGGTGGCCATCGTCAGTGCTGACCTGGCTGGCATCGTGGCCGAGGCTGACGGGCGACTGCCGCCTGAGCAGCGCCTGCGCCACGTGCTGGTGACGCGCTATGCCGAGGCCATGCCGGCGCCTGAGGCGCTGGATCCCGGCGAGGCATCGGCCGAGCCGGTGCTGGCGTGGCTGCAGGCCGACCCCGCGATGCCTTCGGCAGCCGGGGCCTCCGATCCCCGCTTCGAGCGCTGGCCCGCTGCCCTGGCCGCCGGCCATACGCCCAGCCCGCACCTCAGCGGCCCGGACGACTTGGCCCTGCTGCCCTACACCTCAGGCACCACCGGCCTGCCCAAGGGCTGCCTGCACACCCACCGCACCCTCATGCACAACGTGGTGGGCGGCGGGCTGTGGGGGCAGGCCAGTGCCGAGAGCATCAGCCTGGCGGTGGTGCCGATGTTCCACATCACGGGTTTCATGTACGGTGTGATGGCGCCGGCTTTCACGGGCAGCGCAGTGGTGATCCTGCCGCGGTGGGACCGGGAGCTGGCCGGGCGCATCATTTCGCGCCACCGGGTGACGCACTGGACCTGCATTCCCACCATGATCACCGACCTGTTCGGCAGCCCGAATTACCGGCAGTTCGATCTGTCCAGCCTGCGCTACCTGTCGGGCGGCGGCGCGGCCAAGCCGCAGGCGGTGGCGCAGCGGCTGCAAGACGAGTTCGGCATCACCTTTGCCGAGGGCTATGGCCTGACCGAAACCGCCGCCCCCAGCCACGCCAACCCGCCCGAGCGCGCCAAGCTGCAGTGCCTGGGCATGCCCATCATTGGCGTGGATTCCCGCGGGGTGGACCCGCAGACCCTCGAGGAGCTGCCGCCGGGGGAGCCCGGCGAAATCGTCACCCACGGGCCCATGGTGTTCCACGGCTACTGGAAGCATCCGCAGGCCACGGCCGAGGCCTTCTTTGAGATGGACGGCAAGCGCTTCTTCCGCACCGGTGACCTGGGGCGCATGGACGAGGAGGGCTACTTCTTCATCACCGACCGGCTCAAGCGCATGATCAATGCCAGCGGCTTCAAGGTCTGGCCCACGGAGGTGGAACTGCTGCTGTTCAAGTGCCCGCTGGTGCTGGAGGCCTGCGTGATCGGCGCGCAGGACGCCTACCGCGGCGAGACTGTCAAGGCCCTGGTGGTGCGCCGCCCCGAGGCGCCAGCGTCGGCCACCGCTGATGACGTGATCGCCTGGGCGCGCGAGCACATGGCGGCCTACAAGGTGCCGCGCATCGTGGAGTTCGTGGA
>JBEGOC010000284.1:0-8319 GCA_041182225.1 Pseudomonadota bacterium | reverse complement strand
AACCACTGGTCGGTCAGCATCGGCTCGATCACCTGGCCGGTGCGGGCGCAGCGCGGCACCATCAGTTTGTGTTTTTTCACCTCCACCACCAGGCCCAGCGCCTGCAGGTCGGCCACCACCTGTTTGCGCGCGACAAAGCGGTCCAGCCCCTGGTAGGCGGCGGGCGCCTGGTCGTTGATCTTGGCATCGAGCGACAGCACGCCGATCATCGGCAGGCCGTGGCGCTGGCCCACGGCGTAGTCGTTGGCGTCGTGCGCCGGGGTGACCTTGACCACGCCGGTGCCAAAGGTCCGGTCCACATAGGCGTCGGCGATCACCGGGATGCTGCGGCCGCACAGCGGCAGCTGCACCTGGTGCCCGATCAGGTGGGCATAGCGTTCGTCCTCGGGGTGCACCATCACCGCCACGTCGCCCAGCAGGGTTTCCGGGCGGGTGGTGGCCACCACCAGGCCCGGTGCCAGCGCGCCATTGACCAGCTGCGGCCCTTCGGCAAAGGGGTAGCAGATATGCCAGAGGAAACCGTCTTCCTCTTCGCTTTCCACCTCCAGGTCGCTCACCGCGCTCATCAGCACCGGGTCCCAGTTGACCAGGCGTTTGCCGCGGTAGATCAGGCCCTGTTCGTACAGTTGGACAAAGGTTTCGGTCACCGTGGCCGACAGCTTGGGGTCCATCGTGAAGTATTCGCGGCTCCAGTCCACGCTGTCGCCCATGCGGCGCATCTGGGTGGTGATGGTGTGGCCGCTTTTTTCTTTCCATTCCCACACCTTGGCGACGAAGGCCTCGCGGCCCAGGTCATGCCGGCTCACGCCCTGCGCCTGCAATTGCCGCTCCACCACGATCTGGGTGGCAATGCCCGCGTGGTCGGTGCCGGGCACCCAGACCGTGTTGGCGCCTAGCATGCGGTGGTAACGCGTAAGCGAATCCATGATGGTCTGGTTGAAGGCATGCCCCATGTGCAGCGTGCCGGTCACATTCGGCGGCGGTAGCTGGATGGCAAAGGCCGGTGCATCGGCCACGGCGGCACCGCTGCCCCGGTGGCCGGCCACGGCGTAGCCGCGCCGCTCCCATTCCGGGCCCCAATGCGCCTCCAGGGCAGCGGGCTCGAAGGATTTGGACAGGCTGTTGAGGCCGGGTTGTTGCAGGTCGTCGTTCATGGTGTCTCGCTGGGCAAGCGTTCGAGTTTATTCGACGGCAGCCGATGACCTGCGGTTGCGCTAAATCAACTGCGGTCAGTCGATAGCCAAAAACAATTTTTGGCATTGAGGCTCCCAATTAGACGGGGCTGCGCAACCCGGCTAAGCTTCGTGTCACTTTGAACAGCAATGTCCAAAGCCTGTGTGTCCCATTTTTCAACCCCTAGGAGATTTCCATGGCAGCACTCAAAGGCTCCAAGACGGAAGACAACCTGAAAGCCGCCTTCGCAGGCGAGTCCCAGGCCAACCGCCGTTACCTGTATTTCGCGAACAAGGCCGACGTTGAAGGCCAGAACGACGTGGCAGCGCTGTTCCGCTCCACCGCCGAAGGCGAAACCGGCCATGCCCACGGTCACCTCGAGTGGCTGGAGCAGTGCGGTGACCCAGCCACCGGCCTGCCGATTGGCGCGACCCGTGACAACCTGAAAGCCGCAGTGGCTGGCGAAACCCACGAGTACACCGACATGTATCCGGGCATGGCCAAAACCGCGCGCGACGAAGGTCACGACGAAATCGCCGACTGGTTCGAGACCCTGGCGAAGGCGGAGCGTTCACACGCCAACCGCTATGCCAAGGCCTTGGCCGAGCTCGTCGATTGATCCGCGAGTGATGTGTGTTGGGCGCTGCCTGCAGCGCCCAATGCACAGCCCTTGTACCCGGCCCTCACCTGAAAGACCCTCTCATGGCACGCGAAGGCAACCTCGACGCTCCGACCCGGCACCCGCTCGACTGGAAGAACCCCGACTTCTACAACGAAGACCTGGCCTTCAAGGAGATGGAGCGTATTTTTGACATCTGCCACGGCTGCCGCCGCTGCGTCAGCCTGTGCGGCTCTTTTCCCACGCTGTTTGATCTGGTCGATGAGAGCAAGACCATGGAGGTCGATGGCGTCGACAAAAAAGATTACTGCAAAGTGGTCGACCAGTGCTACTTGTGCGACCTGTGCTACCTGACCAAGTGCCCCTACGTGCCGCCGCACGAGTGGAACCTGGATTTCCCGCACACCATGCTGCGCGCCAAAGCGATCAAGTTCCAAAAGGGTGAGGTGGGCACAGCCGAAAAGCTCATGGCCTCCACCGACCTGCACGGCCACTTTGCCGGCATCCCGATCGTGTCGCAGGCGGTCAACGCGGTCAACCAGACCAAGGCCGCGCGCAGTGTGATGGAAAACGTGGCCGGCGTTGACAAAAACGCCTGGCTGCCGGCCCTGGCCACGCGCAAGTTCCGCTCCAGCGCACCCAAGGCCAAAGCCACCGTAGTACAGGACGGCGCCAAGAGCCCCGGCAAAGTGGCCATCTTTTCCACCTGCTACATCAACTACAACGAGCCGGGCATCGGTCACGACCTGCTCAAGATCCTCGACCACAACGAGGTGCCCTATGTGATCGTCGAGAAGGAAAAATGCTGCGGCATGCCCAAGCTCGAGCTGGGCGACCTGGAATCTGTCAACGCCAGCAAGGAGGCCAACATCCCGGTGCTGGCCCGCTACGCCCGCGAGGGCTACGCCATTCTGGCCGCGGTGCCGAGCTGCGCCCTGATGTTCAAGCAGGAAATCCCGCTCATGTACCCGAAGGACGCCGAGGTGCAACTGGTCAAGGAGGCCGTGTGGGACCCGTTTGAGTACCTGATGCAGCGTAAGCGCGACGGCCTGCTCAAGACCGAGTTCAGCACCCCGCTGGGCAACGTCAGCTACCAGATCCCCTGCCATGGCCGGGTGCAGAACATCGGCAAGAAGACCGAGGAAATGCTCAAGATGATCCCCGGCACCACCATCAACACGGTGGAGCGCTGCTCCGGCCACGCCGGCACCTTTGGCGTGAAAAAGGCCTTCCACCAGCAGGCCATGAAGATCGGCAAGCCGGTGTTCAAGGCCATGGCCACCATGAAAGACGGCAGCAAGCCCGATTTCATCAGCTCCGACTGCCCGCTCGGCGGTCATCACATTGCCCAGGGCTTTGAAGTCAACGGCCTGGGTGCGCCTGAATTACAACACCCCCTGTCCCTGGTGCGCCAGGCTTACGGATTGAAATGAGGACCCCATGCAACTGACCGGACACATCACCCCCGACAGCCTGATGTCGCTGGAGGCTTACACCAAGTACCGCAAGGCCAACAAGCCGGCCATCATTGCGCACCGCAAGCTGCGTAGCGTGGCGCTGGGCGAACACATCAACCTGCAGTTTGAGAGCGAAGTCACCATCCGCTACCAGATTCAGGAGATGCTGCGAATTGAAAAAGTGTTTGAAGAAGAGGGTATCCTGCAGGAAATCGAGGCCTATGCCCCGCTGGTGCCGGATGGCAGCAACTGGAAGGCCACCATGATGATCGAGTACCCGGACGTCAACGAGCGCAAGCGTGAGCTGGCCCGCTTGATCGGGGTGGAAGACCACATGTTTGTCGAGGTCGAAGGCCAGCCGCGTGTCTACGCCATCGCGGACGAAGACCTGGACCGCGAAAACGACGAGAAAACTTCGGCCGTGCACTTTGTGCGCTTCGAGCTGACCCCGGCCATGTGCGCGGCGGTCAAGGCCGGTGCGGCGGTCAAGCTGGGCTGCGACCACACCAACTACCCGGCGCACATCGGCATCGCGGCCGAGACGCTGGCCTCACTGGCGGGCGACCTGCGCTAGGCGGGGAATCCCCGGCGGCTGATGCGTCAGCCGGTTTGGCCGTCCAAAGCCGGCGGCAACCAGTGCGCCAGGATCGCCTTGAGTTCCCGGGCGTGAAATGGTTTTGCCAGGAAATCCGTCATGCCGGCTTGCATGCACATGTCCCGATCCGAGCGCATCACATTGGCGGTCATTGCCACGATGGGGGCGCCGGTCGACAGCCCGGCATCAGACCGCAGGCGCCGGGTGGCCTCCAGCCCGTCCATATCGGGCATTTGCACATCCATCAAAATCAGCTGGTAGGCGGTTTCACGGGCCATTCGGACCGCCTCGATCCCGTTGGGCGCGATATCGACCGTATGGCCCAGTCCTTGCAAGGTGAGCTTGGCGAGCTGTTGGTTGACCAAATTGTCCTCAGCCAAGAGCAGGCGGGCCGGCTTGGGTGCGGCCGCCCCGGCGACCACTTCAGACATCAGCAGGTCCGGGCTCGGCGCTGCAGCAGCAGCCGGCGCCAGCGGTAGCGAAAAGCTGAACCAGCTGCCATGTCCTGGCGTACTTTTGACGTCAATCAGGCCGCCCATGCCGGTGACCAGGCCCTGGCTGATCACCAGCCCGAGCCCGGTGCCTCCAAAACGCCGTGTCGTTGAGGCGTCGGCCTGGCTGAAGCTGGTGAAAAGCCGCCCGATCTCCGACTCGGAGATGCCGATGCCGGTGTCAATGACGTCGAACTGCAGGCCATGAGCCAGCCGGTGCACTTTGATTTGGACCTGGCCCGAGTGCGTGAACTTGACACCGTTGCTCACCAGGTTGAGCAACACCTGACGCAAACGCGTGCTGTCCCCGAGGAAGGTCCCCGCGGCATCGTCATCCACTTGAGCCAACAGACTCACCCCTTTTTCCTGAGCCTTGAATTGCAGCAGGCCACACACGTCTTTCACCACTTCAGAGACCGAAAACGGCGCCGCCTCGAACGACATCCGGCCGGCATCAATCTTGGAGATGTCCAAAATGTCATTGATGATGGTGAGCAGCGATTCTGCCGAGCCCAGCAGTTGCTGCGCCACGACATGCTCCGCTGCAGGCAGCTTGGCCCCGACCAACAATTCGCTCATGCCCAGGATGCCATTCATGGGGGTGCGTATTTCGTGGCTCATGTTTGCCAGAAACTGTGATTTCACCTGGCTGGCTTTTTCGGCTTCGGCGCGGGCCTGGGCGCTCTCGTCAGCCAACCGGTAAACGGCGGCCTCATTGCTGCGCTGAATGGCCATCAACCGAGCCCCGGCGAGCACCAGTGCCGCCAGCACGGCCAGCAGTGTGGGCACCAGCCACAACAGCAAATCGCCGAGTTCGCGCTCTGTCAGGTTGATGGCGCTTGTGCGGTCTGCATAGATTTCTGCCACCGCCTCCACCCCTTGGCCAGCGCGAATCGGTACATAGGAGGCGACCAGATTGCGATCGTAAATGTCGCCATCAAAAGACGCAAAGGTGCCTCTGAAAATCAACTCGCTGGCGATTCGCCCGCGCGCGGCACTCTGAAAACCTGCATTGCCGGATTTGTCTTCACCAATCTGCCGGGGGTCGGACGAGTAGACGGTCAGGCCATTGATGTCATAGATCTTGACCTTCACGACATCGGTAAAACCGTTGAAGCGCCGCACCACGGCATCGATTTCAGGCAAGTGGCGGTTTTGGCGAATGACAGCCACATCGGTCCCCTGCGACATCAGCAGGGGGCGCAAGCGCTCCCAGTTCTCGTTGACGAACACCCGGGTCAGCGTCTGGTTAGCGGCTGCGGTCGATTGTTCGACGCTGAGCTGCAGGCTGTGCTGGACCAGCGTCCACACCAAGACAAGCAATGCCGCCACGATGGCCGAGCCGATCAGGGACAGCGCCAGCACGGGGCGTCGCATGATGAGCGGGCCTATTTTGTCCAGGGTATTTTTCATCGGTTCGGTACGGGTGCAGCCGGGTTCACGGCCTGGGGCGTTCGGTCAGGCACACCACGTAATGCATCAGCGCCCCTTGCGGATCCAGGCTGGGGAAGCCGATGAGATCACTCCAAAACGCCGTGCCATTGCGTCGGTAGCTCAGGATTTCGGTCTTGAATTTGGCGTGGCGGCGCATGGACTCCAGCATCATGTTCACGGTCGCCGGATCGGTATCGGGACCGTGCAGAAAGCGCAGGGGCCGCCCCAGCACCTCCGAGGCCAGATAGCCCGTCTGGCTTTGAAACGCATCATTCACATAGTGCACCGCCATGTCCGGGGCTGCCAAATCACACATGAGGATCGCATAAGGCACCTTGTCCAGCACGGTTGTCTTGGTGCGCAGCGCGTCGACCGCCGCCTGCAGCACCTGACCTTTGCTGATGAGTTCCAGGTGCGAGGTCTCAACGCTCTCATTGAGTCGCTTCAGGTTTGAGTTGCTCCGCTGGTATTCCCTCAGCGCCACCAGACAGGCACCGGCGAAAAACACAAGGTAGACACTCAGGGCCCAGCCGTCTGCAGCCTGTCCAGCCAGCGACAGATCGACGGACACGTCCTGAATGCCGCGTACATCGCCGACTTTCCAGTTGGTGGCTGCTGAATCCGGGTGGCTGTTGTGACAGCCGACACAAGCTTTCTCCATGCGCACGGGGATCGCCAGCCGCATGCGCTCGTTGCCATTGGGCTCCGATTCAAGCCGCCAATGTTCATCCTGCCCTTCACCAAGGCGGAAGGTCCGGAGCGCTTCGATTTGAAAACTGTCCAGCGGTTGGCGAACCCGGTTACGGAATGGCGCATCCGATACAAAGTGGAACATGAACGAGCCGTCGACGGCCCGTTGGCGGATGGCGTCGCCCAGTTCGATGGACAGCGTAGCCGGAATGGGAATGGCACCCGGGATACGGTGGTAGTTTTCCGACAGGATCGCCTTGCCGTCGCTTTGCAACAAGCGACCTGCCACATTGGCGGCGTAGTAGGAGCGCATGATGGTGATCACGCCACTCAGCGACCGTGCATCCCGCAGGGCTTCATTTTCTGCGTGCTGCCGAAGTGTCGAATGCAGCAATACGGGTAAGCCGATCAAGGCGACCAGAAACACCACGAAAGCCGGTGTGAGCCCGTGCTGCCGTAACCAGTGGTAGACGCTGCTGTTGGCCATCCCGTCCCATTATCACGCAAGGCGGCGCCGGCACAGGGGGCATCGATCGGCGCAGTGCCTTGGCGACGGCTGCAATCGATAATGCAGCCGCCCCGCCCGGTTTTTTTGATGGACGATTGCCATGCTGTTCCTGTTGTCCCCCGCCAAGTCACTCGACTACGACACACCGTTGCGCGAGCTGCCGCACACACCGCCGCTGTTTGGGTCGCAATCGGCCGAGCTGATCGACCAGCTGCGCCTGCAGTCGCCGCGGCAGATTGCCGAACTGATGAGCCTGAGCGACTCGCTGGCCGGGCTCAATGTGGGGCGTTACCAGGCCTGGCGCCGCAAGCCGACGCTGCAAACTGCCCGGCAGGCGGTGCTGGCCTTCAATGGCGATGTGTACGAGGGCCTTGATGCCCGCAGTCTCGGCGATGAACAGCTGGCTTGGCTGCAGGACCACCTGTGCATCCTCAGCGGCCTGTACGGGGTGCTGCGGCCGCTGGACCTGATGCAGCCCTACCGGCTGGAGATGGGCACCCGGTTGGCCAATGCCCGAGGCAGGGACCTGTACCAGTTCTGGCGCAGCGAGGTGGCGGCCTACCTGAACCGACGGCTCAAGGGGGATGCCGCGCCGGTGGTGGTGAACCTGGCCTCGCAAGAGTATTTCAAGGCAGTGGACCTGAAAGCGCTCAAGGCCCGGGTGGTGGAGTGCGTGTTTGAGGAATACCGCAACGGCCAGTACAAGATCATCAGCTTCATGGCCAAGCGGGCGCGTGGTTTGATGGTGCGCTATGCCGCGACCCAGCGCCTGACAACGCCGGCCGGCTTGGCCGGCTTTGCCGCCGAGGGCTATGCCTTTGACGCGGCGGCCTCGACGCCCGAGCGCCTGGTGTTCCGGCGTGGCCGCGACGGTCAACCAGCTTAAGAGCCAAATCGGCTTCTAGCCCCCGTCCAATATAGGGTTTTAGCTATGAAAATAGTAGCAAATGGCGTGCAGATCGAGGTCGAGGACAGCGGTCAGGGCGATGCTGGCGCGCCGCGGCCGGCGGTGCTGCTGGTCATGGGCCTGGGCATGCAGCTGGTGGCCTGGCCGCCCGAGCTCGTGCAAGGCCTGCTGGCTGCCGGCTACCGCGTGATCCGGCACGACAACCGCGATGTGGGCTTAAGCCAGCGCATGGACAGCCTGGGCAAACCCAACCTGCTCTGGGCCGGCTTGCAGCACAAGCTGGGCTTTGCGCCGCGCCCTCCTTACAGCCTGGCCGACATGGCGGCCGATGCCCTGGGCGTGTTGGACGCGCTGGGTGTCGGTCAGGCGCACGTGGTCGGTGTCAGCATGGGCGGCATGATCGCGCAGCGCCTGGCGCTGGCCGCACCGCAGCGGGTGCTGAGCC
>JBEGOC010000283.1:0-2771 GCA_041182225.1 Pseudomonadota bacterium | reverse complement strand
TCGCGCGCCATCTCGATGTGCTGGATCTGGTCGCGGCCCACCGGCACCTTGTGGGCGTTGAACATCAGAATGTCGGCGCCCATCAGCACCGGGTACATGAAGAGGCCGGCGCTGACATCGGTATCGGGGTCGATGCCGGCGGCCGTGTTTTTGTCGACCGCCGCCTTGTAGGCGTGGGCCCGGTTGAGCACGCCCTTGCCCAGGACGCAGGTCAAAAACCAGGTCAGCTCGGGAATTTCGGGGATGTCGGACTGGCGGTAGAAGGTGACGCGCGCCGGGTCCAACCCGCAGGCCAGCCAGCTCGCGGCGATTTCCAGCGTGGAGCGCTGGATGCGCGCCGGGTCTTCGGTCTTGATGAGCGCGTGGTAGTCGGCCAGAAAATAAAAGCTCTGCACCTCAGCGCGCTGGCTGGCCCGGACCGAGGGCCGGATGGAGCCGACGTAGTTGCCCAGATGGGGGGTACCCGTGGTGGTGATGCCGGTCAGAAAGCGCTGGGGGGTCATGGTGTCAGGGGCTGTGCGGGTTTCAGTTGAGCAGGAAAGCCAAGGGTGACAAAATCAGATTCACGGCGGACAGGGTCAGCGCCATCACCGGCTGCATCCACAAGGTGCTGATCACACCGGCAATCACCAAGCCCATCACAATGAAGAAGCCCCAGGGTTCGACTCGGGCCAGCAACGCCGCCTGGCGCCATGGCAGCAGGCCGACCAGGATACGTCCACCGTCCAGCGGCGGCAAGGGGAACAGGTTGAAGGCGAACATCACCACGTTGACCAGCACCCCACCCTGGCACATCTTGATGAAAAAGTACTCATCCACATCCAGGGCACCCAGCAGCAGCAGCAGGCCGCCCCAGAGCAGCGCCTGCGCAAAGTTGGCGCCCGGCCCGGCCAGCGCCACCCAGATCATGTCGCGCTTGGGGTGGCGCAGCCGGTTGAAGTTGACCGGCACCGGCTTGGCATAGCCGAACAGAAAGGCGCCTGAGGTGGCAAAGTACAGCAGCAGCGGCATCAGCAGCGTGCCCACCGGGTCAATGTGCTTGATCGGGTTGAGCGAAATACGGCCCAGGGTGTAGGCGGTGTTGTCACCGAAATGCCGGGCCGCATAGCCGTGCGCGGCCTCGTGCACGGTGATGGCAAACAGCACGGGCAGTGCGTAGATGGCAACGGTCTGAATCAGGTGGGCAATGTCCATGGCGCCATTGTCTCAGAGGAGCGTCTACGCTATAGGCCGAGCGCTGCCAGCGGGCCGCGCCCCTGGCGCACCACCTGGGGCTCGTCGCCGCTGAGGTCCACCACGGTGGTGGGTTCACGCGGGCAGGCACCGGCATCGATCACCGCGGAAATCTGGTGCTCAAAGCGTTCACGGATATCTTGGGCGTCGTTGAGCGGTTCGCCGTCGCCGGGGGCGATCAAGGTGGTGGCCAGCAGTGGCCCGTTGTGCAGCGCCAGCAGCGCCTGAAGCACCTTGTGGTCGGGCAGGCGCAGGCCGATGGTTTTGCGCGAGGGGTGGCTGATCCGGCGCGGCACCTCTTTGCTGGCCTCCAGAATGAAGGTGTAGGGCCCGGGCGTGGCCGATTTCAGCAGCCGGAACTGCCGGTTGTCGACCCGCGCATAGCTGGCCAATTCCGACAGGTCGCGGCATAGCAAGGTGAGGTGGTGTTTGTCATCCACGCCCCGGATACGGCGCAGTTTGTCGGCGGCGGCCTTGTCGTCCAGGTGGCAGACCAGCGCGTAGCTGGAGTCGGTGGGTACGGCCAGCACCTCGCCCTTGGTCAGCAGCGCCACGGCCTGCTTGAGCAGCCGCAGTTGCGGGTTGTCGGGATGCAGTTCGAACAGCTGGGCCATGGCGTCAGGCTCGTGCGCTGACCGGGTGTGACACCAGCAGGGCATTGGCCACGCCGCTGAGGGCAATCACGCCGATGCCAAACCAGGCCAGGGTGTCGGGCACATGGTCAAAGATCAGCCAGCCCAGCAGCATCGAAAAACCGATCTGGGTGTAGATGTAGGGCATCAGCACCGGCGCCGGCGCGTGCATGAAGGCCCTGATCAGCATCAGGTGACCAAAGGCGCCGGAGCTGCCCACCAGCAGAAACCAGGGCCAGTGCGCCCACAGCGCGGCGCTGTCCCAGAAAAACCAGACCAGAGGTGCAAACGTCACGGCGCCAACCAGGCCGGTGTAAAACTGTGTGGTGTAGGGGTCATCAGCGCCGGTGAGGCGGCTGGTCAGCACCTGGAAGCCGGCGTTGGCGCACACCAGCACGGCCGGGAATACCAAGGCCCAGGTGAACATGCTGCCGCCCGGGTGCACCACCAAAAGCACACCCAGCAGACCGGTGGTGAGCAGCACCCAGCTCAGGCGCTGTACCTGCACTTTGAGGAACCAGGCCGACATGCCGGTAGCGAGCAGGGGTGAGAGCATGACCATGGCCGTGAACTCGCCCACTGGCAGGTACTTGAGCGAGAAAAAAGCGCACACCGTGCTAACCAGCAGCAGCAGGCCCCGCGCGAGTTGGAATCGTGGGTGCTCGGTGGCCAGCAGTGCGGGCCCCTGCACTGGCAGGCGTAGGGCCAGCGTGATACCGGCCTGGAAAGCGTAGCGAAACCACAGCAGCATGGCCGCGGGCGCCAGGGTCATGGCGTGCTTGACGCTGGTGTCCAAAGCACTGAAGGACAGGCAGGACAGCACAATCAGGCCGATGCCCACCCCTCGTTGGGCACGCGCTGAGGGCATGGTGCTCAGTGCGCTGCGACGCTGGGGACAGCGGGCAG
>JBEGOC010000282.1:0-4326 GCA_041182225.1 Pseudomonadota bacterium | reverse complement strand
CATCAGGTGTAGATCTCGGCCGGGTCTTTCAAGACCGGGTCCTGGGTTTGCCAGGCACCATCGCGGTAAACGCTGAAAAAACAGCTGTGGCGGCCCGTGTGGCAGGCAATGCCCGGCTCGTGCCCGAGTTGCGTCACCTTGAGCAGCACCACATCCCCGTCGCAGTCGAGCCGGATTTCATGCACCGTCTGCACATGGCCCGAGGCCTCGCCCTTGGCCCACAGCCGGCCGCGCGAGCGGCTGAAATACACCGCGCGCCCGGTATCAGCCGTGGCCTGCAGGGCTTCCCGGTTCATCCAGGCCAGCATCAGCACATCGCCGGTGGCGGCCTCCTGGGCAATGGCCGGCACCAGGCCTTGGGCGTCCCATCTGATGTCATCGAGCCAATTCATGGCGGAATTGTCGCTGATTCACAGCCGGCCCCAGCGGCTGGGGCGGCCTTTGCAAAACGCAGTGGCCCGGCTTGCGGTTTGTCACGGCCCACCCTCCGCTACGGGCAAAGCGGTATTGAAGGCAACCCGTAAGTCAAAAGAATGGAGGCACGTGCCTTGTGACCAGGCACCAGGCTCAAGCCAAACCCTGTTCCCGGGCTTGGCAGCCCTTGGCATCCCACTTTTTTGAAGGAGTTCACACATGAAACGTAGACATGCTCTCACCCTGCTCAGCCTCGGGGTTGCCACTTGGGTCACCGGTTGCGGCGGGGGTAGCAGCGACAGCAGCACCACCACCGATGGCAGCAGCGTGACCGGCAGCGGCACTACCGATGCGACGCTGGTGAACGGTCCGACCGACCTGGTGATGCTGGCACAGTCCGACCCGAATCTGAGCATTCTGGTCGAGGCCGTGATCGCCGCCGACATGGTGGCCACCCTCAAGGGCAGTGGCCCGTTCACCGTGTTTGCACCGGTCAATGCGGCATTTGCCGCGCTGCTGGGCGAACTCGGTCTGACCAAAGCCCAGTTGCTGGCTGACAAGGCGCTGCTGAACCAGGTGCTGACCTACCACGTGCTGGCCGGCAAGGTGGAGCGCGCGCAAATTCCGGGCGGCAAGGCCATCACCACGGTACAGGGTGGCATTTTCAAGATCGACACCGCAGGGGGTACCGCCACCATCACCGATGGCCGCAACCGCACCGCAGGCATTTTGGTGGCCGACCGGCAGGCCAGCAACGGTGTGATGCACACCATCGACCGGGTATTGCTGCCCGCCAACAAGACGCTGTTGCAGACGGCGCAAGCCTTGCCGCAGTTCAGCATCCTGGTCGAGGCCGTGATGGCGGCTAACCTGCAGGACGCCCTGTCAGCGACCGGACCGCTGACGGTGTTTGCCCCCACCAACGATGCATTCACGCAACTGCTGGCACAGATCAACTTCACCAAGGAAGCCTTGTTGTCCAGCGGCCCATTGCTGGCCGATATGTTGAAATACCACGTGGTGCCAGGGCGTGTGCTGAAAGCGGATGTGCCGGTCGACAGCCCCATCACGACGCTGGAGGGCAGCAGTTTCACCATCGCCAGCGATCTGACGATCACCGACCAGTTGCTGCGCAGCAGCCGCATCACTGCCACCGACGTGCTGGCCTCCAATGGCGTGATCCATGTGGTCGACCAGGTGCTGTTGCACCGAGTGATCCTGGCTTGACGCCCAAGCCAGCGGGCGGGCCTACAGACGCATGGGAATGCCGCGCCGGGCCAAGTGCGCCTTGGCCTGGCCGACGGTGAACTCGCCATAGTGGAAGATGCTGGCGGCCAGCACCGCGTCGGCGCCGCCCGTCTGGATGCCGTCGGCCAAGTGGTCCAGCGTGCCGACGCCGCCCGAGGCAATCACCGGCACATCCACCGCATCGCTGACGGCCCGGGTCAGCGCCAGATCGAAACCGGCCTTGGTGCCGTCGCGGTCCATGCTGGTCAGCAGGATCTCGCCCGCGCCATGCTCAGCCATTTGGCGGGCCCAGGCCACGGCGTCCAGCCCGGTGTTTTTGCGGCCGCCGTGGCTGTAAACGTCCCAGCCCTCGCCGCGCGCCAGCATGTCGTCGCCAAAGCGGCGTTTGGCGTCGATCGCCACCACGATGCATTGCGCGCCATAGCGCTGGGAGGCGGCCTGGATCATCTGCGGGTTGGCGATGGCGGCCGAGTTGAAGCTGGTCTTGTCAGCGCCGGCATTGAGCAGGCGGCGCACATCGTCCACCGTGCGCACGCCGCCGCCGACCGTCAGGGGAATGAACACCTGCGAGGCCACCGCTTCGATGATGTGCAGGATCAGGTCGCGCCCGTCGCTGGTGGCGGTGATGTCGAGAAAAGTGAGCTCGTCGGCGCCTTGCTCGTTGTAGCGCGCTGCAATTTCCACCGGGTCACCCGCATCGCGCAGGGCCTGGAAGTTCACGCCTTTGACAACCCGGCCACCCGTCACATCCAGGCAGGGAATGATGCGTTTGGCCAGCACCCGTCAGCCGTTGAGCTCGTCGGCGCGGGTCTGGGCCGCCGCAAAATCCAGATCGCCGCTGTAGATGGCCCGGCCGCAGATCACGCCCTCCACGCCCTCGCCTTCCACCTCGCACAGGGCTTCGATGTCGGCGATGTTGCTCAGGCCGCCCGACGCGATGACCGGAATGGTCAGGGCCTGCGCCAGCTTGACCGTGGCCTCGATGTTGATGCCGGTGAGCATGCCGTCGCGGCCGATGTCGGTGTAGACGATGGATTCGACCCCGTAGTCCTCGAATTTTTTGCCGAGGTCGATCACATCGTGGCGGGTGAGCTTGCTCCAGCCGTCAGTGGCCACCTTGCCGTCCCTGGCATCAAGGCCGACGATGATGTGGCCGCCAAAGGCGGTACAGGCATCTTGCAGGAAGCCCGGGTTCTTGACCGCCGCGGTGCCGATGATCACGTAGCGCAGGCCGGCATCGAGGTAGCGTTCGATGGTGTCCAGGTCCCGGATGCCGCCGCCGAGTTGCACATCCACCTCACTGCCCACCTCCCGCAGGATTTTGCGGATGGCCAGCTCGTTTTTCGGGTGGCCGGCAAATGCACCGTTCAGGTCCACCAGGTGCAGCCGCCGCGCGCCCTGGCTCACCCAGCTGCGCGCCATCACGGCGGGGTCTTCGCTGAAGGTGGTCGATTGCGCCATGTCGCCTTGCTTGAGCCGGACACAGTGGCCGTCCTTGAGATCGATCGCGGGGATTAAAAGCATGGTGCTTCAGCAGGGTGGGGAGAGGAGCAGCCGGACTGACCTTCGGGCACTGGCTGCGCCATCAAGGGCGCCAGTGCAGGAAGTTCCGGTACAGGGACAGGCCGTGGGTGGCACTTTTTTCGGGGTGGAATTGGGTCGCAAAAATATTATCGCGCGCAATCGCGGCGGAAAACGGGCCGCCATAGTCGGTCTGCCCCACAGTGTGGCGCGCATCAGACGGTTCGGCGTAAAAACTGTGGACAAAATAAAAGTAGCTGTCGTCCGGCAGCTCGCCCCACACCGGGTGCACCGCGCCCGCAGTGCCGGCGCGGTGCACCTGGTTCCAGCCCATTTGCGGCACCTTGTAGCGGCTGCCGTCAGGCTGCAGGCGCCCGTGCAGCTCAAACCGGCGCACCTGGCCCGGGATCAGGCCCAGGCCCGGCGTATCACCCTCGGCGCTGTGGTCGAGCAGCATCTGCATCCCCACACAGACGCCAAACAGCGGTTTGCTGGCAGCCGCCTCGCGCAGCGCCTCCAGCAGGCCCGACACACGCAGCTCGTGCATGCAATCGGGCATGGCACCCTGACCCGGCAAGACCACGCGCTCGGCGGCGCGCACCTCGTTGGGCCGGCTGGTCACCAGCACATGGTGCCCGGTGTCGGCCGCCACCGCCCGCACCGCCTGCGACACCGAGCGCAGGTTGCCCATGCCGTAATCGACCACCGCCACTGTGCTCAAAGGCTGCCCTTGGTGGAGGGGATGGCGGTGGGCGCGCGTGGGTCGCGCTCCAGCGCGGCGCGCAGCGCTCGGGCAAAGGCCTTGAACACGGTCTCGGCCTGGTGGTGCGCGTTTTCACCGCGCAGGTTGTCGATGTGCAGCGTCACGAAGGCGTGGTTGGCAAAGCCCTGGAAAAACTCGTGCGCGAGCTGGCTGTCAAAGGTGCCGATCATGCCGCTCTTGAACGGCACGTTCATCACCAGCCCGGGCCGCCCGGAAAAATCGATCACCACCCGCGACAGCGCTTCGTCCAGCGGCACATAGGCGTGGCCATAGCGGCGAATGCCAGCCTTGTCGCCCACCGCCCTGTGCACCGCTTGGCCCAGGGTGATTCCCACGTCCTCCACCGTGTGGTGGCCGTCGATGTGCAGGTCGCCCTCGGC
>JBEGOC010000281.1:0-4599 GCA_041182225.1 Pseudomonadota bacterium | reverse complement strand
TGCAGCGGCGGTGTCAAAGGCAGGGCCAAACCGGTCGCCGTCAGGCTCAGGCCCTGCAGGGCCAGGGCAGCCGCCGGCACGGTGCTGTGGTCGCGCCAGCTGAGGCTGCCAGCCTGGACCGCGATCCGCGCCAACGTCAGTGTCCAGCCGCCGTAAGGTGCGGCATTTAGTGCCTCAGGCCTTGTCGCATCGGGTTGTCCAGCTTCTTTTTTTGTCGCATTTGTCGGCGTCAGCCCCGGCAAAGCCAGTTGCCCTCCCGCATCGCGCGACACCGTCAACCGAGGCCCGCGCAAGGTCAGCACCCCCAGGCGCGCCTGCCGCTCCAGCGGACGCAGGTCATCAATCCCCAGCTCCAGCTGCTCCCAAGCCAGCAGCTCCGACCTCACCCCTGTGCCGGGTTGGGCCACCTGCAATTTGACCCGGTCGGCTTGTAAGCTGCCGCTGATGCGCAGGCTGGTGGTCGGTACCGTCTCAAACACCAGCCGCAGGTCGGTGCTGAGCACGGCAGCGCCCAGTTGCACCGGCAAGTCAGCCGGCAGGTAGGCCAGTAGCGGGGCCAGGTCGAGGTCTTTCAGTTTGAGCTGCAGGTCGGCCCGGCGAGTCTGGGCAAATGGCGCGGTGTTGCCGCTGGCCTCGAAACGACTGCCATTGAACCGGAACGCCAGTTGCGGTTGCACCAGCACCTCACGCTGCGAGGCCAGGCTGCTCAAAAAGGGCAGGCTCACGCTCAGCTCCCGCAGCGCATGGGGTTTGCCGTCAGCCCTATCGGTCAGGTCGAGCGAGCCGCCCGAAAGCACCAGGTTGTGCAATGCAAAGCCAGGCGGCGCGGCGCTGGCCGGCGCGTCCGGAACTCGCAGGCGCTGCAAAATGTCGTCAATGTCGTAACGGCCGCCGCCTAGGTGGGTCAGGCGCATGGTCGGCGCTTCGACCTGTACCGCGTTCACCACCGGCGCCAGCCGGAACAGCGATGCCAGCGAGGCATCCACGTAGAGACGCCGGAGCTCAAACTGCGGTTGACGGTCCGCGCTACCCGGGGCCGACGCCATCGACAGGCCCCACAGCGTCAGCTCCAGCGACCAGGGCTTGAACTCCAGCCGCTCCAGCCGTATCTCCCGTCCTAATTTGTCAGAAGCGATCCGTTCCAACTGGTGCTTGGCCAGCGGCGGCACCAGCACCCAGGACAGACCCCAGACGGACAACACCGCGAACACCAGCCAGAACAGGCGGCGCAACCAAGGCATCGTCGATGTGAAAAAAGCGCGCATAGCGATGAGTGTTGTCCGGGACCGGCAAAAGGTCAATGTCGGTCGCAGATTGGCGTCAGAAAATCACAGCGACAGTGGACATAAATCACTTCAGCACATAACAAAATATTTCAATATGGTTGACTCGGTATATAAAGTCCGCCTAGAATTCGGCACCCTCGGTTTCCGGCCAGGGAAAACCCTAGGCCGCTGCCAATTCCGGCATAGTCAAGTCTCAGACCCAGCCGCACCCCCAGCGCGTGAGACATTGATAGCGTACCAACCCAAACGGGGCGTCAGGACATCCCGCACTGTCGACAGTGCCTGCCCCTGGCCCACGCGAACGAAGGAGAAGCTATGACAGCATCGACCCCCTTGATCCGAGGCCTGCGAACCGTCCTGTCGGACATGACCCAAGGCCTGGTCGCCATCACACACAACGGCTTTGCCCTGCTTGGCCTGGCGGTCATGTTCGGCTTGATTGCCCTGATGACCCAGCCCGAGTTGCGTCAGGCCGGAGAGGCCAAACTCTTCGGCTGGCTGCAAACCCGGCAAATCGCCAGCAACGGCGCCGAAGTCGAGCTCAACGCCGTCGACCGTGCCACGGCCAGCAACCCGCAAAACCTGTCCAAGCCACAGGCTGCGGTGGCTTACTGGCTCAGCAACAAGTACCGGGTCGCCCCAGAGCCCTTGAGTGCGCTGGTGACAGCGGCCTACGACACTGGCGAGCGCATCCAGCTCGAACCCACCCTGATCCTGGCGGTGATGGCCGTGGAGTCCGGCTTTAACCCCTTTGCCCAAAGCTCGGTGGGCGCGCAGGGGCTGATGCAGGTGATGACCCGCATCCACAGCGAGAAGTACGAAAATTTTGGCGGCAGCCTGGCGGCGTTTGACCCGCTCTCCAACCTGCGCGTGGGCGCACAGATCCTCAAGGAGTGCATCGCCCGGGCCGGCTCGGTCGAGGACGGGCTCAAATCCTATGTGGGGGCGGCACTGCTGGACAACGACGGCGGCTACACCAGCAAGGTAATGGCCGAGTTCACCCGGCTGCAACAGGTGGCGAAGGGCCGCACGGTCGCACCATCGGGCCCGGCGATCGTGCCAGCGGTAGCGCCGGCCCAAGGCGCGCGCAGCGCGGAAAACGTCGCATTGTGGTCCGGCACCTGAAGTTTGCCCGATTAAACTGTGGTGTTCTTTTCCAGGGCCCAGACCGTCATGTACCACCGCAACATCCTTATCGAGCAGACCGACCCCGAGCTGTTTGCCGCCATCCAGGCCGAAAATGCGCGCCAGGAACACCACATTGAGCTGATCGCCAGCGAGAACTACGCCTCGCCAGCTGTGATGGCTGCGCAAGGCACACAACTGACCAACAAATACGCCGAAGGCTACCCCGGCAAACGCTACTACGGCGGCTGCGAAAACGTCGATGTGGCCGAACAACTGGCCATCAACCGCGCCAAGCAGCTGTTCGGCGCCGATTGCGCCAACGTGCAGCCGCACTGCGGCGCCTCTGCCAACGAAGCGGTGTTTCTGGCCTTTCTCAAGCCCGGCGACACCATCATGGGCATGAGCCTGGCCGAGGGCGGCCACCTGACGCACGGCATGGCGCTCAACATGAGCGGCAAGTGGTTCAATGTCGTCAGCTACGGCCTCAATGCGCATGAAGAGATCGACTACGACGCGATGGAGCGCAAGGCCCATGAGAGCCGCCCCAAACTGATCATCGCCGGCGCCTCGGCCTACAGCCTGCGCATTGATTTCGAGCGGTTTGCCAAGGTGGCCAAGGCGGTCGGCGCGATTTTCCTGGTCGATATGGCGCACTACGCCGGCCTGATCGCCGCCGGCGTCTACCCCAACCCAGTGCCGCACGCCGATGTGGTCACCTCCACCACCCACAAGAGCCTGCGCGGCCCGCGCGGCGGCATCATCCTGATGAAGGCCGAGCACGAAAAAGCCATCAACAGCGCCATCTTCCCTGGCCTGCAGGGCGGCCCGCTGATGCACGTCATCGCGGCCAAGGCGGTGGCCTTCAAGGAAGCGCTGACCCCCGAATTCAAGGCCTACCAGCAGCAAGTCATTCGCAACGCCCAGGTCGTGGCCGACACCCTGACCCAGCGCGGCCTGCGCATCGTCAGCGGGGGCACCCAGAGCCACGTCATGCTGGTGGATTTGCGCGCCAAGGGCATTACCGGCAAGGAAGCCGAAGCGGCACTGGGTGCGGCCCACATGACGATCAACAAGAACGCCATCCCCAACGACCCGGAAAAGCCGATGGTCACCAGCGGGGTGCGCATTGGCACGCCGGCCATGACCACCCGCGGGTTCAAGGACGAGGAGGCCCGGGCCACCGCCCACCTGATCGCCGACGTGCTGGACAACCCGCGCGACGAAGCGAATCTGGCCGCCGTGCGGGCCAAGGTCAATGCACTGACCGCACGCTTTCCGGTCTACCGCTGACATGCGATGAAATGCCCTTTTTGCGGTCATGCCGACACCCAGGTGGTGGAGACGCGCATTCCCGACGAAGGGCATTTTGTGCGGCGGCGGCGCCGCTGCAGCGCCTGCGACAAGCGCTTCACCACCTACGAGCGGCCCGAGGTGAGCTTTCCGATGGTGGTGAAAAAAGACGGCCGCCGCATTGACTACGACGGCGCCAAGCTGCGCGGCAGCCTGGCGCTGGCCCTGCGCAAACGCCCGGTGAGCACCGAACAGGTGGACGCGGCGGTGGAGCGCATTGAGGAGAAACTGCTCAACCTGGCCACCCGCGAAGTGCCCAGCCAACGCCTGGGTGAACTGGTGATGCGCGAACTGAAGAAGCTGGACAAGGTGGCCTATGTGCGCTTTGCCAGCGTCTACCGCAGCTTCGAGGACATTGACGAGTTCCGCGCCCTGGTGGACGAGGTGAAGAAGTAAGGTGGCCAAAGGCCCCTTGGAATAAACGGGGTTTTGCCCGCTTTTTCCACCTGCTGGCCAGTCATTGGCGCGGGCATACTGCGTGTCATGTCTTTGTTCTGTACCGTGTCGCAACGCCCTGCCCCTGCACCGCTCAACCTGCTGGCCTTGCTTCAGGCATTGCAAGACCTGAGCCGGCGCATGTGCCAGGCCGCCGAAAACGGGCAGTGGGACACCGTGGCCGAGATGCAGGAAACCAGCGCCGCCCTGATTGCGCGGTTGCGCCCCCATATTGACGACAGCACTGCCCTGCCGGCCGATGTGCAAGCCTGCAAGCAAGAAACCCTGCTGGCCCTGTAGCGTGACGATGCGCGCCTGCGTGCGCTGGCCGCTGCGCACACCGAACCGCCCGCCAATGACCCCCTGGCGGCGGGCCGGCCCCACTGGCTGCATTGAAGGC
>JBEGOC010000280.1:0-2676 GCA_041182225.1 Pseudomonadota bacterium | reverse complement strand
GGTCAACAGCCTGGCCAAAGATGTGCCGATGGCCGAAACCTACAAGGGCGTCATGCCATTTTTGGCCTGGGACGCGCTGCGGGTGCTGTTGCTGCTGTTTTTCCCGGTGTTGGCGCTGGGCCTGGTCAAGCTGCTGTTTCCCTGACGCCCAGGCGCACCAGCCGTCCCGGTCGGGTCAATCACGTTCAGGTCGGCGTGCAGGCTCGGTGCCAGCCGAGCCACGGTCACGCAGGCCCAGGTACTGGGCGTTGCGCGCTCATCCTTTCCACCGCCCAGCCCAGCAGCAGCCCGCTCGCTTCCAGCGCACAGAAAACACCGTTGTGGCCAGCACCAGGCTCAGGATCAGCTGTTGGGGGAGTCATGGTCATCGGCCTTGGGCGTCCTCGGGTTGCGAGGTGGTGCAGCCGGTATCGCACTGGCTGCAGCTGACCTCCCGGGGGCGCGATGCCAGTTTCCAAGGGCCAGGTTCGGTGTAACAATCTTCGCAAAAACAAACCCCAGGGAGTTTCTCATGGTTGCAGCTGGCAAAGCCTCGCAGTCACGGCAGACCTGCATCGCCGGCGCCTTGGTCATTGCCTTGCTCGGGCTATGGGTGGTCACACTGTACGGTGCACACCTGATGCGCAGCGATCATCAGCGCCAAGAGTTTGAGCAACAACGCGCCACGCTGTCGATTGCGGTGCGTACCATCGAGCGGGACTTGGCCGGACGCCAGGCCGCCTTGGCGGTGTTTGCCGCTAACCTGGTACCAGCCGCCCCTGCTGACCGAGTTTTGCTGCGGCAGGTGCTGGATCGCCAAGTGGCGCTTGCGGGCTTGTTTCCCAACGGTTTGAGCGTGACGGGGCCGGACGGTGTGGCTCTGGCGACCATGCAGGCCGGGCTGCGCTCGCCGGAGCGCCCACCCGGCGGACTCACCCTGGCTGCACCGCTGCGCGATGCAGCGGGAACCACCATCGGGGTCGTGAGCGGCAGCATTGACGCTGAATCGCCCGGCTTGCTGGCCGGGATCACCCTGCCCCGAGATGAGGTTCAGGGCGCCTTGCTGCTGGTGGCGCCGGGCGCCTCTGCACTGCTGGATCGGCTGGTGCAAGGTGGCGCTGGGCCCCAGCACTTCACCAACCCCGATGGTGTGCAGATGGTCGGTGCGGCGATGGGCGTCGCCGGCACGCCGTGGCATCTGGTGACATGGCGCCCCGCCGTGCTGGCCCAGGCGCCTCTGCAGCCTTGGCAGAGCGGCGTGCTGCTGGCCGGCGTGGCGCTGACGCTGTTCGCCGGGTTGTTGCTGTGGTGGCTGTTGCGGCGCAGCCAGGCCCTGACGCCCGCTGGCCAGCCGGACCGCGACCAACCCTACCGCGCGCTGCTGGAGGCCTTGCCCGAGGCCATCGTGATCAGCCGTCGAGGCCAGCGGCTTTATGCCAATCCGGCTGCTGCACGCCTGCTGGGTGCTGACTCGGCAGCCGAGCTGGTGGGCCAATCGATCTTTGACCTGCTCAGCCCTGAAGCGCTGGCTGATTTGACGGCCCAGCGCGATTTGTTTCATGGCTTGAACGAACCATTCCTGCTGGAAGTACGCAGCTGCAAACGCGATGGCACCACCTTTGATGCAGAGATCCGCGGTACGCCGTTTCTTTATCAGGGCCAAAACGCCGTGCTCACCGTGACGCGGGACGTGACCGCGCGCAAGACGGTTCAGGAGGAGTGGCGCAAACTGTCACTGGTGGTGAATCAAACCCCCCACAGCGTGGTGATCACCGACACCGCAGGCCGCATCGAGTACGTGAACGAGGCCTTTGTGCAGGCCTCGGGTTTTGGCCGCGGCAGTGTGCTGGGCCGGGATATGAGCCTGTTGAAGTCGGGCAAGACGCCGTCCGAGACCTACCGGTCCTTGTGGACGGTACTGAGTGATGGGCGGATCTGGATCGGTGAGTTCGTCAACCGTCGCAGCGACGGCCGCGAATACATCGACGCTGCCATCATCACGCCGCTGCGGCGCCCTGATGGCAGCATCAGCCACTATGTCTCGTTACAACAGGACGTGACCGAACGCGTCCAGTTGCTGGAGGAACTGAGGCGGCACCGGGATGAGCTCGAAGGTTTGGTCACCCAGCGCACGGCCGAACTGACATTGGCGCGTCAGCAGGCTGACTTGGCCAACAACGCCAAATCGCGCTTTCTGGCGGCGGCCAGCCACGACCTGCGCCAGCCGCTGGCGGCGCTGGCACTGTATGTCGGCATCCTCAAACGCCCGCACGGCCTGCCGACTGCTGAGGTGGTGGACCAGATCGACCGTTGCGTGGGGCAGCTGAGCGAATTGCTGACCGACCTGCTGGACTTGAGCAAGCTTGATGCCGGCGTGGTGGCACCCAAACTCAGCGACTTTGCGCTGACCGACGCGTTGCGGCCCTTGCTGAGTATTTATGGCGCCAAGGCCCGGAACAAGGGCTTACAGCTGCGCTGTCGGGCCTCCATCGTCCTGGTTCGAACCGATGTGCAGTGGCTGAGCAGGCTGCTGGGTAATCTGCTCGACAACGCCGTCGAGTACACCCGGCAAGGGGGTGTGCTGGTGGCGTGCCGGCGTCATCAGGGCCGGCAATGGCTGGAGGTGTGGGACACCGGGGTGGGCATCCCGCCAGACCAGACCAGTGTGGTGTTTGAGGAATTCAGGCAGCTCGGTGA
>JBEGOC010000279.1:0-3786 GCA_041182225.1 Pseudomonadota bacterium | reverse complement strand
CTGACCCGCTAGCTGGTCCGGCCGCGCAGCAGGTAGGTCATGACCGGCCCCAGGCCCTTGCACTCCTGCAGGCCGTTTTGCTGCAGCGTGTAGCTGTCTTTGAGCAGCTCGTAGGTGCTGTTTGACACCTGGGTCTGGCCAATGGGCGCGGTGGATTCCATGCGGCTGGCGGTGTTCACCGTGTTGCCCCACAAATCGTACGAGAACTTGGTAAAGCCGATCACGCCGGCCACCACCGGGCCGGAATTGAGGCCGATGCGCATGCCCACATTCTTGCCTTGGGCCTGGTTGAAGTTTGCCAGATCCTCAAACATGCCCAGTGCCATCTCTGCGCACAATTCGGCGTGGTCCGAGCGGGGGATGGGAATGCCGGCGGCTGCCATGTAGGCGTCGCCAATGGTTTTGATCTTTTCCAGCCCCAGGCTGTCGGCGCGCTTGTCAAACCGGGTGAACAGGTCATTGAGCATTTTCACGAGTTCGGTCGCGCTGATCTTGGACGACAACTCGGTGAAGCCCACCAGATCGCTGAACAGGATGGTGGACTCGGCGTAGCTGCCCGAGATATTTTTCTCGCCCCGCTTGAGCCGCTCGGCAATGGGCCGGGGCAGGATGTTGAGCATGAGCTTGTCGGTCTTCATCTGCTCCAGCTCCAGCAGCTGTTTCTCCTCGTGCATGGCCACCATGTGCCGTTGGTCCAGGTCACGCAGTCGTTTGAACGCCAGGTGGTTGCGCACCCGTGCCATCACGATGGGCGGGCTGACCGGTTTGGTCAGGTAGTCTGCGGCGCCCAGGTCCAGCCCCTTTTTTTCGTCCTCCGCCGCATTCATCGCGGTCAGGAAAATGATCGGGATGCTGCTGGTGACCGGGTCCTGCTTGAGCTGTTCGCACACCTCATAACCGGACATCCCCGGCATCATGATGTCCAGCAGGATCAGGTCGGGCGGGCTGGGCCCGCGCACGGCGGCCAATGCTTTTTCGCCGCTGTTGGCAAGCTTGACGCGGTAGGTGTCCTTGAGCAGTCCGGCCATCAGCGACAGGTTGTCCGGGGTGTCGTCAACCACGAGGATGGTTTCCTTCTCTGACGCGTTCATGGGTTCGTTCATGGGGTACTTCGGATGTTGAGTAGATTGGCCCAGCAAATCATGGGGTGATGGCGCGCGCCGCTTGCGCTTCGTCGAGTCGGGCCAGCGCGGTATCGAAGTCAAAGCCTCTCACCGCCTGCGCCATGGCGCTGAAGTGCTCGGGGTAGGCACTGGCAAGAAGGGCCTGCTCTTCGTCAATGAGTGCCTCAGCGTCGGCATCCATGTCGGCGCACAAGGTGCGCAGGCGTGCGCTGACGCGCGCCAGAGCGGCTTCATCGACCCCAGCCATTGCGATCGTCTTCAGCGGCGTGTCAGGGGGCAGCCAGTCGGCCAGTGCTTGCACCAGGGGCTGCAGCGTCTGCCGCAGTGCTTCAGCCAGCGTGTCCAGCGCCGGTCGTGGTTCACCGGCTTTGATGCTGCGTTCCAGCGCATCGGCCTGTGCCTGGACCCGCGATGCACCAATGTTGCCGCAAACGCCCTTGGTCGTGTGGGCCACGCGGGCGGCGGTGTCCAGGTCGCCGGCATCCAGCGCCTGCAGCACCGCATCAACCGCGCCGCGCTGACCGGCCACAAACTTGCGCAGCATGCCCAGGTACAGGGCGCGCTTGCCCAGCACACGTCTGAGGCCCAGCGCCACATCCAGGCCCTCAATGTGCTCAGGCAGGGGGGGCTGCTCCGTGCCCTGCGCTGCGGCTGCGGGCACTTCTGGCGCGGCGACTGTCGTTCCCTCGCGCGGCGGAATCCACTTGAGCAGGGCCTGCCAGAGTTCGGTGGGCTCGATCGGTTTGGTGACGAAGCCCTGCATGCCCGCTACCAGACAACGCTCACGGTCGGTTTGCATGGCGTTGGCCGTCATCGCCACGATGGGCAGCCTGTCAGCAGCCACAGATTTGCGTATTTCGACTGTGGCGCTTACCCCGTCCATGACCGGCATCTGCATGTCCATCAGCACGATGTCCCAGGGCTCGGCAGCGCCAAGCACCTTGTCGACCGCCACCTGGCCGTTCTCGGCGATCTCGACCACGAAGCCGGCATCGGTCAGCAGTTCGCCGGCCACCTGCTGGTTCAGGTCGTTGTCCTCGACCAACAACACGCGTGCGCCGCGAATGCGGGTCAGCGCCTGCAGACCTGTCACGTCGTCAGCCGTCGTCCTGCGCTCGTCGTCGTCGGTGGTGACGGCCAGCACTCGCAGTATCGTGTCCTGCAGCACCGAGCCATTGACCGGCTTGATCAGCACCTGCTCGAAACCGGCCAGCTCGGCCTGTTGCATCACTTCTTCGCGTCCGAAACCGGTGACCATCACCAGATGAGGCGATTGGGCCAGCGCCAGCGTCCGTAGCGCATGCGCCGTCTCGATGCCGTCCATGCCCGGCATCTGCCAGTCAAGGAACACGATTTCATAAGGTTGCTCCGCCTTCGCTTGTCGCTGCACCGCTTCAAGCGCCTTATTGCCGCCCGGTGCCTCGTCAACGGCCAGGCCAAGTGTCTCCAGCATGTCGATCATGACGGTCCGGGCACTGTCGTTATCGTCCACCACCAGCACGCGCCTTCCCCGCAGTTCAGCAGAAAAAGCGTGATCCGCCCGGTTTGATTCGCCGATGCCCAGCCGTGCCGTAAACCAAAAGCTACTGCCTTTGCCGTAGTCGCTTTGCACCCCGACCCCGCCCCCCATCATCTCGGCCAGACTCTTGGAAATTGACAGGCCCAGGCCCGTGCCGCCGTACTTGCGCGTGGTCGATGAGTCGGCTTGCTGGAAGCTCTGAAACAGCCGGCCCTGCTGCTCGGGTGTGAGCCCGATACCGGTGTCGTTCACGGCAACGTGGAGCAGCAAGTCGTCCTCAGTGCGCTCATGCACCCGGATCACAACGCTGACCTCACCATGTTCGGTGAACTTCACCGCGTTGTTGGCGTAGTTGATGATGATCTGACCCAGACGCATGGGGTCACCGACCAAGTGGCGGGGCACGTCGGCAGCCATGTCAAAGATCAGCTCCAGCCCCTTGGCGCTGGCCTTTTCCGCAATCAGGTTGGACACGTTGTCGAGCATGCGTTCCATGTCGAACTCCACGTTTTCGATGTCGAACTTGCCCGAATCGATCTTGGAAAAGTCCAGGATGTCATTGATCAGACCGAGCAAGTGTTGCCCGGAGAGTTGGATCTTGCTGATGTAATCCCGCTGCCGCAAGGTCAGCTCGGTCTTCAGCGCCAGATAGCTCATGCCGATGATGGCGTTCATCGGTGTTCGGATTTCATGGCTCATGTTGGCCAGGAAGTCGCTTTTGGCCTGTGTGGCTTCCTCTGCAATTTCCCTGGCCCGACGCAGTTCGGTCACATCGAAGAACCAGCCCAGGGAACAGGGGCGGCCTTCGTAGTCGATCAGGAAGTACGAGGCCATTGCCCAGAACGGCTGGCCCTCGATCGTCTGCAGGGCCATGGAGCGGTTGACAATGTGCTGCCCGTCGCGCAGTGCGGCAAGTACGTCGTCGAAATCCCTGGCATCGCGATAGAAGACACGGGGCGATACCCCGGAGAGCTGTTCCACCCGGGTGTGCATCATGTCGGCGTAGGCCTGGTTGGCATACACGAAGGCCCCCGTCTTGACGTCGGCAACCCGCACCGAAATCGGACTGGTGTCGAGCATGGTGCGAACCTGGCGTTCGCTGTCAATCACCCGCTGTTCAGCGGCACGGGCGGCGGTAATGTC
>JBEGOC010000278.1:0-3162 GCA_041182225.1 Pseudomonadota bacterium | reverse complement strand
GCGCGTGGTGCTGCCAGGCCACCAGGTGGCCTGCCACCGGGTGTCCGACGGTGGCACCCCGCTCTACCCCGTGTCTGTCTGACCTGTCTGACCACCATGCCCACCACCCTTTATTCTGCGCGCAAGATCATCACCATGAACGCCTCGCGGCCGACCGCCACCCACGTGGCGGTGCGCGACGGTCGCATTCTGGGCGTTGGTTCGATGGAAGAACTTCAGGGCTGGGGCCCGCATGAGGTCGATGACCGCTTTGCTGACAAGGTGCTGCTGCCCGGGCTGGTCGAAGCCCATGCCCACCTGATGGCGGGCGGCCTGTGGCGCTACACCTATTGCGGCTATTTTGACCTGCGAGACCCGGATGGCCGCAACTGGCCGGGCGGCCAGACGCTGGAAGCGGTGATCGGCCAATTGAGCAGCGCCAGCGACCGGCAGCCCGACGGCCCGCTGCTGGGCTGGGGCTTCGACCCGATCTATTTTGGTGCCCAACGCGTCAGCCGGCATGATCTCGACCGTGTCAGCAGCGCCCGCCCCGTGGGCGTGCTGCACGCCAGCGGGCACATCCTGAACGTCAACAGCTTTGTGCTGGAGAAAGCCGGCCTGCTGCGGGCCAGTGTCGAGCACCCCGGCATCCCGCTGGGTGCCGATGGCCTGCCCACGGGCGAGCTCAAAGGCCCGGATGCCATGACGGCGGCCTTTGCCGTGGTGGGGCTGGACCGCTCGTTCCTGTCGGGCGATGAATTCGGCGTCCGGGCCTTCGCCAAACTGGCGGTGCGCGCCGGTGTCACCACCTCCACCGACCTGGCCGCCACCCTGCTGGAACCCGAACTGGCCAGCCTGCTGACCATCACCGCAGAGGACGATTACCCGCTGCGGCTGGTGCCCCTGCTGCGCCTGATCGGCATGACGCCAGCTCAGGCGGTGGAGCGCTCCGTGGCCTTGAGCGGCCGCAGTACCGAGCAGCTGCGCCTGGGCCGCATCAAGGTGGTGGCAGATGGCTCGATCCAGGGCTTTTCTGCCCGCATGCGCTGGCCAGGTTACTTCAACGGCGCACCGAACGGCCTGTGGTACACCGCGCCGGAAACCATCCGCGAGTGCTACACCCTGGCGCTGCAGCACGGGGTGCAGGTGCACACCCACACCAACGGTGACGAAGCCACCGAACTCGCGCTGGACTGCCTGGCGGCAGCCCTGAAGGCGGCGCCCACCCGCGACCACCGCTTCAACCTGCAGCACTGCCAGCTGGCCGACGCGGCGCAGTTCCGGCGTATGAAGGCGCTGGACATGTGCGTCAACCTGTTTGCCAACCATCACTTCTACTGGGGCGACCAGCACTACAGCACCACGGTCGGGCCGGAGCGGGCCGAACGCATGAACGCCTGCGCCACCGCGCAACGCAGCGGCGTGCCCTTCACCATCCACAGCGACGCCCCGGTCACCCCGCTGGGCCCGCTGTTCACCGCCTGGTGCGCCGTCAACCGGCTCACCGCCTCCGGCCGGGTGCTGGGCGTCCATGAGCGGATTTCGGTGGCCGATGCGTTGCAAGCCATCACGCTGGGCGCGGCCTACACCCTCAAGCTGGACCATGAAATCGGCTCGATCGAGTCAGGCAAACGCGCGGACTTTTGCGTGCTCGACGACGACCCCACCGCCGTGCCGCCGGCGCAGCTCAAGGACGTGCGCGTCTGGGGCACAGTACAGGGCGGCCGGGTGTTCCAGGCGCCTCAGCCTGTCTGATCGCTGGCGTGACCGCCGGTGTGACCCCCACCCTGATCGTCGGCGGCTACCTCGGCGCCGGTAAGACCACGCTGGTGAACCACCTGCTGCGCCATGCCGGCGGCCGGCGCATCGCGGTGATGGTGAACGATTTTGGCGAGCTCACCATCGATGCCGACCTGATCGAAGGCGCCGAGGGCAGCGTGCTGGCTCTGGCGGGGGGCTGCGTCTGCTGCAGCTTTGGCTCGGACCTGCTGGGCGCGCTGCAAGAGGTGCTACAGCGCCAGCCACCACCCGACCTGATCCTGATCGAAACCAGCGGCGTCGCCGTGCCTGGCGCCGTGGCCCGCTCAGCCAAGCTGTTACCCGGCCTGCGCATCGAGGGCATTGTGCTGATGCTGGACGCCGAAACCGTGCGCCAGCGCAGCGCCGACCCCTACGTGGGCGACCTGGTGCGCCAGCAATTACTGGACGCCGACCTGCTGATCCTGAACAAGACCGAGCTCTGCAGCCCGACAGCGCTGGCTGGGCTGAACGCATGGCTGCCCACCATGAGCACAGCCGGCACACCGGTGGTGCCGGCCAACCAGGCCCGCGTGCCGCCGGAGCTGGTACTGGGCTTTCAGGCCGGGTTAAGCGCTGAGCCAGATGGCGCGACCGGCGATGCACTGGTGCGCTGGGCAGCGCAGCCGATCACCCAGCCACAGGCAGCGGCGTCAGACCGGTTTGTCAATGAGCTTCTGGTCCTGGCCGCACCGATCGATCCGCAGCAACTGTTGGCATCCCTGAGCGCACCGGATGCTGGGGTGGTGCGCGTCAAGGGCTGGCTCACCGACCTGACTGGCCAGCGCCACCTGCTGCAACAGGTCGGCCGCCGCGTTGAGCTGCTGCCACTTGCGTCCGACGCCGGCCCACAAGGCCCCGACCGCCTGCTGGTGATTGGCCTGGCCGGGGTGTACCGCAGCCAGCAATTGCTATTTTATTAATAGCTATAACCCTAATAAGGACGGGGGCTAGAGGCCAATTTGACTCATGGATTCCCGGTCGTAGCCGGGAATGACGATACGCCGTGTCATCCTCGCGCAAGCGGGGGCCCAGGCCCGGCAGCCTGACAGCCGCCGGCTCAGGACACCGTCTGGTAGTACAGGTTCTGCGGGTGCTTGGCCTGGGCGAAGAACAACCAGCGTTCCGCCAACAGGCCGGGGGCCTGCAGCAGCGCAGCCAGCAGCCAGGGCCAGGCACCGGCGCTGACGTTGGTGCCAAGCAGGCCCCAGCCCATCAGCAGCACCGGCAGGCCAAAGGCCAGCACCTGAAACCCCCAGCGCACATGGCGCAAGGCTGCGGCGCTGGCGCCATGGAAGAACTCGCGGGTGTTGAAGGCGCCGGCCGACATACCCATCGACTTTTGTACCAGGCGCTCGCTGCGGATGCCGGTGGCCGACTGCAGGT
>JBEGOC010000277.1:0-6173 GCA_041182225.1 Pseudomonadota bacterium | reverse complement strand
CCGCCGCCAAGGTGATGACGACGGTGGCGCAGCGGGTTTAGGCGGGTGGTGACCACACTTTGGATTCCCGGTCTGGGCCGGGAATGACGGGGACATGGGGGTGGCATAGAAGCCAGTCGGGCCAGGTTGACGAGTCAAGCCAGCATTTCCATCAGTACGCCATGCCAAGCCTTGGCGTCGATATTTCCCATTTTTTGCCCAGCCTGATTTTGTCGACGCAGCGCAGCTGGTCGAGCAGGATTCGCGGACTTTTGGCCGGAAAAATCACCTCGGGACGGCATCCCAGGGGCCGGCCGGCACTGGTCAGGGGCGCAATGATGACCCTTGGCAAGGCTTGATTCAGATCATCGGGTGAGACGACCAGCGCCGGGCGAGTTTTCTGGATCTCGCTGCCGATGACGGGGTCAGGATTGACCCAATACACATCGCCACGAGCGATGGCTCTGCTCACCACACCCACTCACTGTCGCCCGTTGTGGACGGGGCCAACCAGTCCTGTGCTTCGGCCTGCTCCTGTGCCAAGGCGGCTGGCAATGCGCTGCCAGCTTCAGCAAACCAGCCTTCACGCAGTTGGCGACGCACCGGCTTGATGACAATCTGTCCGTCTTGCAGTTGCATGTCCACCTGATCTCAGACCTCCAACACCTCAAAACTGGTGCTGATCTGAGCCGTTTTACCCAGCATGATGCTGGCGGAGCAGTATTTGTCGTGGCTCATGGCAATGGCGCGTTCCACGGCGGCCGCCGGCACGGCTTTGCCGGTGACGGTGAAGTGCATGTTGATCGTGGTGAACACTTTGGGGTCGGTGTCGGCCCGCTCAGCGCTGAGTTTGACGGTGCAGCCGGCCACGGCATGGCGGCCGCGCTTGAGGATCAGCACCACGTCATAGGCGGTGCAGCCGCCGGCGCCGGCCAGCAGCAGCTCCAGCGGGCGTGGCGCCAGGTTCTGGCCGCCGAGTTCGGGCGTGGCGGCGTCGGGCGCGCCGTCCATCCTCAGGGTGGGGCCGCTGCCGGTTTCGGCCAGAAAGCCCATGCCCGAGCGCGTACCCAGGCCACCGGTCCAATTGACTGTGCATTCCATGATTAATTACCTTTGATAAATTGGATCAGACGCTCGCAGGCTCAGCGCATGGCTTGCCGAGCCGCCTCTGCCAGGAAACCGCTGCGCGTCTGGCCGTGCGCCCGGGCGTACTCGTCGATGCGTCGCAAGGTACGACCCGGCAACGTGATGTTGACCTTCTCGGCCGGCCCCCAATAGCTTTCCACGGCCACGTCGACCATGGCCCACACCCAGCCGGCATAGTCGGGGTTGGATTGGTGGGCGGCCATCGCGGCGGGCAGCGGCACATCCTGCCCGTCCTCGGCCAAAAATTCGCAATGGGCGTCTATCGCTTCCCGTGCATTGTCAAACGCTTCTTCCAGCGTGTCACCGGCGGAAAAGCAGCCTGGCAGGTCTGGCACCACAACGCCGTAGGCCGTGCTGTCAGTTCCCGGCTCGATCGCAATCAAAAATTTCATGGCTCAACCTTTCAAACCCGCCTGTTTCAGCAATTTATGCACTAAACCCAAGCCCAAATCCTTTTTGGGGTGCGGCACGCTGATGTGCCCGCCGCGCTGCGGATGGCTGAAAACATGGTGACTGCCCCGCACCCCGCGAAGCAGCCAACCCTCCGACTCCAGCCTTTTGATGAGCTCTGAGCTGCGCATTTGGTGGTTATTATAACTACCAAATGATCAAGCAACAAGACATGACTGAGCTGCGCCTGCCAGAGGGATATGGTGGCGACTATCATCCAAGTATTCAGCTCCAAACTATGAAAAAAGAAACCCTCCAACCCGCCGACTACCTGAAAAAAATCCTGATCGCCCGAGTCTATGACGTGGCGAGCGAGTCGGCGCTGGAACCGGCACGCGCCCTTAGCCGGCGGCTGCACAACACAGTGCTGCTCAAACGCGAGGACCAGCAGTCGGTGCGCAGTTTCAAGCTGCGCGGCGCTTACAACAAGATGGTGCACCTGAGCCCGGCGCAGCTGAAAAAAGGCGTGATCTGCGCCTCGGCCGGCAACCATGCGCAGGGGGTGGCGCTGAGTGCGCACAAGCTGGGCGCACGCGCCGTGATCGTGATGCCGACCACCACGCCGCAGCTCAAGGTGGATGCGGTGCGCAGCCTGGGCGGCGAGGTGGTGCTGTTTGGCGACAGCTACTCCGACGCCTTCACCCACGCCGCTGTGCTGGAGAAAAAGCAGGGCCTGACCTTTGTCCACCCCTTTGACGACCCGGACGTGATTGCCGGCCAGGGCACGATTGCCATGGAGCTGCTGCGTCAGCACCAGGGGCCGCTGCATGCGGTGTTTGTGGCCATTGGCGGCGGCGGCCTGATCTCGGGCGTGGCCAATTACATCAAGGCGGTGCGGCCCGAGATCCGGGTGATTGGCGTGCAGATGAACGACTCCGACGCCATGATGCAGTCGGTCGCCGCCGAGCAGCGGGTCACGCTGGCCGATGTGGGGCTGTTCTCGGACGGCACGGCGGTCAAGCTGGTGGGGGAGGAGACCTTCCGCATCGCGCGCGAACTGGTGGACGAATTTATCACGGTGGACACCGATGCGGTGTGTGCCGCCATCAAGGACGTGTTTGTGGACACGCGCAGCATCGTCGAGCCGGCTGGCGCGCTGGCGGTGGCGGCGATCAAACAATATGTGGCCCAGCACAAGACCCGGGGCGAGACCTATGCCGCCATTTTGTGCGGTGCGAACATGAACTTCGACCGGCTGCGTTTTGTGGCCGAACGGGCCGAGGTGGGCGAGGAGCGCGAAGCGCTGTTTGCCGTGACCATTCCCGAGGAGCGCGGCAGTCTCCGGCGCTTTTGCGAGCTGATCGGCGCCCTGCCGGGCGGACCGCGCAATGTGACCGAGTTCAACTACCGCATCAGCGATTCGGCCCAGGCCCATGTGTTCGTGGGCCTGAGCACGCAGGGCAAGGGCGAGTCGCGCAAGATCACCGCCAACTTCAGCAAGCACGGCTTTCACACGCTGGACCTGACGCACGATGAGCTGGCCAAGGAGCACATCCGGCACATGGTGGGTGGTCACTCCAAGCTGGCGCAGGACGAGCGGCTGCTGCGCTTTGTGTTCCCCGAGCGCCCGGGCGCGCTGATGAAGTTCCTGAGCCTGATGCGCCCGGGCTGGAACATCAGCCTGTTCCACTACCGCAACCAGGGCGCCGATTACGGCCGGATTCTGGTCGGGCTGCAGGTGCCCAAGGCCGACGACAAGGCCTTTGCCAAGTTTCTGGCCACCTTGGGCTACCCCCATGTGGAAGAAACCGCCAACCCGGTCTACCGGATGTTTTTGCAGACATGAATGCGCCCGGCAGCAGCCCGCTGGACGGCAAGCTGGTGGTGGCCATTTCGTCACGCGCCCTGTTCGATTTTGAGCAGGAAAACCAGGTGTTCGAGCAGGGTGACGACCGGGCCTACATGGCCTTGCAACTGCAGCGGCTGGAGCAGCCAGCCCGCCCCGGGGTGGCGTTTTCGCTGGTGAAGAAGCTGCTGGCCTTCAACCAGGGCCCGCCCGGCGGCAGTGGCAGCCAGCCAGTGGAAGTGGTGATTTTGTCGCGCAACGACCCGGTGTCGGGTATGCGGGTGTTCCGCTCGGCGCAACACTACGGCCTGCCGATCCAGCGCGGCAGCTTCACCCGCGGCCAGCCACCCTGGCGCTACCTGAAACCGCTGCACGCCAACCTGTTCCTCAGCACCCACCTGAGCGATGTGCGCGCCGCACTGGACGCCGGCGTGCCGGCGGCGCAGGTCTACCCGCACTCGGCCCATGCCAGCGAGGCGCACCCGCACGAGGTGCGCATTGCCTTTGACGGCGACGCCGTGCTGTTCAGTGACGAGGCAGAGCGGGTTTATCAGGCCCAGGGGCTGGATGCGTTCCAGCAGCACGAGAGTGCCAAGGCACAGCAACCGCTGCTGGCCGGGCCGTTCAAGCCACTGCTGACGGCCCTGCAGCGCCTGCAAATCGAGGGCACGCCGGCCATGCGCATCCGCACTGCCCTGGTGACGGCCCGCAGTGCGCCGGCCCATGAGCGCGCCATCCGCACCCTGATGGACTGGAACATCGAGGTGGACGAGGCGATGTTTTTGGGCGGTCTGCCCAAGGGCGAGTTTTTACGCGAGTTTGAGCCTGACTTCTTTTTTGACGACCAGACGGGTCATATTGAATCGGCCGCGCAGCATGTGCCTTCGGGGCATGTGGCGAGCGGGGTGCGTAACGGCTGATAGTCTCGTTGGATCAGGGCGGCGGGGTATTCCCATGCTTGACCGTCATTCCCGTGAAAACGGGAATCCATGAAGTCATGGATCCCCGATCGAGTCGGGGATGACGGCAGCTGGGTGGGGTGTGTCGGCAAGTGGGCCACCCGTGCCCGCTGCGGCAGGGGCCGACTGCGTGTCGCAGCGAGGTCAAGGAAGGAGCCCGCAGGGCGGAGGGACACGAGCGGCGGCAGGCAGTCGGCCCCTGCCGCTCGCCAACCACCTCGTCCTAATGCCAACAAGTGATACTCCGGCTACCGCAGCGAACCGCGAGGAAACGCCCATGACACCCAGCCAGAAACTCCAGGCCTTCAAGACCTTCACCAGCCGCGCCTGGGCCCTGACCCAGCCCTACTTTGCCTCGCAGGACAAATGGAAGGCGCGCGGACTGCTGACGGCGATCGTGGCGCTGAACCTGGGGCTTGTGTACATGGCGGTGCTGTTCAACGACTGGAACAAGCTGTTTTACGACGCGTTGCAGGAGAAGAATGAGGCCGTGTTCTGGGCTCAGCTGGGGCGCTTCACCTGGCTGGCTTTTGCCTTCATCATTCTGGCGGTCTACAAGTTTTACCTGACGCAGCTGCTGGAGGTGCGCTGGCGCACCTGGATGACCAGCCACTACCTGCAGCGCTGGCTCGACGGCCAGGCGTTTTACCGGCTGGAGCTGATGCGCTTCCAGCAACACGCCAACGCGAGCCAAGCCAACCCGGACAACCCGGACCAGCGCATCCAGGAAGACATCAACCTGTTCACCACCTACACCGTGTCACTGAGCATGGGCCTGCTCAATGCCCTGGTGACGCTGGTCAGCTTTGTCGGCATCTTGTGGGGCCTGTCGGGCGGCTTTGCCTTCAGCCTGGGCGGCAGCAGTTACAACATCCCCGGCTTCATGGTCTGGATGGCGGTGCTGTACTGTGCCGCCGGCAGCCTTCTCACGCACTACATCGGACGGCCGCAGATCCGGCTGAATTTTGAGCAGCAGCGGGTCGAAGCCGATTTCCGGCACCACATGGTGCGGGTGCGCGAGTACAGCGAATCCATCGCGCTGGACCGGGGCGAAGCGGTGGAACTGACACAGCTGGACCTGCGCTTTTCACGGGTGCTGGGCAACTACCTGCGGTTGATCAAGGCGCAAAAAAACCTGGTCTGGTTCACCAGCTTTTTTGGTCAGGCGGCGGTGGTGTTCCCGTTTGTCGTGGCGGCGCCGCGTTTTTTCAGCGGCGCCATCCAGTTGGGCGAGCTGATGCAAATCTCCAGCGCCTTCGGCCAGGTGCAGGGGGCCTTGAGCTGGTTTGTCGACAGCTACAGCAACCTGGCCAGCTGGCGCGCCACCACCGACCGGCTGACCAGTTTTGAGGCATCATTTACCGCGCTAAGCCAAGCCCAGCGGCCCTTGGCTGCTATCGATTCAGAAGCACTGGAGGTCAAGGATCTCTCCCTGGCACTGCCCGATGGCAGCGTGCTGCTGGCCGACACCGCGCTGCACGCTGCCGCCGGCGCTCGGGTGCTGCTGCAGGGGCCGTCGGGCAGCGGCAAGTCCACGCTGTTTCGCGCCTTGGCCGGCATCTGGCCCTATGCCGCGGGCACGCTGGCACGGCCGGTGGATGCCATGTTCATCCCGCAGCGACCCTACTTTCCGAACGGGCCGCTGCGCGATGCGCTGGCCTACCCGGCGCTGGCAGGCCACTACAGCGATGCGCAACTGCGCCAGGCCCTGCAGGAGGCTGAGTTGCCGGCGCTGGCCGAGCGGCTGGACGAGGAAGGCGCCTGGGGCCAACAACTGTCAGGGGGGGAGCAACAGCGCTTGGCCGTTGCCCGCGTGCTTCTGAAAAAACCGCGCTGGGTGTTCGCCGACGAGG
>JBEGOC010000276.1:0-6996 GCA_041182225.1 Pseudomonadota bacterium | reverse complement strand
CAGAATCCGGCTGCGCTCGCTGCTGCGCGCCTGCTCCTGGGCGCCCTGCGCCAGCCGCTGGTAACTCTGGGCAAGTTCGGCTTCCCTTTGGGCCACGCGCTGCGACAGACTGGCGTTGAGCTCAGCCACCTGGTTGCTGGCAGCGCGAAAGCGCGTCAGCACGATCACCCCTGTGACCAGCCCAAACAGCACGGACGAAAAATAAAGACCGGTACTCCCCACCGTGGAGGGTTCGATACGCAAGCGGTACAAATCCAAGAGGCCCACGGCGACATTGGCCAAGATGGCAGCCGCCAGTACTCGGCTGTGCTGGGGCGCTTGCCGGCCTACTGCATGCCACAGCACATAGCCAGCGAATAACAGGAAGGTCAGTGCCAAAGCAGCGTACCAGCCAGTCAACACCCATGGCCCCCCGTACACCCAGCTAGCGATGGCCGCCGGCACACCCGCCAACACCAGAGCCAACAGGTACCGGCGCAATGCGAGGGTACGCGGCGGCTGGCGCCACGCAATCACACCCACGCAAAACAAGACCGTCAGGCACCCCCAGGCCCCAAGCGCCACTGAGGACACGACACTCCACCAGGCCAGCGGCAGGGGCACGCTTTCCATCAAGGAATCTGCCACTCGGAACACCCAGAAGGCTTCAGCCAGGGCGCTGTAAAGGTAGATCGGGTCACGGCCCCAGGTGCCGTCGGGCCGGACTGAGGGCTGGGTCAGCCAAAGCACCAGACCCACCAATCCGATCAGGGCACTGAAGACCACCACAAACAACCGGCCCAACACCCGCCAGCGCCAAAGCGGCTGATGAATGCTCTCGACCACCGCCTGTGGACCTAGCGTTACTGCAGACAAGCCGCCCTGGCGCCCGGCATCAGCCCGCAGCACGATCCGCAAGCGGTTGGCCTTGGCCAGCACATCTGGCCTGACGGCGATCCACCTGGGCAGCTTGGAATCGGTCAATTGGTGCTGCGACAAATCCCCAAAGCGCTCCAGCAACACATCGTTGAGGTAGACCTCGTAGCCGTTGGAGATTTTGGCGATTGAGAGCCCATACATGTCTGTCGGGACGGCTTCCAGAGAGAATGCCATGTCGAAGACCGCCAGGCCGGACTGACCACGATGCTGCGCATCCCACAGGTAGGGCAGGCTGGCTGTGGTTTGCCGAGGGCTTTGGCCCTGCAGCGTGACGGTGACGTCCGCGCTATGGAGCACCAGCGCCTGCGCCTGCGCTTGCACGCTCAGTGGCAAAACCAGCAGCCAGCAGGCTATCCAACACGACCGGTACCAGCGGAGCCGACTCATACCCAGCAAGCGGTCAGATCAGCCCCATGCGCGTGGCCTCGAACACCGCCTCGCTTCTGGAGTGGACTGACAGCTTGGCGTACAGGTTTTTGATGTGCGACTGCACCGTGTGCATGCTCCGGCCCTGCAAGCCGGCAATTTCGGCATACGAAAATCCGCGCGCGATGTAGGCCAGCACCTCTTGTTCGCGTGCCGACAACAGGCTGTGCGACCGGACCGGACCCGGATTGTCGGCATCAACTGGCAGGGCATCATCGGCCCGGCGCAGGGGCGTATCGGCGGCATCGACACGGTCACTGCGGTACTTGGACAGCACCCGGCGGGCGATCATCGGTGAGATGGGCGAGGCACCACCGCACATGTCCAGAATGGTCTGGGCGATGTCGTCGGGCGTGGAATCCTTGTGGATATAGCCCAACGCACCGGCTTCGATGCTGGCCAACACATTGTCCTCGTCACCAAACATCGAGATCACCAGGGGCTCGCAGCGCGGATGCAGGGCCACGCAGTGGCGGATCAGCTCCAGCCCCGAGCCGTCGGGCAGGCCCAGGTCGGTCAACAGCACATCGAGCATGTTGCCAGGATCGTCCAGCCAAGCACGTGCCTCGGCCAGGGTGCCGACGCTGGCGGCCAGTTTCAAGTCGGCACAGCGGGCCACGCTGGCGGCGAAAAACTCGCGCATGCCGGCATCATCCTCCACCACCAGTACTCGCCACATGGTTTTACCTTTGTTTCACGTGCGAGCATAGCGCCAAGCGCCGGGGTCGGCTAGGGGATGGGCATCCCATGAATATGGGATGTTCAAACCAAACAGGCGCGGGCATCATCCTGACGCAGATCAACTCAACAGCGAGCCATACGCCGCCAGTCTGATCGGGCCCTCAAAACATATTCATTTAGGAACAATCATGCGATTTAACTTGACACGTCTTTCTCTGGGTATCGCCAGCGCCAGCCTCTTGGGGCTTTATGGCTGCGGCGGCGGGTCGACAGCATCCCCTGGTGGAGATACGCCGAATACGCCGGTCGCTCCCACTGTCCTATCTGGTGTTGCCGCGACAGGCGCCGCATTTGAAGATGCCACCGTCACTGTCACGGACAGCACCGGAAATGTCGTGGGCACCAGCTCTACCATTGGTGCTGACGGCGTGTATTCCATCACACTGGCGGCAGGAGCAGTCGCACCCTTTGTTTTGACCGCCGCACGGACGGGAGCCGACGGCGCCAGTGAATCACTGGTCAGCGTGATTGCCAGCGTGACGGGCTCCAGCGCCACAGCCAACATCACCCCCATCACCAACCTGATTGCGGCCCGACTGAGCCCATCGGGCGATCCAAGCAAGCTTGGCGCCGAACTGGCGGCGAAAACCGCCACGCTCACAGCCTCGAATGTAGGCGCCAAGGTGGATGAAGTACAGACCATCCTTGCCCCTATCCTCGCGGCGACAGAAACGAGCGCCACCAACCCGCTCACCGGTAGTTTCGCCGTCAATGGTTCCGGTTACGATCGATTGCTTGACTCTATCAAAGTCTCCGTCATTCCGGCCAGCGCAACGACCAGCAACATTGAGGTCAGCATCAAGCAACAGCAAGCCGAAGATGAAGCGCCGGTCGCGATCCAATTCAGCACCGCCACTGCAGCCGCCGCCGTGCCTGCCATCCCCACCATTGACAAAACCAAGCTGGTGGTTGCCGGCACCGCAGACCTGATCAAGTCCTTTTTGGCGCAGCTGACCAGTTGTTACGCTTTGCCGCTGGCGACCCGCGTTGATTCGGCAATCAGCAACGGCTTGGCTACCGGCACCGCCGCCAATGTGGTCGCCACCGCCTGCAAGGCCTCTTTTTATGGCGATAACCCAGGCAACTTCAAAAGCAATGGCAATGTGGTCGGCCGCGACGGCAGTGGCAACGGCGCGTTTGGCGGCCTGTTCCGGGAAGGGGCTACCGGCGTGGTGTTCAGCCAGGGCAGCTACGAGTTCACACGGCAAAACGGTGACATCGTGGCCGGCTACAAGTCCAAAGACAGCGCCGGCAATGAAGCCTTTGACACCTTTGTGCTACGCAAGGACACCGATGGCAAGCTCAAGCTGATCGGCAACCAATATAACTATGGCGGCGGTGTCTCGGCCTACCAGCAAATTCGCACCTTTGTCAACGATACCGCGTCGACCTACTACAGTACCGGCTATAACCTGAATCTGCCGCTGATGAGCGGGGTGGCCTATGTCAAGATCACCACCCCCAAGGGCAACACGTTGACAATGATTCCTGGCTCGGATGGCATGGTATTTCCGAGGCTCAACGCGTCTCGCCAAGCTGTGCAAAGCGATGGGGTAACGCTCGCGACAACCCCCAGCACCATGACGCCGAGTGGCACCAGCTTTATTCGGATTCGAAGCGAGTATGCTGACACCACTTCCACAGCCAGCGATCCGGCAGCGCGAGAGAGTGGGCTGTTTTTTTCCTCAACGGAAGCGACCGAGTCAGAAATCAGCGGCTACGGCAACCAAAGCCTGTGGGTGTTCAAGTACTACAACAGTAGCAACACTTTGCTGGCCACTCAGAGCTACAAGACCCGTGCCCGTGCCAACACCATCGCCGAGATGCGGACCCGGGCCTGGGCCAAGCTGGACACTGGCAGCATTGAATACCTGAAGTCCAACTTCGTCGCCAATACGGCGACAGCGCCGAACAATAACAGCTACACGAAGCTGCCGACCACTGGTCTTGCCACGCCCAGCTGGGAGGTGCCGAGTGGCGCCCTGCCGCCAACCGAAGTCAAGTTGTTTGGCAGAGCTGGGCCGGACGCCGATGGGGGCGGTACAAAGGTGAACTTCCAGGACGGACAGTCGGTCGGCTCGACCAAGCGGACGGTCACCATCACTTGTGCCAATGGCTCAGGGGAGAAACACTGCGTGACGGGCAACACCGGCTACACTGCTAAGGCGATCATGCTTGGCTTGCACCTCTGGGCCCGCGACCCTTCCGGCCGGGATTACGCCAACTTCTACGCCACTTACAACCTGAACTGAAGCAGCACCCTGTGCGGTCTGCCTGAACCCCGCTGCGGCGGGGTTTTTTTCGGCACCATTCCATTGGGTCGTTACCCGAAGGCGGGTCTGCCGTTTGGGCTTGAGGTTGGATTTCGTCTCTGACCTTAGTGGGGGGTGATGGGGGCGACGACACAGCTGCACCTCGAGCGGATTGCCTGACGGAGCTGAAGCGATAGCCCGGAGCCATGGATTCCCGGTCAAGCCGGGAATGACGGTCAGCACGCCGGCACTCCCATTTGCAGGGACAATCCGTCCCATGTACTTATTGTTTGAAGAAGCCGGCAAATTCATGGCCGGGCGGGTGTTGTCTGAGGCGGACACCTCGGCGCAGGTGGAGCTCGACAGTGGCAAGCGGGTCAAGGTCAAGGGCACCAACATGCTGCTGAAGTTCGAGAAACCGGCACCGGCAGCTTTGCTGGCGCAGGCCCAGGCGCTCAGCCAGGAGATTGAGCTGGAGCTGGCCTGGGAGTTCTCGCCCGAGGACGAGTTTGGTTTTGCCGAGCTCGCGCGCGACTATTTTTCGGTCAACGCCACGCTGGAGCAGCAGGTGGCCATGCTGCTGCGGCTGTTTGAGGCGCCGCATTACTTCCGCCGCGCTGGCAAGGGGCGTTTTCGCAAGGCCCCGGCAGAGGTCATTGCCCAAGCACTGGCAGCGATCGAGAAGAAAAAGCAAGTGGCGTTACAAATTGCACAGTGGGTGGAGCAGCTGAGCCAGGGCGAGTGCCCGGCGCCGGTGCGCGAGCAGCTGTACAAGATTCTGTTCAAGCCTGACAAGAACGCGCCCGAGTACAAGGCCGTGGTGGAGGCCTCGCGTACCGGCCAGCTCGGTGTGCTGGAACTGCTGCAACGCGCTGGCGCCATTGATTCACCCTACCAGTTCCACTGGCGGCGCTTTTTGCTGGAGAACTTCCCGCGTGGCACCGGTTTTGCGCCGCTGGCGGCCCCGCCCATCCGCGACGAGCTGCCGCTGGCCACCGTGCAGGCCTTTTCGATTGACGACTCGGCCACCACCGAGATTGATGATGCGCTGTCGGTGCAGGGCCTGGGCAGCGGCCTGGTCACCGTGGGCATTCACATAGCAGCACCAGGGCTGGCCGTGCTGCCGGGCAGCGCCATCGACAAACTGGGGCGCGAGCGCCTGTCCACGGTGTACATGCCGGGCTACAAAGTGACCATGCTGCCCGACGAGGTGGTGCAAAGCTACACCCTGCAGGAGGGGCGCGATTGCCCGGCGGTGTCTTTGTACGTGACGCTGGACGAGGCCAGCCTGGAGATCCGCAACAGCGAGACCCGGCTGGAGCGAGTGGCGATCGTGGCCAACCTGCGGCACGACCAGCTGGACGCCGTGGTCACCGAGGCCTGGCTTGACGATCCTGATTTTTTACATGAAATCGAGCTGGAAGCCCTGTCGGATAAGCGTTTTTCGCTATCATTTTTGCATCGACTGGCCAAACATCTCAAAGCCGGGCGGGAGCAAGTGCGCGGCAAACCGGAAACCTTCAACCGGCCGGACTACAACTTTCGGCTGCTGGGGAACGACGGGCAGGAGCCGCAGGGCCAGGAGCAGGTACAGATCAGCACCCGGATGCGGGGCGCGCCGCTGGACCTGATTGTGGCCGAGGCAATGATCCTGGCCAACAGCACCTGGGGCAGCTGGCTGGCCGAGCTGGGGGTGCCCGGCATTTACCGCAGCCAAGCCTCGCTGTTGCCGGGCGTCAAGGTGCGCATGGGCACCAAGGCGCTGCCGCACGCCGGCATTGGCGTGAAAAGTTACGCCTGGAGCACCTCGCCGCTGCGCCGTTACACCGACCTGGTGAACCAGTGGCAAATCATCGCCTGCGTGCGCCACGGCAAGACGGCGGCGCTGGCCGCCCCGTTCAAGGCACGCGACACCGACCTGTTTGCCATCATCTCCAGCTTTGATGCGGCCTACGTCGCCTACAACGCCTACCAGGGCGCGATGGAACGCTTCTGGACGCTCAAGTACCTGCAGCAGCAGGGCCTGACTGAGCTGGACGTGACGCTGTTCAAAGACAACCTGGCCCGCGCCGACACGCTGCCGCTGGTGCTGCCGCTGCTGGGCGCCAGTGGGCTGCCGCGCGGCGCGCGGGTGCGGGTGCGGCTGGGTGAGATTGACGAGGTCACGCTTGACATCAGCGCCACTGTGCTGATGCGGCTCGATGCTGCCCCCGATGGTGCCGCGGCGCCGGCCGAGGCCGACGAGGAGGAGGACGAGGTGGCCGGCCCGATTGCCATTGCGGTCGACCTGGCCGAGCCCGAGGTAGCCGGCCAGACGGTGGGCAACGCACCGACACCGTGAACCTGCACGTCGTCGCCACTCTCGGTGCGCAGCGAGGGCGGCAGCGGGCTGGTGGCGCGGCCACGCTCGGCATCGCCGCCACCGGCCATGTTGGCCTGGGCCATGGCCTGCGCCTTGGGCGGCGGCTCTGGGGTGCGGGCAGTGACCAGGATCACTTCGAGTGGGGCCTCCTCAAACACCCGTTTGAAAGTGGCCGGGTCCACCAGCCGCAGCGTCAGCAGCGCCGCATGCAGCACCACCGACGCCGCCAGCGCCAGCTGCAGGGGGCTCAAGCCGCGCAGGTTCACGGTGTCGGTGCGTTGCCCACCGTCTGGCCGG
>JBEGOC010000275.1:0-19612 GCA_041182225.1 Pseudomonadota bacterium | reverse complement strand
GTTGGGGCCGTCAGCCCTTGACCGCGCCCTGGGTCAGGCCGGAGACAATTTGGCGCTGGAACAGCAGCACCAGAATGATCAGCGGGATGGTGATGCTGACGGCGCCGGCCACGCCCTGCATCAAAAACGCTTCGCTGTCGGCCGAAATGGCATTGGCAATGGCAGCCGGCATGGTCATGCGCTCGGCGTTGACCAGCGAGGAGCTGAGCAGGAAGTCGTTGTAGGCCAGCAAAAAGCTGAACAGGCCGGTGGTGACCACGCCCGGCCACATCACCGGGATAATCACGCGGCGAAAAGCCTGGAAGCGGCTGCAGCCGTCCACCAGCGCGGCCTCGTCCAGCTCCTGCGGGATGTTGACAAAGAACGATCGCAGCATCCAGATCGTGAAGGGCTGGTTGATCGCCACCAGCACCAGGATCAGCGTGAAAAACTCATTGCGAACACCCAACGCGTCAAACATCACATAAAACGAGGGTAACAGCGTGGAATGCGGCAGCGAGCGGAACACCAGCGCCGTGATCAGCAGCCAGAAACCCACCGCGCCGCGGTAGCGCGACAACGCGTAGCCGGCCAGGCAACCCACAGTGAGCGAGACGCTGACCGTACCGAGGGTGACGATGGCGGTGTTGAGAAAGTTACGGTAGAAGGCCTTGTCAATCCACAGCCGGCTGTAGTTTTCAAAGGTCACCGGCGCCAGCCACTTGACCGGCACCGAAAAGGCGTCCACATACTGGCGCAAGGAGATCACTGCCGTCCAGACAATGGGCAGGCAAGCCAGCAGCAGCCAGGCCAGCAGGGCCAGATGCAGCAGCAGGCTCCAGGCGCGGGCGGGTCGTTTCATGGCGTCATCCTCCGCGCCTTTGTTCTTTCCAGGTGCGCACCAGCAGCGGCACCAGCAGCACGGCAATGCCGGCGGTGGTCAGCACGGCGGCAGCACTGGCCTTGTAGGGGTTGTTCTCTTGCAGCAGGATGTAGTAGGTCAGGTACTGCACGCTGGTGGTGAAAGCGCCCTGCGTCAGCACCACCACCGGCTCAAACACCCGGTAGGCGTCCATCAGGTGAATCAGCGTCACAAACACAAACAGCGGCGCCAGATGCGGCAGCGTGACGTAGCGCAGGCGTTGCCAGGCGTTGGCACCATCGATGCGCGCCGCTTCCAGGCTGTCCTGCGGCACCGACTGCAGCCCGGCGTAAAACACAATGAAGGCAAAGGGCACCACATGCCAGATGCCGTACAGGATGATCAGCAGCCGGGCTGACCAGGCCTGCGCCATCCAGAACAACGAAATGCCAAACTGCGACAAAAAATAGGGCACCAGGCCGTTGTCCCGGAACAGCCACTTGATCGCCAGCGCACCCACCACCGGCGTGATGATGAAGGGCAACAATGAGGCGCTGATGTATACCGGTCGCCAGCGTTGGCCCACCTGGTTCACGCCCAGTGCCAGCGCAAAGCCCAGCAACAGCACGAACGGGGTGGTGGCAAAGGTGTAAAGCAGGGTAAAGCGCAGTGCGCCTGTGAATTCAGTGGCACGCTGCGGCGCCGTTGCCAGCGGTGCTGCACCCGCACCGCTGGCATCGGGCGGGGCAGCGTTGCCGGGCTGACTGGCGTCTTCGGCATCCAGGCCGAGCACCTTTCGGAAGTACTCCAGCCCGACATAACGGCACACCCGCAGGGCGCGGCCATCGGGCCCGAGCACCGCGCGCTGCGTCACCACCTCTTTCGTCCCAAATGGGCTGCTTTCGGTCACTGTGACCACCTCCATCTGCAACGCGCAGCTGCGCACCGACAGGTAAAAGGTGACCGCCAGCGGCAGCGCCAGCAGCAGCAGCATCAGCGCTGCGGATGGCCCGACAAAGCGGAGAAAGGTGGAGAAGCGCACGCGGCAGGGCTTACTTCAGGAAGCCTTTTTCAGCGGCAGCTTTGGCATAGGCCGTGGCTGCAGCATCCAGCGCCGCCTTCGGTGTCATGGCGCCCGTCATCACATCGGGAATGATCTTGCCAATCTCGCCATGGGCCAGACCGAAATAGGGCTCCGAGGGCCACTGCGGCGCACCGGCCTTGGCCGAGGCGGCCACGCCGTTGGCAAAGCGTGTGGGCTTGTAGCTGGAGCGCACCCAGATGGTCAGGTCATTGCCTTTGGCGGTGGTTTCCTCGTCCAGTGCCTCCATCAGCACCTGGAACACCGTCTCGCGGTCGCCGCCCAGGTTCTTGGGCATCACCACGCCGTCCCACCACAGGTGGGTGGCCGACTTACCGCCAGCCACCACGGCCGGCGCCGCGGTGAATTCCATCTTGCCGACGATTTTGGAGGCAGCGGGGTCGTCCATGCGCGAGGCGCGGCTGGCCCACAGCACGCCCATGGCGGCTTTGCCCTGCTGGTACTGATTCATGACGTCGTCCGAGCCCGAGGCCAGGTAGTTGGGCGTCATGTAGGCGGTCATGGCCTTCATGGTCTCCAGCGCCTTCACACCAGCGTCGCTGTTGAAATCCGGCGCGGCCGAGCCGGCCTTGAAAAAGCGGCCGCCATAACCGGCAAAGATGTTGCTGAACTCGGTGGCGCTGTCCCAGCCCTTGGCAAAGGTCTGGGCAATCGGGAACTCGATGCTGGGTTCTTTCTCCTTGAGGGTCTTGGCGGCGGCCATCATATCGGCGTAGGTGGCGGGCACCTTGATGCCGTGCTTGTCGAACAGGTCCTTGCGGTAGAACAGGTTTTGTGCGTTTTGCATGAAGGCAATCGCCATCACCTCGCCATTGACCTTGACCAGCATGTTGTCTTCAATTTTGTACTTGGCCTTGTACTTGTTGACCAGATCGGTCATGGATTGCAGCTGGCCAGCACTTTGCAGCTTGGTGAAGGTGCCCATGGACACCACGGCGGCGTCAAACGCCGACTTGCCGCTGGAGCCGAAGGCCTGCAGGGTTTCGGTTTCGTTTTGTGGCGAAGGCACCAGCTTGTACTGCACCTTCAGGCCGCCGCGGGTGCAGGACTCCATCTCCTTGGCAATATGGGTCAAGGCCGGAAAGGTGTTGCCGACGATATTGATTTGCCCTGGCTTGGCGTCCGTGAGGTTGTCGCAGCGGGCCATTGAAACGCCTGGCAGGGTGGCCAGCAGAACCGCTGTTGCCAGCAGGGTACGGCGCAGGGTACGTTGGGTCATGACATTCTCCAAAAAAGGCCGGGGGTTAATTGGCTTGCAGACGCAGCCGGTTCTGCGTCTGGCCATCAAAAATGTGACACCGGTCGGCGCTGAGGGCAAAGCCAGCCGGGTCGCCAATGCGGGCGCGGTAATCTTTGCCGGCACGCGCGGTGACCACTTGCTCGCCGATGCGCACCATCACCAGGGTGGAATCGCCGGTCAGCTCAAAGCTGAACACCTCGGCGCGGATCTGGGCCTGCTCAGGTGCCGTCACCGCCAAGTCCTCGGCACGCACGCCCAACACCAGGTCCGGCCGGCTCAGCGTGCCAAAACCCGGCACCGACACACCGGGAGCCTCAAACACGCCGTCCCGCAACGCCCCGGAGATCAGGTTCATCGAGGGCGAGCCAATGAAGCCGGCGACAAACAGATTGGCCGGCTGGTTGTAGATCACCTCGGGCGTGCCAATCTGCTGGATCTCGGCCCGGCTCATCACCACCACCCGGTCGGCCAGGGTCATGGCCTCGATCTGGTCATGCGTGACGTAAATAGTGGTCACCCCGAGCGAATGGTGCAGGTGCTTGATGTGCGAACGCATGGTGACGCGCAGCTTGGCGTCCAGGTTGCTGAGTGGCTCATCCATCAAAAACACCTTGGGCTGGCGCACGATGGCGCGCGCCAGCGCCACGCGCTGGCGCTGGCCGCCCGACAATTCCTTGGGCCGGCGGTCCAGGTAATCGGTCAGCTCGACCTGCGCTGCCGCCTTGAGCATGGCCGGCTTGATCTGCGCTGCCGGCACACCACGGATACGCAGCGGAAAACTGATGTTCTCAGCCACCGTCATGTTCGGGTACAGGCCGTAGCTCTGGAACACCATGGCCACGTCCCGGTCCTTGGGTTCGAGCTGGTTGACGCAGCGATCGCCAATCCAGACCTCGCCAGTGCTGGGGTCCTCCAGCCCGGCCACCATGCGCATGGTGGTGGTCTTGCCACAGCCGCTGGGGCCGAGCAGCACCAGGAATTCGCCGTCGGCGATGTCCAGCGACATCTGCTTGACGCCCACGGCATCGCCCCAGGACTTGGAAATATTGTTCAGCTGCACGCGCGCCATCTCAGTGCCTCAGGTTTGCGGCGTCAAGACTTGCATCCAGATCGCCACGTCATCGATCAACACCCACTCGCGCAGGACCCGGCCCTGCACCAGCTCGGCGTGCACAATGGCCATCACCTCCACCACATGACCGCTCTCTTTTCCATAGCGAAGAAGTGAGCTATCACGCGGGCTGTGGACTGTTTTGGCTCTAAATCGCAGGGCCAGCCGGTCACTGCGACCGCTGGTCGCCTGGTCCTGCTGCCAGGCCAGGTGCTCGACCGTGAACTGCTGCACCCGCAGGGCACCGAACAGGCTGCGCCAAAACCCGGCGATTTCGTCGAGGCCATAGCTGGTGTGTTCTCCTGGGCCGATCTGCTGGGCCGCCTCGTCATAGATCGCCGCCACATCGCCATCGCCCTGTGCCAGCGCCTCGATCGACTGGGCGTAGGCCTGCGCCTGCGGGTGCTGACTGATGTGCGACACATAGCCGGCCGGTGCCGGTGGCGCCACCGGCTTGTGCCAGCCGCCGCGCTGGTTGAGCCAAGCCTGCGCCAGCGCCTGCGGCGTACTGCCAATCTGCAGCGCGATGGCGGCCTGATCGCGCACCAGCCACTCGTGGATGACGCGGTTATCCTTGCAGACGCAGTCGGCAACGGTGCGCACGTGGATGCGTGCGCCGCTGGCCGGGCCGAAACTGCCGTCGCCCACATGGGTCATGGTCGAGATGATGCGGTGCGAACTCAGGAAACCGCCCTCCTCGTCGCCCGACTGGATCACGTCCTCGGCCAGCAGGCGGCGGTCCGGGAACATGGCCAGGGTGGCTCGGGTGCCGGTGATCACGTCCTCAACGGCCGTGCTGACCGACATCGGCGTTTCCACCACGCAGGGGTCGCTGTAGTACTTGCGGATGTCATCGATGCGGCGGCCCTCCCAGATGCGGGCAGTGATCACCCGGATGTAGTGATCCAGGTTGCTGAACTCGACATCGAAACCTTTCACGAGAGGTAACTCCTTGGCACGGACTGACGCGCCGACTGACGGATGATCAAATGGCCTGGCACCACCAGGTTGCGGCTCGGCGGTGTCTGAGCCTGGCGCAGGTAACCCTGCAACAGCGCCACCGTGGCCTCCACCATCGGCTCCACGGGTTGCTCGAAAGTGGTCAATGCATAAGAGGCCCAGGCGGCCTGCGGCACGTTGTCGAAGCCCACCACGGAGACGTCCCGCGGCACCGCCAGGCCCAGCTCGTGGCGCAGGGTGTCCAGCACGGCAATGGCCATCTGGTCGCCCGCCACAAACACCGCGTCGGGCCGGTCTGCGGCATGGCCGAACAAGTCACGGGCGGCCTGCTGGGCCTGCGCCACATCGTAATTGCCGATGGCGCGGGCATAAATGCGTTGCCCCAATTCGGCCAGGCCTTCGCGAAAGCCACGCTCCCGCTCGAGGTTGGTCGACGAGTCTTCGCGCCCGGCAATGTAGGCGATACGCTGGTGGCCACCAGCCACCAGAAAGCGCGCAATGTCACGCCCGCCGCCCACGTTATCGGAACGTACCGAGCTGACTGCGCCCGCGCTGCCCGAGGCCATGATGCGGTTGAACAGCACCACCGGAATGCTGGCATCGGCACAGCGCTGCGCCAGGGCCGAGGACAGGGTGGTGGCGCCCAGCACAATGCCGTCCACGTTGTACTGCAGGATTTCTTCCACCAGGTCGTCGGAGTTGGCGTTGTCGCCAATGAAGATCAGCAGGTGGTAGCCGTCCTGCTGCAACCGTTTGGCCAGCCGCTCCAGCACCGCAGGGTAATACAGGTTTTCCAGGGCCGACAGCACCAGGCCAATGATGCGTGAACGCCCGGTGATCAGGCTGCGGGCATGGGCATTGGGCTGGTAGCCCAGCTTGCGCGCTGCCGTCTGCACCTTGTCACGCATGGCCTCCGACACGCTGGCGCCAGCGGTGAAGCAGCGGCTGACTGCCGACTGCGACACGCCGGCCAGGCGTGCCACATCCAGCGAGGTGGCCTGTGTCTTCATTGGGCGGTCCAGCCCCCGTCGACCATCAGCGCGCTGCCGGTCACCAGCGCCGCGGCATCACTGGCCAGAAACACCACCGCGCCCATGATGTCTTCAAGTTGGCCCAGCCGACCCAGCGCGATGCGGGACTGCACAAACTGACGGAACGCCGGGTCGGCCAGCGCCGGGCGGGTCATGGCGGTCTCAATGAAGGTCGGGCAGACCGTGTTGGCGCGGATCTGGTGCGGCCCGAGTTCCCAGGCCAAGGCTCGGGTCATGCCCTCCACCGCATGTTTGGTGGCGCAGTACACGGTGCGTTTTGGGCCACCCACATGGCCCATCTGCGAGGAAATCTGGATCAGTGAGCCCGGCAGACCGGCGCTGATCAGGCCACGCGCCACCTCGCGGGCCAGGTAAAAGGCAGCCTTGAGGTTGAGGTCGACCACGGCATCAAAGTCGGCGTCCTGCGTGTCGGTGATCAGCGCCGGCCGGTTGGTGCCAGCGCTGTTGACCAGCACCTGGAACGGGCCAGCCGCTGCCACAGCCTGCCGCACTGCAGCCGGGTCGGTGACATCGAGCACCAGCACCTCGGCCTTGGCACCGTAGGCCGCCATCGCGTCGGCAGCAGCCTGCAACTCGTCGCGCGACCGGGCCGCCAGCGTGACCACCGCACCCGCCTGCGCCAGCGCGTGCGCCGCGGCCAGACCAATGCCACGGCCCGCGCCGGTGACCAGCGCGCGGCGGCCATCCAGCCGGAACGAGGGGGTGCGCGGTGCGGTCATGCAGCTGGCAAGGGACGCGGTGCAACGCGCTCGCCCCGGTCGAAAGCTTCCCAGCCCTGGCCCTGGAAGGGGTCCACGCCGAGTTGCTGCATCACGTGCGGAAAATCCACCATCACCCAGTTGTCAACGATCTTGCCGTCCTGCACCTTCCAGAAATCCATGTAGCGAATTTCAACCCGCTTGCCGGTGGGGGCGATGCCCATGAATTCGCCGGAATGGGTGGCTTCCTGCCGCCCGAAGGCCGCCATCCACTGGCCTTGCACAACCCGCGCCTCATCGATGCACACCTTGTCCGAAAACGCCGCCTGGAAGGGCCGCTGCCAGTTGTCCTGAAACTCACGTACGCCCTGCTTGGTGCCGCAACCGGCATTGCCCATCCAGCGGAAGTCTTTGGCAAAAAACGCCTCGATGCCGTCAATGGTGTGGTCGTTCAGGCCGTCCACCATGGCCTCCACCACCCGGCGCGTGGCCGTGGTCTGCGACAGGTCGTTGTCGCGCGTGAGTGCGGCCTGCTCGGGCCGGGCCCCCTTCATGCCGGCCCGTCCAGCGCCGGCACGGGCTGGTACCAGGGCACCTCGGCGCGATCGCCGTAGCGGCGCACCCTCAGGTTGGCCTGCTCACCATGACCGGCAAAGTTTTCCATGTGGCACAGGCGCGAGCAGACCGCGCCAATGCTGGCACTGGCTTCATCGGTCAGCACCCGCTGGTAGGTGCAGGTCTTGAGGAACTTGCCAACCCACAGGCCGCCGGTGTAGCGGGCGTTCTTGTTGGTGGGCAGCGTGTGGTTGGTGCCGATAACCTTGTCGCCAAAGCTGACATTGGTGCGCGGCCCGAGGAACAGTGCACCATAGTTGGTCATGCCCTTGAGGAAGTAATCCGGGTCGCGCGTCATGACCTGCACATGCTCGGAGGCGATCTCGTCGGCCTTGGCCAGCATCTCCTCGTCGCTGTCGCAGACGATCACCTCGCCGTAGATCTCCCAGGCCTTGCCGGCGATGGCGGCAGTCGGCAGGATCTTGAGCTGGCGTTCAACCTCCGCCAGGGTGTCACGCGCCAGCTTTTCTGAAGTGGTCAGCAACACAGCGGGGGACGTGGGGCCGTGTTCCGCCTGGCCCAGCAGGTCGACGGCGCACATTTCGCCGTCGACCGACTCGTCCGCAATCACCAGGGTTTCGGTGGGCCCGGCGAACAGGTCGATGCCGACCCGGCCGTACAGCTGACGCTTGGCCTCGGCCACGAACATATTGCCCGGCCCGACCAGCATGTCGACTGCCGCCACCGACTCGGTGCCAATCGCCATAGCCGCCACCGCCTGCACACCGCCCAGCACCAAAATCTGATCCGCGCCAGCAAAGTGCATGGCCGCCACGATGGCCGGGTGCGGTGCGCCCTGGTACGGCGGCGCGGTCGACACCACACGCGGCACGCCGGCCACCTTGGCGGTGAGCACGCTCATGTGGGCCGATGCAATCAACGGGTACTTGCCGCCGGGCACATAGCAGCCGGCCGCGTTGACCGGGATGTGCCGGTGACCCAGCACCACGCCGGGCAGGGTTTCGACTTCGACATCGCGCATGCTGTCGCGCTGGATCTGCGCAAAGTTGCGGATCTGCGTTTGCGCGAACCGGATGTCTTCAATTTCGCGGGCCGAGAGCTGGCGCACCGCCGCCTCGATGTCGGCTTGCGACAGCGTGAAGCTGGCTGGGTCCCAGCTGTCGAACTGGCGGCTGTAGGCCCGCACCGCCTCGTCGCCGCGTTGCTCGATGTCTTTCAGGATACCTGCCACGGTGGCACGCACTTGGGCATCGTCGTCGGCCCGGCCCTGGGCATCCTTACCGCGTTTGAGATAACGAATCATGCGTCGTGTACCTTGGTTGATTTGACACAAAGATTTTTTTGCATACGTATGCAATGTAACTCAAACAAAGCGGCTTGAGCATCGGTAGTTTCCCCTAAGGGCGGCCTCAGCGGCCAGGCCGAGCGCACAGGCCTTGCACCCGTGCCAGCACATCCACGTCGAGTTGCAGCAGTACATTGAGCAGGTCGATCGGCACCCAGTTCTCGCGGATCAGCCCCTGCTCGGCGCTGTAAAAATCCATCACTCGCATGGTGATGGCACGCCCGGTGGGCGGCAAGCCGAGCCAGCCACCGCCCTGGTGCAGCATGTGCCGGCTGGGCCAGCCGCCGGTGGCCGAAAAGCGGCCGTCGCCGATGCGCACGTAGTGGCTGCCGCCGTGCTGACCCATGCCAGCCGGCTGCGGTCGCTTGGGGTCGCGTGGGAAGGCGGTGCGAAACGGCAGCTGGTGCACATCGACAAAGCCATCCAGGCCGCGCGCGGTGCCAATGCCGCTGGGGCCAAACCACATCATGTGCGGGTGCCAAAAATCGCGCTGCGGCATGGCCAGCAAGCCGTCCCGGCCCAACTTCAACGTGTCGTCATAGGCACCGAGCGAAGCCTGCATGGCCAGCGTCAGCGCCAGGCTGGCCGCCGACTCGGCTGGGTCCTGCGCCGACAACACGATGCCGTCGCCCGTCAGCGGGCCGGGCCACAACCCCTCAAAGCCTGGGCTCACAGGCAGCGGCCAGACGCCAATTTGGCGGATCGCATCCAGCACGTCCAGCAGCAGCGTGCTCTGCACGATGCGGCCGTCCACCAACTGGTGAAACTCGCCGTAGCGCAGGTACAGCAGTTGACCGGTGGCCGGCAGACCGAGCCAGTCCCGCTGGAACCGGCCGCACCAATGGCCGACCGCGCCCACATAGTCGCGCCCCTCGTAGCGCCCGCCGAGCAGCAGGTTGTCGCGCCGCTCCAGATCAGGAAAGGCCTGCAGCAGCGGCCGCCAGAACGTCTGCGCGATGGCTGGCACGCCCTGCACCTCATTCCAGGGATGTGACCCACGCCAAGTCGCGTCCGGGTGGTAGGCCTGCGCCAGCTGACGCTCAACCGTGGCCGGCTTGGCTTGGGCCATGGCGTCCATCTGGTTGCGGACGGCCTGTTTGTTGGCGAGATTCAGCGCGTCGGTCATCATGGCTTGGGGCTCCTTGGAACGGGTGTTTCGGCCGCAGCCCATGCCACCAACCGCAGGGCGCGACTATAGCAAGCGCGCTTGCATACGCATGCAGTTCGGCTTATGTCCATGTCAACAGGCATTCATGGATCCCCGATCAGGTCGGGGATGACGGCAGTCAGGAGGGGGATGGCGGCGGGGTGCCGCAGCCGGCTGTCACACCGGCCAGACCACACCGTTGTCATTGAGCACAGCGTCCAGCGGCTGGTCGTGCGCTTCGGGTTCGAAATCGGGCACAAAGGCGTTGGCGAAGCCCAGGCCGACGGTGAAGGGGCGCGGCGTCAGGGTGGCCAGCATGCGGTCGTAAAAGCCGCCACCGTAACCCAACCGGTAGCCGCCCGGCGCGTAACCGACGCAGGCCACGAACAGCAGCGTGGGCACGATCACCTCGGTGTCCTTGGGCTTGGGGATGCCGTAGGCATCCTCTTCCATCGGGCAGCCCGGGTACCAGGCATGAAAACGCATGGTCTTGTGCACCTTGTCGACCACCGGCAAGCCAATCCGGCGCGGCTGCGGCTGGTCCAGCAACTCGCCGTCTTCCTTCCAGCGGTGCAGCGCCGGCAGCGGGTCAAACTCGCCCTTGATCGGCCAATAGGCGCCAATCACCATGTCCGGGCGGCCGACCAGCCAGATGCGCATCACACGTTGTAACAAATCGGCGCGTTGTAGGCGATCGGGCATGCTCAAGCGTTGTTCAAGCAACAGCTTGCGAAGCGCTTTTTTTTCCTGAGCCTTGTGTTGATCAGACTTGTCCATAATCCACGTATGCAGTTCCTTACCATTTTGACACCGATCGCACTGCTTGGAAGCCTGCTTTTGGGCCTGGCGCCGGCGGGCCACGCCCAGAGCAACCCCACTGCCAAGACTGGCCGGGACGAGACCATTGTTGACATGAGTCAAGCCTTCAAGCAGGGCGACCGCAAGCGCCTGAGCGCCCTGCTGCCCCAGGCGCGCGGCCATGTGCTGGAGCCCTGGGCCGCTTACTGGGAGTTGCGCGCCCGGCTGGATTCGGCCAGTGCCAGTGAAGTCCAGGACTTTTTGACGCGCTACGCCGGCACCTACCAGGAAGACCGCTTGCGCAACGACTGGCTGCTGCTGCTCGGGCAGCGGCGCGATTGGGCCGCTTTCAGCGCCGAGTTGCCCAATTACCGGATGAACGATGACCGCGAGGTGCGCTGCTACGCCCTCGCACTCGAGACCACACGGCCGGCCCAAGAGGTGGCGCAGGACGTGAAACGGCAGTGGTACAGCCAAAAGGACGCTGACGACGGCTGCGCTCAGGCGGCGGCGCAACTGCACACGGCCAAAACCCTGAGTGACGCCGACATCTGGCGCAAAGCCCGCCTGGCCATGGAAAACAACCGGCCGCGTGCCGCCCGGCAGGCCGCCGACATCATCTCGGCCGAGGCGGCCAAGCCGCTCGATGACATCAGCGCCAATCCAGCCCGCTATCTGGCAAAACGCGTGGTGGCTGCTGGCCGCCACGCCAAGGAATGGGCGCTGCTGGCCCTGATCCGGCTGGCCGCAACCGAGCCGGAAGTTGCCGCCGGCCTGCTGGAAAACCACTGGAGCGTTCATCTGACGCCCGAGCAACGCAGCTGGGCCTGGGGCGTGATCGGCAAGCACGCGGCACAAAAGCTGTCGGAATCCGCCAGCGAGCACTTCGCCAAGGCGCGCGACCATGAGCTCCACGACGAGCACCTGGGCTGGAAGGTGCGCGCCGCCCTGCGCCTGTCGCGCTGGAAGGATGTGCTGTCGGCCACACTGGCCATGAGCCCGGACGTGGGCCGGGACAGCACCTGGGTCTACTGGCGCGCCCGCGCCCTGCTGCACTTGGCCAAAACGGAGGCCGAGCGAGCGCAGGCCACGCGCATGCTTGAAGGCATTGCCGGGGTGCGCGGCTTTTACGAGCAGCTCGCTCTGGATGAGTTGGGACAGCGGGTCCATACCCCCGAGCGGCCGCCGGCACTGACGACCGACGAAAAAGAGGCCGCGCGCCAGAATACCGGCCTGCAGCGCGGCCTGTACGCGATTCAAATTGGGCTGCGCAGCGATGGCGTGCGCGAGTGGAACTACAGCACCAATTTGCACCAGCGCGGCGGCATGAGCGACCGCGAACTGCTGGCTGCGGCTGACCTGGCCTGTAGCCGTGAAGTCTGGGACCGCTGCATCAATACCAGCGAACGGACCAAGTCGGTGCTGGATTTTGAGCAACGCTTTCCGATGCCGTTCAAGGACAGCGTGCTGGGGCGCGCCAAACAGATCGGGCTGGACCCAGCCTATGTGTACGGCCTGATCCGGCAGGAAAGCCGTTTCGTGATGGACGCCCAGTCTGGTGTGGGCGCGGCTGGCCTGATGCAGGTGATGCCACCGACCGCGCGCTGGACCGCCAAGAAAATCGGCCTGACCGATTTCAAACCCCAACAGATCACCGAGCGCGACACCAACATCGCCATTGGTACCGGCTACCTGAAACTGGTGCTGGACGACTTTGCTGGCTCCATGCCCCTGGCCGCCGCCGCCTACAACGCCGGCCCGAGCCGGCCGCGCAGCTGGCGTGGCGCCAGCGGCGGCCCCACCCTGGAAGCCGCCATCTGGGCCGAGAATGTGCCTTTTGCTGAAACCCGTGACTATGTCAAAAAAGTGCTCTCCAACACCACCAATTACGCGGCGCTGATCACGGGCCAACCCCAGTCGCTCAAAAGCCGGCTCGGCCTGGTGGGGCCGCGCGGCGCCGGCGCCCCCGAGGTCGCCACCGATCTGCCCTGAAACCCATCACCCGGCCCCCACTACGGCCGCTGGACTCGCCATGCTCAAACTCTACATCGGCAACAAGAATTACTCCTCCTGGTCGATGCGGCCCTGGGTGCTGCTGAAGCAGGCCGGCATCCCGTTCGAGGAGGTGATGGTCCGCTTTGACTCGTTTGCGCCGGGCTCGACCTTCCGCCGCACCATGGACCCGATCAGCCCGACCGGCAAGGTGCCGCTGCTGCAGGACGGTGCGCTGACCGTGTGGGACACGCTGGCGATAGCCGAGTACCTGGCCGAGCAATACCCCGACCATCAGCTGTGGCCCAAAGACGTGTCAGCGCGGGCACGCGCGCGCAGCATTTGCGCCGAAATGCACAGCGGTTTCGGCCAGTTGCGCAGCCAGTGCCCGATGAACATCGAAGCCACGCTGCCCGGTACCGGCGCCCTGATCTGGCGCGACAAACCCGGCGTGCGCAGCGATGTGGCGCGCCTGGTGGCAATGTGGCAGGAGCTGCTGCGCGAGCACGGCGGTCCGATGCTGTTTGGTCAGTTCACCATTGCCGACGCCTATTACGCGCCCGTCTGCATGCGCCTGAAAACCTATGCCCTCCCGGTGCCTAGCCAGATTGCCGCCTATGTGGCCCGGGTCTGCGCCCTGCCCGGCGTGCAGGCTTGGGTCAATGACGCACTGGCCGAGAACGACTTTCTGGATTTCGAAGAGCCGCACCGGTTGCGGCGCGAATAGGGCCCGCACACCAAGCCGTCAAGACCCAAGGTGGGGCAGGCGCTCGTTCAGGGCCCATTCCACCGCGTCTGCCTGCAGCGCGTCGCGTCGGCGCTTGAGCGGATCACGGTCGGGCTCCTTGGACATCCAGCGCTTGAAGGTGACGAAGACTGATGGATGAACAGTAGTCAGCCTGGCCATAGCCCCGTTCTCTGCCACCACCATCTCAGTGAATTCGGGCGCGTTCATCAGTTCATCGGCACGCTTGGCCTGCACCACCCAAAAGTCGTCTTCCGCGTCACTCAGGCGAATCGGGTGCGGGTCCTCGGGGGTGGCAACTCGACGGATGAAGTCGACCTCAAAGCCGTCCTGGTTGATGGCCGTGTACTTTTGGTCCTCAATAATCTGAAACGTCTTGTCCACTTTTTGCAGAGCCGCCAGCATGGATGGCGAGTCTTGCCGCAGCCTCTCAGAAAACATGACTCGCTTGCGGGTGTCCCACAGCAGGTCAATATCGCGGGTGGCTGTGATCGCAGAGGCAAAACGCACGCCTGCCGCCGCTTCATAAGCGTAGAGTGCATGCGTCCCAACCACCCTGAAATAGTCTGACAGCCCCGCATCGGCAAGCCGACCCAGAATCGCCACGGCGATATTGGGCATGGTCCCGACTCTGAGCGCCCGATTCATGCGCTCATGCTTGACCATGACGGCCTTCAGACTGCTGAGGCGATCCTGCAGCGACTGCTTTTTTTCGATGAAGTTTTGGTAGACGAGTTCCGTTTCCGCCGATCGCCTACCCAAACTCCTCTGCCCACCAGATGGACTGGTGCGAATCAGGTACGCCTTCCGATCAACCGTCTTCCAGACCATCCCACCGCGGACCTGCAGTGCATTTTTTTTGCTGCGTTCGAGCTCCAGAAAGACTGACCGTGCATCGATGTACTGCCGAGCGGCATCAGGATCGAGCGTCATTTTTTCCAAGTTAATTTCCATTAATCAATTTTACTTGGAAAAATTCATGCCATATCGTGATCCACGGCTCGACCAGGCATCCATGCACCCCTGGATTCCCGCCTTCGCGGGAATGACGGTAAGCAGCCGGGAATGACAGCAACACCAGCTCAGTCGCTGGTTTCGTCGAGCAGCGGCTCGGATTCCAGGTGGCGCGCATCTGACCAGCCTACCAATGACAGGCCCTCGGGCGTCCAGAGCAGGCGGTTGATGGTGGCGTTGCCCAGTGGCCAGCTGCGCGGGGCCTGGATGGCCTGGCCGGTGGCCAGCCGGTACAGCGCATCGAGCACGCCACCGTGGGCCACCAGCACGATCTGCTGGCCGACATGGGCAGCGGCCAGTTCGTCCACGGTGCCGCGGATACGCTCGCGCAGCTCGGCCAGTGATTCACCGCCGGGCGGCGCCCAGTCGGGGTCGCGCTGGCGCCAGCGCAACGCGTGCTCGGGCCAGTTAGCCTCGATATCGGCATGGGTCTGGCCTTGAAACTCGCCAAAACCGCGCTCGCGCAAGCCAGCGTGCGCCGTCAAGCCGGTGGCGCTGGTCTGGGCAATGGCCTCGGCCGTGGCCCAGGCGCGCTTGAGGTCGCTGGCGTACACCGCCTGCACGGGCTCGCCCCGCAGCGCCTGCGCCACTTGGGCGGCCTGCCAACGACCGCGGGCGTTGAGCTCGATGTCGAGCTGGCCCTGGATGCGCGTGGCCACATTCCAGGCGGTCTCGCCGTGGCGGATGGCAATGAGGCGGGTAGCCTGCACGGGGTGGTGTGGGCTTGCAGCCTCAGGCGCTGACCAGCTGCAGGCCGGGCAGCGTCGGCAGGGGAAAGCTGTCGTCGTCAAAGCCCTTGTCGCCGTCGGCGTCGGGCACGCCGGTGGTCTTGATGTCCTTGAAGTTGTGGCGGCTGTGGTCCATCAGGTGCGAGGGAACCACGTTGTGCAGCGCGGTGAACATGCTCTCGATGCGGCCGGGGTACTGCTTTTCCCAGTCGCGCAGCATGTTGCCAATCTGCTTGCGCTGCAGGTTTTCCTGGCTGCCGCACAGGGTGCAGGGGATGATGGGAAACTGGCGGTGCGCCGCCCAACGCGTCAGGTCTTTTTCGGCCACGTTGGCCAGCGGCCGGATCACGATGTGGCCGCCGTCGTCGCTGACCAGCTTGGGCGGCATGCCCTTGAGCTTGCCGCCAAAAAACATGTTCAGGAAAAACGTCTGCAGCATGTCGTCGCGGTGGTGGCCGAGCGCAATCTTGGTCACCTTGAGCTCATCGGCCACCCGGTACAGGATGCCGCGGCGCAGCCGGCTGCACAGGCTGCACATGGTCTTGCCCTCGGGAATCACCTTCTTGACGATGCTGTAGGTGTCCTGCGTCTCGATATGAAACGGTACGCCCAACTGCTTCAGGTAGGCGGGCAGGATGTGGTCGGGAAAACCGGGCTGCTTCTGGTCGAGGTTGACGGCAATCAGCTCAAAGTCCACCGGCGCGCGGGCCTTGAGCTTGAGCAGGATGTCGAGCATGCCGTAGCTGTCTTTGCCGCCCGAGACACAGACCATCACCCGGTCGCCGGCCTCGATCATGTTGAAATCCACAATGGCCTGCCCCACCTGGCGGCACAGGCGTTTTTCCAGCTTGTGGGTTTCGCGTTCGATCTTCAGGGCGCGGCCCGGCTCGGTGGCCGGGGCGGCGGCTTCGGTGTCAATCCAGAAGGCGTTCATGGGGGCGTTCATGGGGCTCCTTGGGTCACCACTGCCCGGTTTCGACCCGGATGGCAACTTCACAATCGTCAAAAATCTCAAGCTTGGCAATTTTCACGCGCACGCCCTGCACGCCGGGCAACTGCATCAGCCGGTTGGCCAGTTTGCCGATCAGGGTTTCGAGCAGGTTCACATGCTCGGCCGTGCACTCGTCGATGATGATCTTGCGCACCTTGCGGTAGTCCAGCACATGGTTGATCTCGTCGTTGCGCGGCAGCAGGGGCTGGGTGCCCAGGCGCAGTTCGGCGTCGACCTGGATCGGCTGCGGCGCGGTTTTCTCGAACTCCAGAATGCCCAGGCTGGCCTCGAAGCGAAGGCCGGTGAGCGTGAGGGTTTGGTAACCCGTGGTGGCAGTCATACGGGTGAACCCTTTATACGAAACACTTCGACCCCCACCCCGTCGCAATCGGGGTAGACATCGGGCTTGCAGGTGGACAGGCGCACCGCCTGCACCTGCGGGTGGGCCAACAGGGCGGCCGCCAGCTCGTCGCACAGGGTTTCCTGCAGCTCGACATGGCCGCGCTGCACCCGCTCGGCAATCAGGTGGCGCACAAAGTCATAGTCCACCACCTCGGCCAGCCGGTCCGACTTTGGGGTAGAGGCGCTGTAGGGCACAAACAGCTCGACGTTGAACACCAGGCGCTGGGTCACGCCTTTCTCAAAATCATGGGCACCGATGTGAACCGGCAGCACATGGTTGCGCAGGAACAGGCGGCGGCAGCTCAAGGCGAGCTGGGTCAGCGGGTCCTGGGGCAAGCTGTCAGGCGTCATGCGCGGGCTCCTGGTGCAGGGCGTCCACCACAAACATCACGTCGCGGGGCAGGGGCACCAGGTGCTGGCCGTTGTCCACGGTGAGCGTGACGCCAGTGATGCAGGGGTTGTCGGCCAGAAACAGGCAGCTCGCGGCCACCTGCGCCGGGTCGGTAGCCTGCCGCATCAGGTTGACGCGGCCGGCCTGGTCAAAATTGGCCTGCGACTGCGGCCCACTCAGAAACATCAGGCCCGGCGCCACGCCACAGACGCGCAGCGCCGGCGCCAGCGCCTGCGCCTGCAGGGCCACCGCGCGCTCCAGCGCGAGCTTGCTCACGGTGTAGGAAAAGTAATCGGGATTGAGGTTGAACACCTTCTGGTCCAGCACATGGATCACGCTGCGGCGGCCGACGGGCTCACCCATTGGCGGCGTCTGGGCCAGGCTCTGCGCCATCAGGCCGGCCAGCGCCAGCGGGGCGAGCAAATTCACCTCCAACTGGCTGCGGGCTCCGGCCTCGTCCATGGCGGCGGCGCTGTCGGGCTCGAAGCTGGAGGCGTTGTTCACCAGGCAGTGCAACGGGCCACTTTGCGCCGTGATGGCGGCCATCATGCGGCGGCGCGCGTCGGGGTCGGCCAGGTCGGCCTGGATCGGGTGTGCCTGCACGCCGAGCTGACGCAACTCTGCGCACAGCGCCTGCGCCGGATCGGCCGAGTGCTGGTAATGGCACCAGACCTGCCAACCGGCCTGCGCAAACTGCCGGCACAGCAGAGCGCCCAGGCGCTTCGAGCCTCCCGTCACCAACACGTGCTTAAGCATGGGCCGCCTGGCGCAAAAAAGCTGACTGTTAACATCAATTGAACTATGAGTGATTTGTCCGACGACGAGGTTTCGACCGGACTGCGCCGAATTATCGGGGATGCAGTGGCAGCCGGTGGCGGGTGGCTCGGCTTTGACGCCTTCATGGCGCTGGCCCTGTACGCGCCCGGCCTGGGTTACTACGCCCGCGACAGCCTGAAGTTCGGCAGCCTGCCCTACCAACGGGAGGACGACCGCATGCTGGCCGGCAGCGATTTTGTCACCGCCCCTGAAATCTCGCCGCTGTTCGGCCAGACCCTGGCCAGCCAACTGGCCCAAGCCCTGCAACAGACCCAGACCGACACGCTCTGGGAATTTGGCGCGGGCTCTGGCGCTCTGGCGCTGCAGCTGCTGAACTGTTGGGCCGAGCAGGGCCAGCCGCTGCCGCAGTACCGCATCATCGAGCTCTCCGCCACGCTGCGGGCCCGCCAGCAGGCCGCCCTGGCGGCCTTTGCCGAGCAGGTTCAGTGGGTTGACGCCTTGCCGGAGCAGCTGACCGGCGTGCTCTTGGGCAACGAGGTGCTCGATGCGATGCCGGTCCAGCTGCTGGCCCGCGTGGGCGGCACCTGGTTTGAGCGCGGCGTGGCGGCCTCCCCGGACGGCACCGGCTGGGTCTGGCAAGACCGGCCTACCGCGCTGCGGCCGCCGCTCGAGATCCCAGGCGAGCACGACTACCTGACCGAAATCCACCCGCAGGCCGAGGCCTTCATCCGCACCCTGGCCGAGCGGCTGGTGGCCGGTGCGGCGTTTTTCATCGACTACGGCTTTCCCGAACACGAGTACTACCACCCGCAGCGCCACATGGGCACGGTGATGTGCCACAGCGCCCACCAGGCCGACCCGGACCCGCTGGTGTTGGTCGGGCAGAAGGACATCACGGCCCACGTCAACTTCACCGGCATTGCACTGGCGGCGCAGCACGCCGGGCTGACGGTGCTGGGCTACTGCAGCCAGGCGCGCTTTTTGATCAACTGCAGTATCGGCCCACGGCTCGATGCCGCGCCCCTGGCGCAGCGGGCCCAGGCCCAGCACCTGCTGCACGAGCATGAAATGGGCGAACTGTTCAAGGTCATCGGCCTGGGCCGTGGCCAGCCCTGGGACGCGCTGGGCTTTGCCCAAGGCGACCGTACCCATACCCTGTAACCTCATTCAACCCCAGACAAGGCCCACCCATGTACCGCTGGCTGCTGGTGATTTTTCTGGTCTTGATGCTGGTCAACGCCCTGACCCCCTGGGTGCGCAAACTGGGGGTCGGTAGACTGCCCGGCGACCTGCGCTTCAAGGTGTTTGGCCGCGAGCTTTTCCTGCCCTTCACCAGCACCATTCTGCTGAGCCTGCTGGCGGCGGCGCTGGCGCGGTTTTTGTAAAGTCAGCAGGCAGGTATTGGCGAGCCGAGGGGCCCGACCGAGCTGCAAGCCGCTCCGGGCTACGCCCTTCGCGCCTTGCAGCTCGGTCAATAACTTACACCACGACCGGGGACATTACCCACACGAAAATTTGCCAACCAGGAATTGCGCACCAACCGTCCCGCAAGATCAGGCTGGTGGGGCGTTCGGCGCAGCGGCATCAAGGAGGAGCCCAACGGGCGGGGGACAGCCGCGGAGCTGAATGCCGCGCCGCCCTGATCCCGCAAAGGACAGCGTACTGGGAGTCTTCAACTGCATGGGTCCCCGCCTGCGCGAGG
>JBEGOC010000274.1:0-3272 GCA_041182225.1 Pseudomonadota bacterium | reverse complement strand
GATCGGGCAGGCGCTGCACATTGCACCCAGCACGGTGGACGTGCACCGGCGCAACATCATGGACAAGCTGGAACTGCGCAGCGTGGCCGAGCTCACCAAGTACGCCGTGCGCATCGGCCTGACCGGGATTTGAGCACCCGTGCCGGTCCGCGCCTGCTTGCAGGATGCCCATTGGCGCTGGTCGATGGCCTTGGCGCTGCCGGTCTGGCTGGGTCTGGGTCTGGCGGTGGGGGCGCAGATGCGTGTGCCCGCCAGTGGGTCAGCCTGGCTGTCGCTGGTGCTGCTGCAACCTTTGCTGGAAGAGGGTTTGTTCCGTGGCCTGTTGCAGGGCGCGCTGCTGCAATGCTGCCGGCGCCAGGGGCACCTGCTGCGCCTGGGCCCGCTCACCATGGCCAACGCGCTGGTGACCCTGCTGTTTGTTGCGTTGCACCTGGGCGTGCAGCCCTTGGCCTGGGCGCTGGCGGTGGCGGGCCCGTCCTTGCTGCTGGGGCACTTGCGTGAGCGGCTGGGCAGCGTCTGGCCCGGGGTGCTGGCGCACGGCTGGTTCAACCTCGGCTTTGCCTGCACCGCATGGGCGGCACAGGCTTAGGCCAACCCCTGTGAGGTCACCATGCGTCGGCGGCCCAACCCGTCAGAGCCCGGTCTACAAGCAGGGTCTTCACCTAGTCAGGGCCTGCCCTCGGCGTGCATAATGAATCGCATAACAAAGGCTGAAGGGATGGGTTTACCGCAATGACAGATGCAGGCTCGGCGCTGCCAGTGCCTTCGCCGCTGGCGACCTTGCTCGATCCGAATTCCGACGGGTCAAAGCGATTTTGGCCGGCCTGGTTGTTGCTGTCGCTGTCGCTGTTGCTCACCGCCATGGCCACGTGGCAGGTGAATCTGGCTATGCATTCCGACGCGCGACGCCGCATGACCTTCGCGTCCGACCAGTTGGCGGTCAAGCTGCAGGATCGGCTGGCCGCACAGGCTCAGTTGCTGCACACCGGTGCGGTGCTGTGGGCCGGTGCCTCGCAACCCACGCCCCAGCACTGGCATGACTTTGTGGCAGCCCTGCGTGCCCAGGCCGCGTTCGACACCCTGCTGGGCATCGGTTACGTGCAAGCGGCACACGCTGAGCACAGCCCGGTGGTGTTTCTGGAGCCGTCCAACCCGGGCCACGCCGGTCTGCTGGAATTTGACATGCAGTCCGTCCCGGTGCTGCGCGAAGCCCTGACCCAGGCGCGCGATTCCGGCCGCAGCGTGATGTCGGGTGAGGTTCACCTTGCCCCCCAGATGACCTTTTTGCCCATGCCGGTGTCGGTGATGGTGGTGCCTGTGTACGCCAGCAGGCAGGCCGTGGAGACCCAAGCCCAGCGCCGGGCCGCTCTGCGCGGTTGGCTCTACATGCCCATCCGACTCAACGATCTGGTGGCGGTGCTGCTGCAGGACTGGCGCGGCGAACCCGGTCTGAACCTGCAGGTCAGTGTTCAAGGGGCGCCAGAGGGCCTGGCCCCGGCCGTGTCGACACCACCCAGTGCCCTGCGGCAGCAGCGGGTGATGGCCTTCAACGGCCGGCCCTGGCTGCTGACGATGGACAGCGCCGGCGGGCTGATCGACATCGGTCGCAGCCAGGTCTGGATCACCCTGGCCGCTGGGTTGGGCTTGAGCGTTTTGCTGTTCGCATTGGTCCTGTCGGTCATTCAAACCCGGGGCCGCGCCACCCAGCTGGCGCGCCGGCTCACGCAGAAGCTGCGTCGCGCCGATCAGGCGCTTCGCCTGAGTGAGGCCCGCCTGCGCAGCACGCTCGACACCCTGCCGTACCAGTTGGTCGAGTTGGATCTGCAGGGCCGTTACCATGATTTTCATGGGCCGAGCAGCGAGTTGCTGGACTTGCCCATCGCCATCCAGGCCGGTCAGACCGTGCTCGACGTGCTGCCGCCGCCGGCTGCCCGCACCTACCTGAATGCCCTGCAGGAGGCGCTGCAAAAGGGGCACGCCTTCGGTTACCAATTTGCGATCGACCGGCCCGAGGGTGAGCGCTGGTTTGAGTTGTCGGTCTCGCGCAAGCCGGTCGCGCCCGGCGCCATGCCGCGCTTTATCGTGCTGTCCCGGGACATCACGGCGCAACACAGCAACCAGGTCTCACTGCAAAAAGCGCTGGCGTTCCAGGAAACGATGCTGGATGCCTCCAGCCACGCCATCATCGCCACCACGCTGGGCGGCGCAGTAACCCACTACAACCGGAGCGCCCAGACCATGCTGGGGCATTCGGCGAGAGACATGGTCGGCCAGATCTCGGTGCCGCAGCTGTTCGAGCCCGGCGAATTGGTGGCGCGGGCGCGAGCCGCCGACCTGCCACTGACCGAGGGCGGTGGGGTGAGCTTTGAAGCGCTGGCCAGCATGGCGCTGAATGGGCTGGCAAGCGCCGACAGCCACGGCCCGCAGGAATGGCGTGTGCTGCGGCGCGACGGCAGCAGCTTTCCGGCGCTGATGATGGCCGTGGCGCTGCGAGGCAGCGGTACCAACGCGGTCAGTGGTTTTTTGTTTGTCATCATTGATGTGTCCGAGCGCAGCCGCAACCGGCTTGAACTGCAGGCCGCCGTCGCATCGGCGGACAAGGCCAACCGCGCCAAATCCCGTTTTCTCGCCGCCGCCAGCCATGACCTGCGCCAGCCCCTGGCCGCCCTGTCGCTGTACTTGGGCCTGTTGCGCGGCCAGGTGCCGTCAGACAGCCTGACCCTGATGCGCAATGTGGACGACTGCGTGGCCAGCCTGAGCGAGTTGCTTGACGACCTGCTCGATGTCAGCAAACTCGATGCCGGCGTGGTGGCGGTAGAGGCTTCCGATTTCTCGGTGGATACGCTGTTGCGCCGGCAACTCTCGGTGCACACCGGCCCGGCCGGTCTCAAGGGCTTGCGGCTGCGGTTCCGCCCGTCCAACTTTATCGGCCACACCGATCCGGTGCTGCTGGGCCGCATCGTGGGCAATCTGGTGTCCAACGCCATCCGCTACACCGAGCACGGCGGCGTGTTGCTGGCCTGCCGCTGTCGCGCCGGGCGCTGGTGGGTGGAGGTGCGCGACACCGGCATCGGCATTCCGGAAGACCAGACCAGCCACATTTTTGAAGAGTTTCGCCAGCTCGGCAACCACGGCCGCAACCGGGGCAGCGGGCTGGGTCTGGCCATTGTGGCCAAAACCGCAGCCCTGCTGGGCCTGCAGGTGCGGGTGAGCTCCAGGCTGGGCCGTGGCTCGGTGTTTGCCGTTGAAGTGCCCGCCGGGCGCATGCTGGA
>JBEGOC010000273.1:0-3593 GCA_041182225.1 Pseudomonadota bacterium | reverse complement strand
ATGGGCTGAATCCGGGTAGCGGATTTTTTTGAGGACATCATGAGCGACACCAGCCAAGCCAATGCGCACGAAGAGGACCACACCGGTCCGGTCAAAAACCCCAAGCAGTTGCTGCTGGCGGTTTTTTTCTCTTTTGTGGTGCCGGTGTTTGCCATCATCGGCCTGGTCTACTTTGTCACCTCTGACAAAAAGCCGGCTGCGGGTACCGTCAACATGGAAAAGGCGGTGGCCGCCCGGATCCAGAAAATCGGCACGGTGGAGATCCGGGACGCCAACCGCCAGCTCAAGAGTGGTGAAGAGGTGTTCAAAGCCCAGTGCACGGCCTGTCACACCTCGGGTGCTGCCGGTGCGCCCAAGATCGGTGACACCGCAGCCTGGGCACCGCGCCTCAAGACCGGCTACGACGCCCTGCTGAATTCAGCGCTCAAAGGCAAGGGCGCGATGGGCGCCCAGGGTGGCGGCGACCTGGAGCCGCTGGAAATTGGTCGGGCCGTGGTCCACCTGGCCAATGCCAGCGGCGGCAAGCTCGACGAGCCCAAGGCGCCCGCCGCTGCCGAGCCCGCCAAGTAAGGCGCGCTCGAAGCGCCCCAGCACAGAGCCGGTCCCAGACCGGCTTTTTTTATGGTCTTTTTGGCCTGTAGGCCCCGTCAAATATAAGAGTGTAGCTACGTTTTTCGTAGCAATTGCGGGCTGACGCGGTAGCCGTGGCGGCCTGGCAGTTCGGCGGCCAGCACCTCGTGCGGCACCCACAGGCCGGCCTCGACCGCGTCGGCGGCGGGCCCCATGTCCATGGTGTGCACCAGGCCGAAGCCGGTGTCGGTTTCCAGGTAGAGCCGGCCCAGTTCATCGAGGTAGCAGCGTTGCACGCGCGCCGGGCCACCGGTATGGTCATGCACCGAGGCGTCGGCCTCGACACGCCAGATCAAGGGCGTAGCCTCCAGCTCGACGTACACGCGTTGCGGGCCGTTCTGAAAATACCACTGGCCCAGCGCATCGGCCTGGTAGTTGCGCCCGATGAATTCGATCAGCTTCTCGTGCCGCAGCTGCGAGCCCTTGCTCTGCAGGCTGCCACCGGCGAAGGGGCCGAGCGCCTGGGCCCGGTCGTCGCGCATGTACCAGTGGCCGCGGGCGTCGAGCCCGAGCCAGCCATAGCAGTCGGGCACGTTCGGCCACTTGGCCAGCGCTTGTTTGACAATATCGTCCATGGTGTCGGGCGGGTGCAATCAGTGGTGGGCTTCCAGCCAGCGGCCGACGGCCTCGGGCAGCTGGCGCACATGGCCGGGCCAGCGCCCCTGCGCAAAACCGACATGGCCACCCTGGGCTGGTTGCCACAGCTTAACCCAGGGCGCGGCCGGCTGCTGCTCGGGCAGGCTCCAGCCCGGCACAAAGGGGTCATTGCGCGCATTGAGCACCAGCGTCGGCACCCGGATGCGGTGCAAATGCGGCTTGGCCGAGGCGCGCGCCCAATAGTCCTCGGTGCTGCGAAACCCGTGCAAGGGCGCGGTGAACAGGTTGTCAAACTCGTACAGGTCGCGCGCGGCCCGCAGCGCGTCGGCATCAAACAAACCCGGGTGCTGGGCCAGCTTGCGCAGCGCCTTGGGCTTCATGGTGTTGAGGAACATGCGGGTGTACACCAGCCGGTTGAAGCCGCGCCCGATGGCCCAGCCGCTGGCCGCCAGGTCGATCGGTGCCGAGACGCTGGCCACGGCCTGCACCACCCGCGCGGCCTGCTCCCCCATCTCCTCGGCCCAGCGCAGCAGGGCGTTGCCGCCCAGTGAGATGCCGACCGCGATGATGGGGCCGACATGCTGCGCCCGCAGGCGCGCCAGAATCCAGCCCATTTCTTCAAAGTCGCCCGAATGGTAGGCGCGCGGGCCCAGATTCAATTCGCCGCTGCAGCCGCGAAAGTGCGGTACCGCATAGGCATGGCCGCGGCTGCGGGCAAAGTCGGCAAAGGCCTCGGCATAGTGGCTGCGCGACGAGCCCTCCAGCCCGTGGAACAGCACCAGCAGGGTCTGAGCGGCCGGTGCATCGAGCCAATCCACATCGACAAAGTCGCCATCGGGCGCGCGCCAGCGCTCACGGCGGTAGCGCAAGGCAGCGCCGGCCCGTCGCTGCGAGTACAACGCTGGCCAGATGGTTTGCAGGTTGCCACCGGGCAGCCAGAATGGCGCTACATAATTCATAGCGATAAAACCATGCTGTGTAAGGGCTGTTGGCTTGTTTTTATGAGAATTTCCGCTGGGAAAGCCAGGATTTTGCCAAGCTTTGGCGCGCGCGGCGAAGGTAATCGGGCGCCGACTTACTCTGGCGCAAACCGGCGAGATCGAAGGTATGCTAACTTGTTATTTACTGCTTTGGAGAACATCATGACCCGTTGGTTTTTGCTGCTTGCGGCGGTGCTGGGCCTGTCCGGCTGTGGCTACAACGACTTTCAGCGGCTGGACGAGCAAACCAAGTCGGCCTGGAGCGAGGTGCTGAACCAGTACCAGCGCCGGGCTGACCTGGTGCCCAACATCGTGGCCACCGTCAAGGGCGAGGCGGCGTTTGAGCAGGAGACCCTGACCCGGGTGATCGAGGCCCGGGCCCGGGCCACCTCGATCCAGGTCACGCCGGAGACGCTGAACGACCCGGCCACGTTCCAAAAGTTTCAGGCGGCGCAGGGAGAGTTGGGCTCGGCCTTGAGCCGGCTGATGGCGGTGTCCGAGCAGTACCCCAGCCTGAAGGCCAACGAGGGTTTTCGCGATCTGCGGGTGCAGCTGGAAGGCACCGAAAACCGGGTCACGGTGGCGCGCAACCGCTACATCCAGGCGGTGCAGGCCTACAACGTGCTGGCGCGCAGCTTTCCGAGCAACCTGACAGCGATGGTGTTCAGCTACCAGCCCAAGCCGGCCTTTGCTGTGACCAACGAGGCCGCCATCAGCGCGCCACCGGTGGTTGATTTCAACAAGAAGTAGCCCGATTGCGGCAGATGGCAGCCCTTGGGTACCGGACACCAAGCCCGTGGCGTCCGGTCCGGACGGCCGCGCTGTGGCTGCTAGGCTTGCTCGCCCTGCTGACGGCTTGGGCTCAGCTGGCGGTACCAGCGCTCAGCGGCCATGTGGTGGACACCACCGCCAGCTTATCCGCAGCCGGCCGGCAACAGCTCGACGCTCGGCTGGCCGCCTTCGAGCAGCAGCGCGGCACCCAGATCGTGGTGCTGTTGGTGCCGACCACCCAACCGGAGGACATCGCCAGCTACGCCAACCGGGTGGCCAACACCTGGAAGATCGGCCGGCGCGAGATCGGCGACGGCCTGCTGCTGATCGTGGCGCTGAACGACCGCAAGGTCCGGATCGAGGTGGCCAAGACGCTGGAAGGCGCCATCCCCGACCTGGCCGCCAAACGCATCATCGACGGCGCCATCACCCCGGCCTTCAAGCAAGGCGACTATCTGGGCGGGCTGAATGCCGGCGTGGCGCAGCTGATGGCCCTGGTCACAGGGGAGAAGCTGCCGCTGCCGGCGGCGGCGGCTCACACCGGCGAAGGCGACGGTTTCCAGTGGATGGACCTGCTGGTATTTTTGTTTTTTGTGGTGCCGGTGGTGGGTGCGG
>JBEGOC010000272.1:0-4525 GCA_041182225.1 Pseudomonadota bacterium | reverse complement strand
AGCTGGCCGAGCGGCATGGCATCACGCTGCAGGTGCTGGACGGCTTTTTGTACCCGGGCCACAGCCTGCGGCGCATGCACGCGGTGCCGGAAAAAACCGGTGCCGCGCTGGTGGCCCAGCTGGAGCGGGCGGCACGCGCCGCCGGCGCCGACCTGCTGACCGAGGCCACCGTGCGCACCTTGTGGGTTGATGTGGACCAGCGGGTCACCGGCCTGAGCTATGAACGGCCTGACGGCACGCTGGAACACCTGCGCTGCGACCTGCTGGTGCTGGCCTGCAACGGCTTTGGCGGCAATACCGCCATGGTGCGCGAGCTGCTGCCCGAGATGCGCGACGCCCCGTTTGCCGGCCACACCGGCAACGACGGCAGCGCCATTGCCTGGGGCCGCGCCCTGGGCGCCCGGCTGGCCGACGTGGGCGGCTACCAGGGCCATGTCTCCTGGGCCATCCCGAACGGCACGCTGGTCAGCTGGGCGCTGATGATGGAGGGCGGCATCCAGCTCAACGCCCGGGGCGAACGTTTTCATGACGAAACCGGCGGCTACTCGGAGGCGGCGGTGCATGTGCTGGCGCAACCCGGTGGCGTGGCCTGGAATGTGTTCGACGGCACTATCCTGGCGCTGGCCCGCAGCTTTCCAGACTTTGTCGATGCCGAGGCCGCCGGCGCGGTCAAGACCTGTGCCGATGCGCAAGCCCTGGCCGCCCTGATTGGCGCCAATGCTTCAAAAATAATAGCAAACTGTTCAAGCACCACAAGGGCTATCGACCGATTTCATCCTAAGGACGGCGTGGCCGAGGCCAAGCCGAAGCGGGCGCTGCAAGCCCCGTTCTACGCCGTCAAAGTGACCGGCGCGCTGTTCCACACCCAGGGCGGGCTCGACATCGACGCCCACTGCCGGGTGCTGCGCCAAGACGGCAGCCCGCTGCCCAACCTACTGGCCGCTGGCGGCGCGGCGCGCGGCGTCTCGGGCAACGCGGTCTGGGGCTACCTGTCGGGCAACGGCCTGCTCAGCGCGGTGGCCGGCGGCGCGATTGCCGCGCACACGGCAGTGACACAATGCCGGCCATGAGCACCCTGAAATCCCGACTGGCCCAGACCCGCGCGCTGCTGGCCCCCGGTGTCTTTGACGCCCTGACCGCCCTGGTGGCGGAACAAGCCGGCTTTGAAGCCCTGTACCTGTCGGGCGCCTCGATCGCCTACACCCGCCTGGGCCGCTCCGACATCGGCCTGACCACCTTCAGCGAGGTCGAAGACACGCTGGCCCGCATCACCGAGCGGGTGCGCACGCCGGTCATCGTGGACGGCGACACCGGCTTTGGCAATGCGCTGAACGTGCAGCGCACGGTGCGCGGCTTCGAGCGCGCCGGGGCCGCCATGGTGCAGCTGGAAGACCAGGGTTTCCCCAAGCGCTGCGGCCACCTGGACGGCAAGACGGTGGTCAGCACCGCCGAGATGTGCGGCAAACTGCGCGCCGCGCTCGACGCCCGGCACAGCGAGCAGACCCTGATCCTGGCCCGTACCGACGCACTGGCCATCGAGGGCCTGGACGCCACGCTCGACCGGGCCGAGGCCTACCTGGCCTGCGGCGTGGACGCGCTGTTCATCGAAGCGCTGCGCACGCCGGAGCAGATGGACGCCGCCTGCCAGCGCTTCGCGCAGCGCGTGCCGCTGCTGGCCAACATGGTCGAAGGCGGCAAGACGCCGGTGCAGAGCGCGCAGGAGCTGGGACAGCGAGGTTTTCGCATCGTGATTTTTCCCGGCGGCACGGCGCGCGCCGTGGCGCACACCCTGCAGCGCTACTACGCCTCGCTGCACAGCCACCAGACCACCGCGCCCATGCGCGACGCCATGCTGGACTTTGACCAGCTCAACGCCCTGATCGGCACCCCCGAATTGCTGGCGCTGGGCCAGCGCTACGCCGAGCGTTGAGCCAGCAACGGCAGGCTGCGCAAGCGTCGGCGACAATCAGGGCCCGGCGCCCGTGCGCCCGTCTGGCAAGCCCATGTCCCTGATCAACACCATCGGCACCGTCGCCGCCGTCATTTCCACCGCCAGCTTTGTGCCCCAGGTCTGGCACACCTTCAAAACCCGCGACGTCAGCGGCATCTCACTCGGCATGTACAGCGTATTCACCGTGGGCGTGAGCTGCTGGCTGATCTACGGCCTGCTGCTGGGCGCCTGGCCCATCATCATCGCCAACGCCATCACCCTGACGCTGGCGATCAGCATCCTGGTGATGAAGTTGCGGTTTCGCTGACCTGCGCAAACCGCCTCAGCCGCTTCCGGGCGATAGCACCCTTGATCAAATGCCCTCAGTGTTTACCCGCTTTCAAAATGTCTGAGGTCGTCCTATCCTCATGCTCATCGGAGAAAAGTGATTTTGCTCAAATTTACTGGAGGCAATATGAAAAAATGGTTCTGTCGAGTCGGTGTGGTTGGCGCAGCGATGATCGTTGCCGCTTGCGGCGGAGGCACCGGCGTCAGCACCACCACGGGCCCGGGCATTACTGGCTTGGTCAGCTTTGGCGATAGCTTGAGCGATGCCGGCACCCATGCGGTTGGCACCGTGGCATTGCTGGCTGGCGGACGCTACACCATCAATTCAGGCGACGCCGCGAACCCTTCCAAAATCTGGCTCGACCTGATTGCGGCGCAGTATGGTTTGGCAAAACCTTGCCCTGCCACCACTGGCATCAACAGCCGTCTCCCCACCTTTGGCGCGCCAGTTGCCGTGGTCAACAACACAAGCTGCAGAAACTATGCTCAAGGTGGAGCGCGGGTCACTGAGCTGATTGGCCCAGCGCATACGTTACTGCCAGACAGCGCCGGTGGCGCTGTGGGTCAACTGGACTACCCCTTAAAAAATCAGATCGAGAACCACCTCACTGTGACGGGTGGCACCTTCAGCGGCAAGGAGTTGGTCACAGTCATGGCCGGCGGCAATGATGCGTTTATGAACGGCGCGGCGGTTTCAGCTTCAGCGGCTGGCGGTGCAGGCGCGGCAGGTGCCGCCACCATCGCTGGTTGGTCGGCGGCAGAGATTAACGCTGTCCTGCCAGGTGGCGCTGCAGCGCAGCAAGCTGCCGCCACGTCGGCCGTCATGGCCATGGGCAAGGCCGGTGCTGAGCTGGCTGGGTATGTCAAAGCCTCGATCGTGGGCAAGGGCGCCAAATATGTTCTGGTCATGAACTTGCCAGACCTTGCTTCTTCCATTTACGCACTGGAAAATCCAACGGCAGCACCCCTGATGGCGGCCATGGTGACCGCTTTCAACGGGCAACTGGCTGCCGGTTTGGCAGGAACCGCTGGCGTTGTCGTCGGCGATGCCTACACCACCAGCCGGGATCAGTTTGCCAACCCGGCCAGCTACGGCCTCAGCAACGTGACCCAGCGCGCATGTTCGACTGAGCTTGCCAAAAACCCACTGGGCGGCGCCTCGTTGGTTTGCAACCCTGCCAATCTGATCACTGGCGATGTATCGCGTTACCTCACGGCTGATGATATTCACCCGACGCCCTACGGTCACAAGCTTCTCGCGCAATATGCATCCAAGGTGCTGGCGTCTGCCGGCTGGTTGTACTGACCGCCCTTAAGCCAACGCACCTCACTCAGGAAATCCCCATGAATACACTTCAAGCCCTTACCGCCGCAACGCTGATCGCGGTTACTGGTAGCAGTTACGCTCAAAAGGCCGGAAGCTGGTCGGCATCCATCGGATACACCCAACTGACGCCCTCAGTGTCGAGCGGTAATTTGTCTGCTCCCAGCCTGCCAGGCACCCAAGCCAGTGTCAACAGCAACTCGCAGGGAACAGGCGCTGTCAATTACATGTTCACTGACAACCTGGCTATCAGCGTGCCAATCGGCCTGGGCTTTGAACACGACGTGACTGGGGCTGGTGCGATCGCAGGTGTAGGCAAGATCGCAACGACAAAGGCGCTTCCTGTAACCCTGTTGGCGCAGTACCGTTTCATGGAGGCTGATGCCAAGTTTCGACCGTACGTCGGTGCGGGCGCCACCTATGCAAGTTTCTTTGATACCCGTGGCACTGGCGCGCTGACTGCCTTGACCAATCCTGGCGGCACTGCGACAACCTTGTCTTTTGAATCCAAGTTGGTACCAACCTTGCAGTTGGGTGCGATCGTCAGTATCACAGGAGCCTGGTACCTGGATGTGAACTACACCAAGACTTTTCTCAGCACACGCGGCACGTTGTCCACCGGTCAAACACTTGACATGACGCTTGATCCAGGGACCTGGACCATCGGTGCAGGGTACCGCTTTTAAGGCACTGCCTCCACCTCCACCGCAACGGGCGGCTGACTGACATCAAGCCGCCGCCCGCTGCAACCGGTCCCGCACCCCAGCCCAGTCGGGCGCATCGGGCGGTGTCTCCACCCAGATTTCAGCCACACCGGTGCTGTCGAGCTCGCGCAGCACGGCAAACAGCTGCTGTGCGGCGGCGGCGGCGGTCTGCGGCATCTGGCGCCACACCGCACCCGGCACAGGCACCGCGTCCGGCGC
>JBEGOC010000271.1:0-3769 GCA_041182225.1 Pseudomonadota bacterium | reverse complement strand
GACATGCTGGGGTCTCCAAAAAGGGGCGGGTGCCCGGGTGATTTCGCTTGAGAATAGCGCAACTGCCCAAACCTCCAAGCCAACTGCGGGCATCCTCCGCGGCGACTGGAGTTGTCATGGTGAGCCGCATCCCGTCCCGAGCCGCTGCCGGCGAGGCGCGCATGAGCCAGGTCGACACCGCGTGGCTGCGCATGGATTCGCCCGCCAACCTGATGATGATCCTGGGCGTCTGGATCCTCAAGCCGGCCCTGAGCTACGCCACGGTGAGCCGGCGCATTGAGCAGCGTTTGCTGCAGTACCCGCGCTTCGCGCAGCGCGTTCAGCACGACTTGACCGGCGTCAGCTGGGTGGCCGACCCCGACTTCTGCATTGCGCACCATGTGGTGCGCGAACATCTGCCGCCACACCCGGCGGGCGGCGCACAGCACGCGCTGCAGGACCGGCTGGCTGAGCTCGCCACCCAGCCGCTGGCGCTGGACCGGCCGCTGTGGCAGTTTCATCTGGTGGAGGACTACGACGGCGGCTCGGCCCTGCTGGCGCGCATCCACCATTGCATCGCCGACGGCATGGCGCTGCTGGCCGTGACCGAGTCGCTGGTGGACGGCGGGCCATCCCCGCCGGCCAGTCGCCCGCCGGCCCGCCGTGGTGCCCTGGCCAGCGCTGAAGACTGGCTGGCGCACCGCCTGGTGCGACCGCTGGCGGGGCTGGCGACGCAGGCGCTGGACCGGGCCGGCTCGGGCGAGTTGGCCCAAGCAGGCTACCAGCTGGCGCAGGATGCCGCCGCGCTGGCGCTGCTGCCGGACGACACCCCGACCCGGCTCAAGGGCCGGCCGGGCCCGGTCAAGCGCGTGGCCTGGTGCCAGCCGATTCCGCTGCACGAGGTCAAGGCGGTCGGGCGGGCGCTGAACTGCTCGGTTAACGATGTGTTGCTGAGTTGTGTGGCGGGCGCCATGGGCGGTTACCTGCGCAGCCTGGGCGACGACACTAACGGCACCGAGATTCGCGCGATGGTGCCGGTCAACCTGCGCCCACCGGCCCAGGCTCACCAGTTGGGCAACCAGTTCGGGCTGGCGCCGCTGCTGTTGCCGATCGGGCTGACGCACCCGCTGGAGCGGCTGTACGAGGTGCGCCGGCGCATGCGTGCCATGAAGGGCAGCCAGCAGCCGCTGCTGGCCTATGCCCTGCTGGCAGTGGCCGGCCTGCTGATCAAGCCGGCGCAAGACCTGTTGCTGGGCTATTTTTCGCGCAAGACCACGGCGGTCATGACCAATGTGGCGGGCTCGCCCACCAAGCTGCGCTTTTGTGGCGCCACACTGGAGCAAAGCCTGTTCTGGGTGCCGCAGTCGGGCTCGGTCGGGCTGGGCGTGTCAGTCCTGAGTTACGGTGGCGGCGTCCAGTTCGGCATCATCAGCGACGCCGGGCTTTGCCCCGAGCCGCAGCGCATCAGCGAACGCTTTGCGCCCGAATTTGCCCGCCTCACGCTACTGGCCTTGATGCTGCCCTGGGACGACTGAGGTTCAGGCCGTGCGGTCCACCCGGGCCAGTTCCATGTCGAGCCGCTCCATCGCGTCCAGCGGCCGGGCGCGCGCGGCCTGCTCGTAGAGCCGGTTGGCGTCGGCCAGCATCTTGTCGCCTTCGAGCATCAGCATGGCGTTGGCGTACTCGATCATGCCCAGCACAGAGGCAAAGTTGATGCGCAGCGCCTGCTGGAACAGGTTCAGCCCGGTGTCCTTGCGGGCGCCATAGGTCATGCCGCCGATCAGCGCGCCCACCTTGTCGATCACCTCGGCGTGAAACGCGCCCAAGGCAATGTGCGCATCGGCATGGCGCGGCTCCAGCGCAATCACGTTTTCCAGCGCGTCCTTCACCTGGCTGCCCAGCCCCTGCGCCAGCGCCTTGGCCACGCTGATGCCCTGGCTGTAGCGGCCCAGCGCATAGCCCTGCCAGTAGTGGGCGTTGACGTTGCCCGGCTCTTTGCGGGCCTGCGCCTCGGCCCGGCGGGCCACCTCCAGGTACAGGTCCAGCCGGTTTTGCTCGCGTTTTTCCAGGTAGGTGGCATAGACGCAGGCCGCCTTGTTGGCCACGGTGATGCCGGCACCGCCCAGCCGCAGGCCCAGGTCCACCGCCTTCTGGAATTCGCCGCTGTGAAACAGCGCCCAGGCCTCCAGCACCCGCGGGTCGGCCGGCAGCGGCTCCACATCACCGGCGTGCAGCCGTGCCCAGTGCTGGCGCACCCGTTCGGCGTCAAAGCGGTATTCGCCCGGGTAGGGAAAGGCGGTCCAGGCGGCCATTGCGGTGGGCTGTGGCGGGTTGCTCAGGCGGCATCCGGCCGGGGCTGGTAGGCCCCCGCCAATTCAACCAGATGCCGGCGTTGCCCGGCTTCCAGGTAGGGCGCCAGCAGGTGCAGCATGTGCTGGGCGCCACGCAGCAGCGCGCCCTGGGCTTGGCCGTCTTCCAGCGCGTGGCGCGGGTCGCGCACATACTCGTAGCTCAGCCAGTAGGTCAGCACCACCACCATGCTGGTGGCGGTGGCCTCCAGCTCGCGCGCGTCGATGCGCAGCGCGCCGGAGCGGCCCAGGCTGTCGAGCAGGGTCTTCACCGCCCGCGTCTTGTTCTTGAGCAGAGTCTGGAAATGCGTCTCCAGCCGCCGGTTTTTGCTCAGCAAGTCGTTCAGGTCGCGGTACAGAAAGCGGTACTTGCAGATCAGCTCAAACAGGCTGTGCAGGAAAAACCAGGCGTCCTCCACATCGCGCACGCCATCGCCGGCGCCCAGCAGCTCATGGAGCGAGCGGTCAAAGCGGTCATACAGGGCGTTGATCAGCTCGTCCTTGGCCGGGTAGTGGTAGTACAGGTTGCCCGGGCTGATGCCCAGCTCGCTGGAGATCAGCGTGGTGGACACATTGGGCTCACCGAAGCGGTTGAACAAGCCCAGCGTCACCTCCAGAATGCGCTCGGCGGTGCGTCGTGGCGCTTTTTTCACCATGCGCGGCGCTCCGGTTGCGCCAGCACGTGCAGCGCATGGTTCAGGTCGTCCAGCACCTCAGCCAGCCGGAGCGCGGCCTGCCCGAGCCGGGCTTGCGGGCTGGGCGGGGCGCACAGGTGGCGTTTGGGGTCGTCCAGCGCGGCGTGGTGCAGGGTGATGCCGTGGCGCAGCAGCTTGGCCGACAACCCGGCGCTTTGCGAGCGCAGCAGGTGCCGGGTTTGCTGGTAGGCGTGCTCGGCCACATGGCGGCGCTGCGCGTAGCTGAAGGTGTTGGCCAGGTAGAGCTCGGGGTCCCGGTGGTCAGGCTCAATCAGGATGATGTCGGTGCCCGGGTAGCTGCGCTCGTACTGCTTCATGCCCAGCACCATGCGGGAGTGGATCAGCGAGCGGAAGGTCTGGCTCAGCACCGCCGGCAGGCCGCCGTCCACCAGGCGCGGAAGCGGCTGGCGCGATGCCGGCCGCCCCGGGCCGTCCGGCAGGCGCGGCGCGGTGGCGTCAAACGGCACCAGCGGGTTCAGGCATAGCAGCAAATCCATGCCCTCCTCCAGCGCCACTGAGGCGTGCAGGGTTTTCTTGAGGGCACCATCGACGTAATGGCCGCCTTCACTCGGCACCGGCGGAAACAGCCCCGGCAGGGCGGCGCTGGCCTGCACCGCGCGCGAGCTCGGCACATGGTCCCAGCCGGGCCGGCCAAACGGGGCGGCCTCGCCGGTGGCCAGGTCGGTCGCCACCAGCGTGAGCTGGGTGCGAAGTTGGCGAAAGTCATTGCTGCGGCCCGGTTTGGAG
>JBEGOC010000270.1:0-2931 GCA_041182225.1 Pseudomonadota bacterium | reverse complement strand
GCCCCAGCTGGCCTACCGCGACGGCGAGCTCTGCCTGGAGTCGGCCCGCCTGAGCGCGCTGGCGCAAACCCACGGCACGCCGCTGTTTGTCTATTCCAAGGCTGCCATGCTGGCCGCGCTGGCCGCCTACCAGCGTGGTTTTGCCGGTCGCCGGGTGCAGATCTGCTACGCCATGAAGGCCAACCCGGCGCTGGGCGTGATCGAGCTGTTTGCCCGGGCCGGCTGCGGCTTTGACATCGTCTCGGGCGGCGACATGGACCGGGTGCTGGCCGCCGGTGGCGCAGCCGACAAAATCATCTTCTCCGGCGTGGGCAAGACCCGCGCCGAGATGCGCCGGGCGTTGCAGGCCGGCATCGGCTGCTTCAATGTCGAAAGCGAGGCCGAGCTCGACGTGCTCAGCGAGGTGGCCAGTGCCCTGGGCCTGCGCGCACCGGTCAGCATTCGCGTCAACCCCAATGTCGACCCCAAGACCCATCCCTACATTTCCACCGGCCTTAAAGGCAACAAGTTTGGCATTGCCCACGAACGGGTGCTGCCCACTTACCTGCACGCCGCCGGGCTGAGCGGCATCCGGGTGGTGGGCATTGATTGCCACATCGGCTCGCAAATCACCCAGACCGAGCCCTACCTGGACGCCATGGACCGCATGCTGGACCTGGTGGAGGCCATCGAGGCTGCCGGCATCCCGATCCACCACATCGACTTTGGCGGCGGCCTGGGCATCGACTACAACGGCGACACCCCACCCGACGCCGGCCAACTCTGGACCATGCTGCTGGCCAAGCTCGACGCGCGCGGTTTCGGCCAGCGCCAGCTGATGATCGAGCCCGGCCGCTCGCTGGTCGGCAACGCCGGCGTCTGCCTGACCGAGGTGCTCTACCTCAAGCCCGGCGAGCAGAAAAACTTCTGCATCGTGGACGCCGCCATGAACGACCTGCCGCGCCCGGCCATGTACCAGGCCTACCACCAGATCGTGCCGCTGCAGCCGCGGGCTGAGGCACCCGGGGTCTGGGAGGTGGTGGGGCCGATTTGTGAAAGCGGCGACTGGCTCGGCCATGAGCGCAGTCTGGCGCCCCAGCCGGGCGACCTGCTGGCGGTGCTGTCGGCCGGCGCCTACTGCATGAGCATGGCCAGCAACTACAACTCGCGCGGCCGCGCACCCGAGGTGCTGGTGGACGGCGACCACACCCACCTGATCCGGCGCCGGGAAACCATCGCCGAGCAGATGCAGCAGGAACAATTGGTCGGCCGCTGAGCGCTGCCAGCGGGGCGCGGTCACGTCCCCGGCCCGCCCGGCATCACAGCCGGCCCGCCCGGCTGGCACAAGCGCAGAATGGCGATTAAACTGTGTTTTTATCCAGTTTAGTTCACCGCCATGTCTGCCCTGCCCGGCTACGCCGAGTTGCATTGCCTGTCCAATTTCAGCTTCCAGCGCGGTGCTTCGCACCCCGAGGAACTGGTGGCGCGCGCGGCCCAGTTGGGTTACCACGCGCTGGCCATCACTGATGAATGTTCCGTGGCCGGGCTGGTGCGGGCGCATACCGAGGCCAAAAAGCTCGGTCTGCAGTTGCTGCCCGGCGCCGAATTGGCCCTGCCCGACGGCAGCACCCTGGTGGCCTTGCCGCATAACCTGGACGGCTGGGGCAACCTGTGCGAGGCCATTTCCCTGGCCCGCCGCGCTGCACCCAAGGGCCGCTACCAGATCAGCTGGGACGATCTGGCTGCAGGACCATTACCCGCCTGCGAGTTGCTGCTGCTGCCCCCATTTGCTATGCAATTTGAAGCACTCTATGCGCTCTGCACAAGGGCTGGCGCCCTGTTTGGCTCCAGACTCTGGCTGGGTCTGACGCTGCGCCAGCGCGCGGCTGACGGCTTGTGGCAGCAGGCTTTGCAGCGCGTGGCCGGCCTGTGCCGGCTGCCGCTGGTAGCCGCTGGTGGGGTACAGATGCACGTGCGCTCGCGCAAGCCGCTGCACGATGTGCTCACCGCTATCGGCCTGGGCCGGCCGGTAGCCGAGTGCGGTTTTGCCCTGCAGCCCAACGCCGAAGCGCACCTTCGCACCCGCCAGCGGCTGGCCCGGCTCTACCCGGCAGATCTCTTGGCCAACACGCTGGAGGTGGCCGCACGCTGCGGTTTTAGCCTGGACGAGTTGCGCTACCAGTACCCGATGGAGAGCGTGCTGCCGGGCCTGAGCCCGAGCCAGACCCTGCACCACTACACCCACGAGGGCGCGGCGCGGCGTTACCCGAGAGGGCTGCCGCAGGGCGTGGCGCAGCAGGTGGCACACGAGCTGGCGCTGATTGCCGAACTGCGCTACGAGATGTATTTCCTGACGGTGCACGACATCGTGCGCTTTGCCCGGGGCCAGGGCATCCTGTGCCAGGGCCGGGGTTCAGCCGCCAATTCGGCGGTGTGCTACTGCCTGGGCGTGACCGAGGTGGACCCGGCGCACTCCAGCCTGTTGTTTGAGCGCTTCATCAGCCGCGCCCGCAATGAGCCCCCCGACATCGACGTCGACTTTGAGCATGAGCGGCGCGAGGAAGTCATCCAGTACATCTACGCCCGCTACGGCCGCGAGCGTGCCGCCATCGCCGCCACCGTGGTCAGCTACCGGCCGCGCAGCGCGCTGCGTGACGTTGGCCGGGCGCTGGGCGTGGAGGAGGCACTGATCGACCGCCTGGCCAAGTCGCACCACTGGTTTGACGGCCGCAGCATCAAGGACGAGGAATTTGCCCAGGCCGGGCTCGACCCCCAAGACCGGCGCCTTGCCCTATGGCGCAGCCTGGTGGCCCAGTTGCTGGGCTTCCCGCGCCACCTGAGCCAGCACGTGGGCGGCTTTGTGCTGACCCAGGGCAAGCTCACCCGGCTGGTGCCGGTGGAAAACGCCGCCATGCCCGAGCGCAGCATCATCCAGTGGGACAAGGACGACCT
>JBEGOC010000269.1:0-4382 GCA_041182225.1 Pseudomonadota bacterium | reverse complement strand
GGACGCCAGCACGGTGGTGATGGCCGCGGTCAAGGTGGTCTTGCCGTGGTCAACGTGCCCGATCGTGCCCACATTGACGTGGGGCTTGGTACGGGTGAATTTTTCTTTTCCCATTTTTCAGACTCCGAAAAGTAACTGGACTGCCAATGCAAACATGTCACGGCGTCGGACCGGCAGGCAAGCCCTGTCGACGCACCCCAAACTGGTGCCCATTGCGGGAATCGGACCCGCGACCTCTCCCTTACCAAGGGAGTGCTCTGCCACTGAGCCAAATGGGCCTTGTCAAACCGCTGCCAGGCAGCCATTCAACGAATATCTCACTCACATCACCCCGGCGAAACTGGAGCGGGAGACGGGAATCGAACCCGCGTCATTAGCTTGGAAGGCTAGGGTTCTACCATTGAACTACTCCCGCATCGCCCCACATCGCGCCTGTTCCTTTTCACTGGTGGAGAGGGCTGGATTCGAACCAGCGTACTCGTAAGAGGGCAGATTTACAGTCTGCTGCCATTAACCACTCGGCCACCTCTCCTCGGTGAACCGCAGATTATGCCATGAAACCATGCCGGCGAAGCAAGTTAGCACGCTCACCGGCATCACCAGATGATCGGCCGGGCCCCATGCTGCCGCAAAAACGCATTGGCTTGGCCGAAATGGCCGCAACCCAGAAACGGCTGGGGCGGGCGCCGGGCCGACAGTGGCGAGGGGTGGTTGGCGGTCAGCACCAGGCGGGGCTGGACGCCACCAACCGCAGCCAGCAGGGCCTGCTTGGCCTGGGCGTGGGCGCCCCATAACATGAACACCGTCGACGTGGGCCGGGCGGCCACGGCGCGCACCACCGCATCGGTCAGCACCTCCCAGCCCCGTCGGGCGTGGCTGGCGGCCCGACCGGCCTCCACGGTCAGGCAGGTGTTAAGCAGCTGCACGCCCTGCGCGGCCCAGCGCACCAGCGAGCCATCGAGCGGCGCCCGCTTTGGCGCCGAACCGGCAGGACCTGCCGCCGGATCGCGCGCAATTTCCAGAAAGATGTTGCGCAGGGATGGCGGTGGGCGCACACCCGGCGCCACCGAGAAGGCCAAACCCTCGGCCTGGCCGGGTCCATGATAGGGGTCTTGTCCCAAAATCAGCACCCGAACTTCCCTGAGCGGCGTCAGGTCCAGGGCCCTCAACGGCTGGGGCGGATAAATCACGGCGCCAGCAGCCAGGCGCTCCTGCAAATGGCGGCCCAGCGATTGGCCGGCGTCACCGGCCAAAAAATGGTCGAGCAACGGCAGCCAGTCGGGCGCGACACGCCACTGCGCCGGGCCCCACCCGGTCAGCCGCAATGGCGCTACCGCGGTCGCCGTTTCAACCGCTGAATCAAAGACAAAATCAGCTTGAACGCCCTGTCCCATATGCTTCTATCGCTATTTTTTCTATAGCAAAAAAGGCGGTTACTGCCTGCTGCTCAAGCAAACATCTGCGCCAGGGCCAGGCCGGGGTCGTCGGCGCGCATGAAGGACTCGCCAACCAAAAAGGCGTTGACGCCAGCCGCCGCCAGGCGCAGCACGTCGTCCCGACTCTGGATCCCGCTCTCGCTCACCAGCAGGCGGTCGGCGGGCAGCTCGTGCCGCAGCGTCAGCGTGGTGTCGAGCGAGACCTCAAAGGTCTTGAGGTTGCGGTTGTTGACACCGATCAAAGGCGTTTTGAGCTGCAGCGCGCGCGCCAACTCGGCCGCGTCGTGCACCTCGACCAGCACCGCCATGTCGAGGCTGCGGGCAATGGCCTCGTAATCGCGCAGTTGCGCATCGTCGAGGCAGGCCGCGATCAACAAAATGGCGTCGGCGCCGATGGCGCGCGACTCATAGACCTGGTAGGCGTCGATGATGAAATCCTTGCGCAGGACCGGCAAGTGGCAAGAGGCACGGGCCTGCTTCAGGTAATCGATCCGTCCCTGGAAAAACTGCTGGTCAGTCAGCACCGACAGGCAGGCGGCGCCATGCTCCGCATAGCTCTGGGCAATATCAGCGGGTTCAAAGTCAACCCGCAGCACGCCCTTGGACGGGCTGGCCTTCTTGATTTCGGCGATGACGGCGGCGCGCCCGGCAGCGATGCGGGCGCGCATGGCGCCCAGGAAGTCACGGGTCAGCACGCGCGATTCGGCGTCGGCCCGCATCTCGGCGAGCGGCTTGCGCTTCAAGGCAGCGGCGACCTCTTGGCGTTTGACGGCCACGATCTGGTTCAGGATATCGGACATGGGGGCTTACCGGGGCAACCGACGGGCCGAACAGGAGATCCGGACCGGGCACGCTCGGATTTTCGCAGAAAGCCACGCCGAGCCCGGTTACCATGGGTACCCTGCAACGCCGGCTGGCGCCGCCCTGCCCCACGCCCTTGAGGACACCCTATGTCAGACACCCTGGCTGCCCCCCACCTTCTGGCTGACGAACCGAGTCGAGCCGCCTACCGCGACTACACGCAACCGGGCATCGACCGGGTGCGCGAGTTCTACCGCAACAACCACACGCACCAAACCCTGGACTTTGTGCTCGGCAAAAAAGACAAGTGGCTGCAGTTCAGGCAACGCGAAATGACGCCCTGGGAGGGGCTGGACTACCTGAATACCTTGGTCGACGAGTCGGACCCGGACATCAACCTGCCCCAGATCAGCCATCTGCTGCAAACCGCCGAAGCCATTCGCGCCGACGGCCACCCCGACTGGTTTGTGCTGACCGGCTTTGTGCACGACCTGGGCAAGGTGCTGTGCCTGTTTGGCGAGCCGCAATGGGCGGTGGTGGGCGATACCTTTCCGGTCGGCTGCCGCCACTCGGACCGCATTGTCTACCCGGAGTTTTTTGCCGCCAACCCTGACAGCCGCGACAGCCGCTACAACAGCGAGCTTGGCATTTACAGCGCCAACTGCGGGCTGGACCAGGTGCACATGTCCTGGGGTCATGACGAATACCTGTACCACCTGCTCAAGGACTATTTGCCGGAGCCGGCGCAGTACATGATCCGCTACCACTCGTTTTACGCCTGGCACCGGGAGGGGCAATACCGGCACCTGACCGATGCCCGCGACGAAGCCAACCTGCCCTGGGTGCAGAAGTTCAACCCCTACGACCTGTACTCCAAGAACCCGAACCCGCCCGTTTTAGCCGAACTCAAGCCTTACTACGAAGATCTGCTGGCCAAATACCTGCCGGCCACGCTCAAACTCTGAACCGATCCGTCGACCCTATGACCACCACCCCGCTACCCGCTCACCTGGCCGCCCGGCTGGCGTTCGCCATCCGCCTGGCGCGCCAATGCGGCGAACTCGCCGTGAAAGAAGCGGCGCAGCTGCAGATCAGTGCCAAAGGCGCACACGATGTGCTGACCCAGGCTGACCTGGCAGTCGAACAGCTGATCCGGGCCGAGGTGGCGCAGGCCTTTGCCGGCGACCTGGTGGTGGGCGAAGAAATGGGCGGGCAGGACGCGGTGGGCGGCGCGGGCAACTTCTGGCTGGTTGACCCGATCGACGGCACTGCCAACTACGCCACCGATGTGCCGCGCTGGTGCATCTCGATCGGCTATCTGGAGGGCGGCAAGCCGGTGCTGGGCGTGCTGTTTGACCCACTGATGAACCGACTGTACAGCGCCGGCCTGGGCGCCGGCGCTTGGCTCAACGGCCGGCCGATCCGGGCCCGCAGCACCGGCGCGCTCAATGGCGCCACGGTGGAGCTGGGCTGGTCGCCGCGCCGAGCGCCCGCCGCCTACCTGGGCAAGGCGGCAGCACTGCTGGGCGCCGGCTGCGCCTTCACCCGGCGTGGCTCGGGCGCGCTGGGGCTGGCCGACGTGGCCGCCGGTCGGGTCGACGGCTACGCCGGGTTGCACATCAACGCCTGGGACTGCGCCGCCGGCATTCTGCTGGTCACTGAAGCCGGCGGGCGGGCCAACGACTTTTTCACCCCGGAAGGCATCCGCTCAGGGGGGCTGCTGGTGGCCTGTGCCGCTGACCTCTACCCCGCGCTGCATGGGCTGATGGCCGACGCGCCCTGAAGAGCGACGAATCCACGGTCCGCCGGCCGATGCTGGTTTGTACGGATAGACCAGCGTCACGAATTTGTCACAATACAAAGCTGTTGTGGCCGTGCCGCTCGGGCAAGCCTCGTCGATGTTGGAGAGATTTTCCATGCGTTATTCCACCCTATCCGGCCTGCTCGCCGTGACCCTCGGCCTGCTGGCTGCACCCGCCTTTGCGCAAGGCAAGCTGACGCTGTACTGCAGCTCCGACGAGGCTTGGTGCCAGCAGGCCAAGACCGAGTTCGAGAAGAAGACCGGCATTGCCGTCGACATGACGCGCAAGAGTTCGGGCGAGACCTATGCCCAGATCAAGGCCGAATCGGCCAACCCCAAGGGCG
>JBEGOC010000268.1:0-3414 GCA_041182225.1 Pseudomonadota bacterium | reverse complement strand
AAACTGAGCGGGTCGCTCTCCTTGAGCACGAGCCTGACGTCAATCTTGTCGGCCTCATCCGACTCCTTGAGCGAGACCTGCACCTGCTTGGCCGGATTCTCGTTGGCAATGGCGGTTTGTACCGCCAGGGTGCGGAAGTTGGGCGCCTGCCCCTCTTTCAGTTCAGGCAGGCTGGCGCGCACATTGGCTTCCGTGAAGCGCTCGTTGCCCTCCACCGTGATCTTGCCCAGCGAGAAGCGGACGATCTCGAGCTTGACCACACCGCCCAGGTCCTGCGGCGGCAACGAGACGCGGTGCAGCTCGTAGCCCGCCAATTTGAGCGCATTTTCCAGCTCACCGGTGGCCTGCTGCAGGGTGATCAGGCTGCCCTCGCCAATGAAACTGTCGAGCACGGCATTGATCTGGGCCGGCGTGATCGGCACGTCACCGCTGACCTCGAAGCCGCGAATCGGAAACCGCGTGGTGGCCCCGGTCGCCTGCGGCACCGTGGCAGTGGCCGGCGGCGGTGCGGCCTGCTGTGCCAGCACTGGCAGCGCGCTCGCCAGCAGGGCCAGCATCAAGGGCCGGATGAGCGGGCGTGCCCGGCGCCGCTGGCGGGACTCAGGCCGGTTGTTGGCGATTTGGCTCATGGTGGTGTTTTGTTGGCAAAAAGGTGCTGGACAGCGTGCACAGTGGGCGGCTGGGCTCAGCGGCACTGGTTGCTGGGCTTCTCGCTCAGCTGCTTGATGATGCTCTGCACTGCCGCATTGGTGTTGGTGGGCAAAGGTACTTTGTCATACTGGATGAACAGCGGAATCGTCGCCGGGCGGCCGGTCCGCCCATCCGCTGCCGCAAAGCCGGTCTCGCCGCGCCCCAGGTGGATGGTTTCGTTGCGCGAGGTCACCTCCACGTGACCATCGCGCACGGTCACAAACAGACCGGGCTCATCAGCCAGGCTGGGCGGGGCAGCGGCCGGTGCTGGTTGGGCAGTCGGCGTGGCAGCGGCCGAGGCAACAGCCGGGGTGTCGCTCCGGGTCGGGGTGTCTGATCTGTTGTTGGCCTTGTTATCGGTCTTGTTGTCGGCAGGGGTGTCCGCTGCCTTGTCAGCGGCCTTGTCCCCGGCCGCCGTCGGCGCTGGCGTGGCCTTGGCTGCGCCAAACAACTCCTTGGTGTTGGCTGGCACCGTATCCGGGCGGGGCAGGCTCTCCAGCGTGGGCGCGGTGATGGGGCGGATGCCGGCGGCACTCACAAACAGGCCCTGGCCGGACTGCAGCACCTGCAGGGCAGTCTGTCCGCTCGGCGTGACCGTGATCGAGCCCAGCCAGGTGAAGAAGCTGCAGCTGCCGGTGCTGCCACAGTCCAGGTCCAAGCCGGTGCCACGGATGCCAATGGTGGCGGTGGATGTGGTGAAACCCACGTTTTTCGGGTTGGCTTTGCCCACAAAGCCGGTCAACGCCCGCATGGTGCCCGTCAGCAAGGACACTAAAAAGCGGCCGTCTTCGGGGTTTTTCTCATCGTAGACAAAGTTTTCCATCAAGAACTTCGAGCTCGGCCCCACGGTCAGGCGGCTGTCGTCACGGAACACCAACACGGCCCTGGCGCCGGCGCCAGTCTCAATCCGGTCGCCCACATAGACACTGCCGCCCACCACCAGGCGTCGGCGGGCGCCACCCTCGGCCACCGCAAAGATATCGCCCTGCGCCACCACCAGTTTGGCGCTGGCCAGGATGGCATTGGGGCTGGCTGCACCCTGTATCTTGGAGGACTCGGCCTTGCAGTCCTGGCCGCACAAGCGGGCGTCAAAGTCAGTGCCGCGGATGCCGATGGTGGCGGTGCTGGTCTGCACCTTGGCAGCATCGGGCGAACCTTTGGCGATCAGGCCGGTGATGGTGCGAAAGCCGCCACGCAGCAGCTGCAGCACCATGCTGTTGTCGTCGCCACTGGCGTTCTCGGCGTACTTGTACACCTGCACCACCATCTCGGAGTTGGGCCGCAAGGTCATGCGGGTGCCGTCGGCCAGCTTGAGGATCGCCGTGGCGCCCTCGCCCGTGGTGAGGCGGTCGCCCTCTTTCAACGCCAGGCCCTTGCCCATGGCGCGCGGCAATTGCACACCGGTCTGGGCAAAGGCCACGCCGCGCACAAACTCCACCTCGCCCGCCGGCTGGGCACGAACGGCCCCAGGGCTGCCGGTCAGCAGCCAAGCCAACAGCATTAACCAGACCGACCAGGGGGCGGCTCGCCAGGTCAGGCGGCTTTGGGGGCTTTGGGGGGTCAGGATGGCGTGCAGACATTACCTCCGATCACCACTTCCGCTTTCTCTTTTTCCTTCTCCTTGTCTTTCTCTTTGTCCTTGGCCTGGGCGACCTTGTCGGTGCTGGCATCAGTCGCCTTGTCAGTCGCCTTCTCTGCGGTCTTGTCAGCAGCTTTATCCGCTTCGCTGGCCGCCGGCTTGGCCGGCGCACTGGTGGCCACCACCGGCTCACTCAGGGCTTGGTCAAACACGTCCAGGAATGCCGTCACGAAGTTGGTCGGGGCCACACTGTCGGGCACTGGGTTGTTGAGCCGGGGCGGTGCTGCAGCGGCCAGACCGTTGAGCAGGTAACTGATGGACTTGGCGTCGCTGGTGGCGCTGGCACCAAAACTGAGGGTGCCGCTGCCAGCGCGGACGTTGATCGCTTGGGCCGCACTGATGGCACTGTTTTGCACCAGGTTGTTGGCCGCGCTCAGATTGACTGAACCACTGGTAGAAACCACGGCGCCGCTGAGGGTCAGGTTGCCCGCACTGGTCAGGTTGGTGGCCGTCAGACTGATGTCGCCCAAGGCCTGAACGCCAGCGGTGCCAACGGTGAGCGGGCTGTTGGCGGTGAGCGAGACGGCGCCACTGGGCGCAGCCACGGCGCCGCTGGTGTTGATGCCGCCGATGTTGTTGACAGTCACATCACCGGAACTGGCGAGCAGGCCTTGCAGATCAATCGGTACACCGTTACTGAGGGCAACGCTGCCGCCGCTGTTGGTCGTGAACGCAGCGATGCGGTTGCCGGTGTCCGTCAGGGTCGTAGCACCCGTTGCCTGGGTGGTCAGCAAACCGGTCGTGACCAAGGCCGCCCTTTGGCTGATGGCACCGCTGGGCGCGCTGAGTTTGATGGCGGCCGCACTGATCGCGCCCACGGCCAGGTTACCGGCAAGCTGGGTGATGTCAACGGCGCCGGCCAAAGTAATGCTGCCGCCGCTCTGGCTGAAGCTGCTGCTCACAGTCAGCGCCCCAGCCCCCGAGACCACGCCACCAGACTGCGCGTAGGTGGGCGTACTCAGGCTACCGGCCACCGCCAGGCTGCCACCCGCAATGCTCAAAGAGCCCGCACTGGTCAGACTTTGCAGTTGGGTAGGGCCGACCTCGCTGTCGAACACCACGGCTGCGCCGGCCGGAATCGTCAC
>JBEGOC010000267.1:0-7108 GCA_041182225.1 Pseudomonadota bacterium | reverse complement strand
GCGTATGGCGCCTCGCAGGTCTGGATCCTGTTGACCGAGGAAGAAGCGCCGCAATACCGGCAGGCGCTGCAGGAACAGATCGCCGTGGCCCAGGCCATCCTGACCGGGCTCGGTTTTGCCGGCGAGCATGTGCGCTTGCTGCAGGCCCGCGATGCGCGCGACCTGGCGGCGCTGGACCGGGCGCTGCAGGTGCCATCGGCCCAGGGTGTGGCGCGCAGCGCCAGCTTTGCCGTGCAGGCCGACAAGCGCGCCACCCTTGCCTTGGCCTTGGACCACCTGATGGCCCAGGCGCCCACCCGCGCCGGCGTGATTGCGCTGCCTGCGGCCGGCTCGCCGCTCGGCGCCTTGAGCCTCAACAAAGCCACCTGCACCCTGTGCCTGAGCTGCGTCAGCGCCTGCCCGGCCAGCGCCCTGCAGGACAACCCGCTCGCGCCGCAGCTGCGTTTCATTGAGAAAAACTGTGTGCAATGCGGCCTGTGCGTCAGCACCTGCCCGGAAAAGTCGCTGACCTTGCTGCCGCAACTCAACCTGGCGCCGCAGCGCAACGAGCCGTTGCTGCTCAACGAAATGAAACCCTATGCCTGCATCCGCTGCAGCAAACCCTTTGGTACCCTCAAGGCGGTCGAGGCCATGCTGGGCAAGCTGGCCGGCCACAGCATGTTCCAGGGTGCTGCGCTGGAGCGGCTCAAGATGTGCGGCGACTGCCGGGTGATCGACCTGCATTCGGCCAGCAATGAAACCCGCATCACCGACCTTTGACCATGACGCCCCACGCCCCCCCCACCAGCAGCGCGCTCGATGAAGAGACCGCCCGTGCCGAGTTGTACGGCGTTTTGGCCCTGCTGTACTACGCAGCGCCCAGCCCGGACCTGCTGGCCCAGCTGCGCGCCGCCGCCACCGAGGCACCGGCGGCGGGCGCCTTGCTGGAGGAGCCCTGGCGCGTGCTGGTCGGGCTGTCGCGCAGCCTGCCCGATGGGGCTATCGCGCAGGAGTTCGACACCCTGTTCGGCGGCATCGGCAAGCCCGAGGTCTACCTGTACGGTTCGCATTATTTGAGCGGTTTCCTCAATGAGAAGCCGCTGGCGCGCCTGCGCACCGACCTGGCCGGGCTGGGCCTGGCGCGCGATGACGCCATGTCCGAGACCGAAGACCACGTGGCCTGCCTGTGCGAGGTGATGCGTTACCTGATCGCCGGCGACGATGTGACGGTGGCCAACCTGACCCGCCAGCGTGAGTTTTTCAGCCAGCACCTGCAGCCCTGGGTGGGCCGGATGTGCAACGACATCGAACAGCACCCCCAGGCGCGTTTCTATGCCGCGCTGGCCGGCCTGACCCGTGCGTTCATGGACGTGGAAGCCCAGGGCTTTGACATGTTGGCCTGAGCCCGGCTGGCTCGGCCGACCAATTCCGGCGTCGTCCCTTCCGGGAGGACTTGGTAGTTACCCTAGGTCGCCTCAAATAAGCGGCCGCAAGGGTTTTGTTTCGGCTAAAGTCAAACGGGGCTATGCAAACCTCTGCATAGTCTTGCGCATCATCAGGAGAACACGATGTCCGACCGTCCCGCCCAAGGCTCACGCCGCAGTTTTTTTCTGACCGCATCCGCCGCCGGTGCGGTGGCGGCCTCGGCCAGCCTGCTCAAGGCGCCGGCCCCGGCGCCCGTGGCCGTCGCGCCCAAGCCGGCGCCTGACAAGGGCGGCGGCTATTCGCTCAGCGAGCACGTCAAGCGTTATTACCAGACCACCCGGGTCTGAGCGGTTTTTGGAGAACCCCATGTTGCTGACCAAAAAAATTGCCACCGCCGACAGCCCGGCCCGTTCCCCGTTTGTGCACAGCCTGCGCCGCGGCCTGTCGCAGGCCCTGCCCACCATGGACCGACGCATGTTCCTGCGCCGCTCCGGCCTGGGGGTGGGTGTGGGCATCGCCGCCTCCGGCCTCACGCTGGTCAAAAAATCTCACGCCGCTGGCGCGGCCGTGGCCGTGGGCGACGGCAAGATCGAGGTCAAGCGCACGGTCTGCACCCACTGCTCGGTTGGCTGCGCAGTGGACGCGGTGGTGGAAAACGGCGTCTGGGTACGGCAAGAGCCGGTGTTTGATTCGCCGATCAACCTCGGTGCCCACTGCGCCAAGGGTGCCGCGCTTCGCGAACACGGCCACGGCGAATTCCGCCTGCGCTACCCCATGAAGCTGGTCAACGGCAAGTACGAGCGCATCAGCTGGGACACCGCATTGACCGAGATCAGCGCCAAGTTGCTGGAATTGCGCAAGGCCAGCGGGCCGGACTCAATTTACTGGGTGGGTTCGAGCAAGCACAACAACGAGCAGGCCTACCTGCTGCGCAAGTTCGTCAGCTTCTGGGGCAGCAACAACTGCGACCACCAGGCCCGCATCTGCCACTCCACCACCGTGGCTGGCGTCGCCAACACCTGGGGTTATGGCGCCATGACCAACTCGTACAACGACATGCAGAACAGCAAGGTCGCGTTGTACATCGGCTCCAACGCCGCCGAGGCGCACCCGGTCAGCCTGCTGCACATGCTGCACGCCAAGGAAAACGGCACCAAGATGATCGTGGTGGACCCACGCTTCACCCGCACCGCCGCCCGGGCCGACGAGTACGTGCGCATCCGCTCCGGCTCCGACATCCCCTTCCTGTTCGGCCTGTTGCATCACATCTTCAAGAACGGCTGGGAAGACAAGCAGTACATCAATGATCGCGTCTACGGCATGGACAAGGTCCGTGAAGACGTGATGAGCAAGTGGACGCCGGACAAGGTCGAAGAAGCCTGTGGCGTGACCGAGGCGCAGATGATCAAGGTCGCCACCATGCTGCACGAGAGCCGGCCCGGCACCATCGTGTGGTGCATGGGCCAAACGCAGCACACCACCGGCAATGCCATGGTGCGCGCAAGCTGCATCCTGCAACTGGCGCTCGGCAACGTGGGCAAGTCGGGCGGCGGCACCAACATTTTCCGCGGCCACGACAACGTGCAGGGCGCCACCGACGTCGGCCCCAACCCGGACTCCTTGCCCGGCTATTACGGCATTGTGGAGGGCTCGTGGAAGCACTTCGCCAAGGCCTGGGGCGTCGACTTCGAGTGGATCAAAAAGCAGTTTGCGTCGCCAGCCATGATGAGCAAGCCCGGCATCACGGTGTCGCGCTGGATCGATGGTGTGCTGGAGAAAAACGAGCTGATCGACCAGGACCCGAACCTGCGCGGCGTGTTCTTCTGGGGCCATGCGCCCAACTCGCAAACCCGCGGCCTGGAAATGAAGCGGGCCATGGATAAGCTCGACCTGCTGGTGGTGGTGGACCCCTACCCATCGGCCACGGCTGCCATGGCCGCCATGCCCGGCAAACCCGAAGACCTGAACGCCAACCGCGCGGTTTACCTCTTGCCGGCGGCCACCCAGTTCGAGACCAGCGGCTCCTGCACCGCCTCCAACCGCTCGATCCAGTGGCGCGAAAAAGTGATCGAGCCGTTGTGGGAGAGCCGCAGCGACCACATGATCATGCAGCAGTTTGCCGACCGCCTGGGCTTTGGCAAGGAGCTGTCCAAGAACTACAAGATGCAAAAGGTCAAGGGCATGGATGAGCCCGTGCCCGAAGACATCCTGCGCGAAATCAACAGCTGTGTCTGGACCATTGGCTACACCGGCCAAAGCCCGGAGCGCCTGAAGGCGCACATGCGCAACATGCACCTGTTCGACGTCAAAACCCTCAAGGCCAAGGCCGGCACCGACAAGGAAACCGGCTACGACTTCACCGGCGACTACTTTGGCCTGCCCTGGCCCTGCTGGGGTACCTCGGCGCTCAAGCACCCGGGCTCGCCCAACCTGTACGACACCTCCAAGCACGTGATGGACGGCGGGGGTAACTTCCGCGCCAATTTCGGTGTGGAGCGCGAAGGCAAGAGCCTGCTGGCCGAAGACGGCTCGCACTCGCTGGGTGCCGACATCACCACCGGCTACCCCGAGCTGGACCATGTGCTGCTCAAGAAACTGGGCTGGTGGGACGAACTCACTGACCCCGAGAAAGCCGCTGCCGAGGGCAAGAACTGGAAGACCGATTCATCGGGCGGCATGATCCGCGTCTTCATGAAGGGCCACGGTTGCCACCCGTTCGGCAACGCCAAGGCGCGCGCCGTGGTCTGGAACTTCCCCGACGCCATTCCGCAGCACCGCGAGCCGCTGTACGGCAACCGGGCCGACCTGCAGGCCAAGTACCCGACCCATGACGATAGAAAGGCTTTCTGGCGCCTGCCCACCTTGTTCAAGACCGTTCAGGACAAGAACATCGCCGACAAGGTTCATGAGAAGTTCCCGCTGGTGATGACCTCGGGCCGTCTGGTCGAGTACGAGGGCGGCGGTGAGGAAACCCGCTCCAACCCTTGGCTGGCCGAGCTGCAACAAGAGATGTTCATCGAAATCAACCCCAAGGTGGCCGCCGCCAAGGGCATTCGCAACGGCGAGCGGGCCTGGGTGTCCACCCCCACCGGGGCCCGGCTCAATGTGCAGGCGATGGTGACCGAGCGGGTCGGGCCGGATACCGTGTTCATGCCCTTCCACTTCTCGGGGCACTGGCAGGGTGCCGACATGCTGGCCTACTACCCCAATGGCGCCGCACCTGTGGTGCGTGGTGAGGCGATCAACACCGCCACCACCTACGGTTATGACAGCGTGACCATGATGCAGGAAACCAAGACCACGGTCTGCAACGTCGAAAAAGCCTGACGCCCGCGCCCGACCGAACTGACTGGAGAACACGATGGCAAGAATGAAATTCATCTGCGACGCCGAGCGTTGCATCGAGTGCAACGGCTGCGTCACGGCTTGCAAAAACGAGCACGAGGTGCCCTGGGGCGTGAACCGGCGCCGCGTCGTCACCCTCAATGACGGTGTGCCCGGCGAAAAGTCGATCTCGGTGGCCTGCATGCATTGCAGCGATGCGCCCTGCATGGCCGTCTGCCCGGTCAACTGCTTTTACCGCACCGACGAGGGTGTGGTGCTGCATGACAAAGACGTGTGCATCGGCTGCGGCTACTGCTCCTATGCCTGCCCGTTCGGTGCGCCTCAGTTCCCCTCGCAAGGCACTTTTGGCGTACGCGGCAAGATGGACAAGTGCACCTTTTGCGCGGGCGGCCCCGAGGCCAACGGCAGCCAGGCCGAGTTCGAGAAATACGGCCGCAACCGGCTGGCCGAAGGCAAATTGCCGGCCTGTGCCGAGATGTGCGCCACCAAAGCGCTGTTGGCGGGCGATGGCGACGTGGTCGCCGACATCCTGCGCAACCGGGTGCTCAAGCGCGGCAAGGGGGCCGAGGTCTGGGGTTGGGGCACCGCCTACGGCGCCAAACAGGCGGGCCAGCCCGCCGCCGGGGTGAAATCATGAAATACCTGTTGATCCTGATTGCCGCTGCCGGCCTGACGGCCTGCAGCGAGAAGCCCCAGTCGCTGGGCACCCCGGCGCAGGACACGGCGCCATCGCTGGGCACCGGCAAGCCCTACACCGTGGCTGGTTGGAAACCCGGTGACAAGACCAGCTGGGAGTCGCAGCTCAAGGCACGGACCCAATATGGGCAAAATGACCATAGCCGCAGCAACTGAGGGGAGACCCGCATGAACAAAGCCTTGCCCCTTGTGTTGGTGCTGGCCCTGCTGGGCGGCCCTGCGCTGGCGCAGACCCAGGCGGTGACCGCCGCATCTGCGCCAGCTGCGGCAGATGTGGGTGGCATCAAGAGCCAGAACATCATGGAGGTCAAGCCGGACGCCAGCGCCGATCCCGGCTACGCCAAGCAGACCAATGCCGAACGCGAAAAGGTGCAGCCCGGCAACAACGCGCCGATGTGGCGACAGGTTGGCGCTGGCGCCACCGGCTACACCAGCCTGCCCACGCCCGAGGCCGGTAACCTGATCCAGCCCTTTGTGCAGTACCCGGGCTCTACCCTCACCAACGCCGGTGATGCCTGGCGGCAGGTGCGCAACAACTGGATCATTCCCTACGGCGCGGCGGTGATGCTGATCGTGTTGGGGGCAATTGCCATTTTTTACTGGCGCAAGGGCAGTCTGCCACTGCACGGGGCCGAGACCGGTCGCAAGATCGAGCGCTTCACGCCGCTAGAGCGCTCGGCGCACTGGGCCAACGCCATTGCCTTTTGCATCTTGGCGGTGTCGGGCCTGGTTATGGCGTTTGGCAAGTTTGTCATTCTGCCGGTGGTCGGCGCCACGCTGTTTGGCTGGCTCAGCTTTGCCCTGAAGAATGCACACAACTTTGCCGGGCCGGTGTTTGCCGTGTCGCTGGTGGTGGTGATCATCACCTTTGCGCGGGACAACCTGCCGCGAGCCGAAGACCTGCGCTGGCTGGTGCATGGCGGCGGTTTGTTTGGCGGCAAGGAAATTGCCTCGCACCGTTTCAATGCGGGGGAAAAAGTGCTGTTCTGGGCCGGCGTCTTCCTGCTGGGCCTGGTGGTGGTGGGTTCTGGCCTGGTGCTCGACAAACTGCTGCCCTCGCTGCTCTATGAGCGCGGCACCATGCAGATCGCCCACATGGTGCATGCTGCGGCTGCGGTGCTGATGATGGCCATGTTCCTGGGCCACATCTACATGGGTACCATCGGCATGCAAGGCGCTTACAAGGCCATGCGCACCGGCTATGTGGACGAAACCTGGGCCAAGGAGCACCACGAACTGTGGCTGGATGACATTCACAGTGGCAAGATTCCGGCGCAGCGCTCAGCCCTGCCTGCCACCGCACAACCCCTTCCCGTGAGGCAAGCCGTATGAAACCCACCGTGAAACTCCTGCTGTTGGCTGGTACTGCTGTGCTCTGGAGCGCTTCGGCGCTGGCCAAACTGCCGGCCCTGTCGGACGAAGCCAAAGCCAAGGCGGCCGAGGCCGCAGCCAAGACCGCCTGGGCTGGCAAGGTCGATGGCTACCTGCTGTGCAAGGCGCAAGACCGGGTGGTCGCGCATACGGCCAAGACGGCCAAGGCGGCGGGCAAAGAGGTCAAGCCGGTGCCGGCCTTGCCGGCCTGCGCCGACCCCGGCCCTTATGTCAGCGCAGCGGCTGCACCAGCAGCCCCTGCTGTTGCTGCCCCGGCGGCCCCGGCCCCGGC
>JBEGOC010000266.1:0-3593 GCA_041182225.1 Pseudomonadota bacterium | reverse complement strand
ACGGTCCGTAATTCGCTGTGCGCCTGAGCCTGCCATTCGGGCGCTGGCGGCCCGCTGGCGCAGGCGCCCAGCAGCAGGGCGAGACACAGGCCAGCGCCGCGCCACCGCAGGGTAAGGGGGCGGGGCCGTAGCCTCATGGCAGTTTGAGCGCCTTGTCGCCCGCAAACGGCCATTTGCGGTTGATGTCGTCCACCAGTTGGCTCACCCTGCGCAGACTGGTCTCCACCTCGGTCCGCAGCTGGCCCAGGTCGGTGGTGGCCAGCCGGGCATTGCCGGCCACCGCCTGCGCCGCGGCCAAGAGCGTATCGACCTGGCGCAGGCTGTTGCGCGCATCGCCCAGCACCCCGCTCAGTTGCCGCACCGCCGTCTGCGCGTCATCGGCCAGGCCTGCGCTGCCAAACAGGCGCTGGTCGGTGTTGGCCAGCAGGCCGTTGGCGCGCGCCATCAGGGCGTCCGACTGGGCCACCAGGGCGTCCGAGCGCGCCAGTAGGGCGTTGGTGTTGTCAATCACAGTGATGATCTTGCGCGCCTTGTCCTCGCTGCCCAGCAGCCCGGTCAGCATGCCGTGCTGGCCGTTGAGTCGGGCACTGAGCGTGCTCAGGCTGGCCAGGGTGGTGTTGATGCTGGCGTTCGGTGCGGTCATGGCGTCCAGGTTTTCCAGCAGGGCGCGGGTGGAGGCCACCAGCCGCGGGATCTCGGCGCTGGTGTCCCCGCGCAGCACCACCCGCTCGGCGTTTTCCGGCAGCGGCGGGTCGCTCAGGATGCCGCTGAAGGCGCGGATGCGCGGCTCGCCCACCATACCGCGCTCCAGCGTGAAGACGCTCGATGTGCGCAGCCAATGCGCGTCCTTGCGCGCCACATCGATCACCAGCCGGGCCCGGCCGTCCGCGCCCAGCTCGATGCGGCGTACCCGCCCGATCGGAAAGCCCGAGAAGGTGATGTCCGAGCCAACCAGCACGCCCTCGGAGTCATCGGCCAGCAGCACCAGCTGCTGCGTGCTCTCAAACAGGCCGCGCGCGTACATCACATACAGCAGAAAGCCCGCTACCAGCCCGGTCACCAGCAGCAGCAGGGCGGCCGCTTTCAGCCCGACGTGGCGGGGCAGGGGGCCATTGAGCGGAGCCGGGTCGGACGCAGCCGGCGCGTTGGGTGTATCAGGCAGGGGCGGCATGGTGGAGCCTCAAAAGTATTTGACGGCCAGTGAGGCGGCTTCGATCAGCAGTAGCACCAGGAACAGGCGCACGGCGCCAGGCTGCAGCCCATTAGGGTCGGCGGTTTGGGCGCGGGCTTCAAGGGCAGCGGCCATCGGCACCAGCGCCACGGCCAGGCTGAACAGCAAGGTTTTCAGGCCCAGCCCCAGGGTCACACTCAGGCTGAACACATGGCCCACCGTGCGCGTGAAACCCGGCAGACCCCAAAGCGTGAGCCCGTGCACCATCAGGTAAGCCTGCACCAGGGCGATGGCGCTGCTGCAGGCCGCCAGTGTCAGCACGCTGAAGCCAATCGCCAGCAGGCGTGGCACCAGGTCCTGCTGCAGCCGCGCCAGGGCAGGTGCCGTCAGTGCGCTCGGGGCCAGCAGCAGCGCCGGCCCTGGGGCCACCACCGCCACCATGCCAGTGCGCAGTGCCACAAACAACGCGGCGGACAAGGGGATCAGCTCCAGCACCAGCACCCGCACCACCATTTCCAGCGCGTACCTGGAGAGGCCGTAGCTCAGCGCCGACACCAGCACGATGTGAATCAGCACCAGGCTCAACAGGGCGCTGAGCGCGCTGAACCAGGGCAGCACCTCCCAGCTGCTGCGGTGCAGGTGGGCGGCCATGGTCAGGCGGTTGGCGCGCCGGTAGGTGGAGGGCGAGAGCGCCAGCACCAGCGCCACGGTGGCAAAGCACAGCAGGTGCCACCAGCTCGCTGCCCGGCGCTGAAGGGCAGCGCCCCAGGCCTCGGCGACAGGGGTGAACACAGGGCCGGGATGCATGCGGTCATTCTAGGCAGCGCCTGGCCGGGCACTTGGAACTGGCGCAACCCCGTCATGTCACTATACTGTTCATAAATAAGGGGTATCCGCTTAGCTCCAGTAGACTACGACTACTGATCATAAACCCAGTATATCGAGTATTGCACCGTGGAAGCCAGGAATATCAGTTCTTGGACACGACGTCGCCATAGGTGACCGGCGCGGTGACCACCGCTTGCTGCAGCAGGCGGTAGAACAACATGCCTCGCGAACTGGAAGTTCGGCGGTTGAAGCGGAACACGAATTCATCGAGGTAGGCATCCAGATGCTCGGGCTGAACCGAGCCATGGTGCGTGCCCAAGATCCAGCGCTTGACCAGCGACGCCACGCGATGCACCCCGGCCATGGACACATGCGCGGGCACGTCAGAGCCGAGCATCACCGTGCGTTGGTGTTCATAGCCCAGGTCGCCCAGAGAACGGTAGGCGGCGGAGCCATCGGTACGCACTTGGGCGCCTGGCACAACGACCTCTTGAACAAACGGAATCACGTGGGACGCGGAGTCTTGTTCGATGCGGCGAAGACGGATGCGGCCGAATCCTTTGGGCTGCAGTATCTCCACGGCCATGACCACCAGCACGTCGCTCGTGCTGCTCTTGCGTCCCACTGGTGAGATGGGCCGTTTGCGGTCGCTGATGGCCACATAGGTCTCATCCACCTCGACCAGCCCTTTGAGTTGGTCGCGGCCCGGGCGGACCATGGCACGACGAAACCGGTGCAGCATGGTCCAAGCGGTCTGGTAGCTGCCCAAGCCCAGCACGCGCTGCAATCCCAGGGCACTTACGCCCTGCTTTTGATTGGTCAGGTACCACGCGGCCGCCAGCCAGACGCGCAAAGGCGTGCGGGTCTTGTCGAAGATGGTCCCGGATGTCACGGTGCTTTGCCGCTGGCAGTCGCGACACATCAGCCGGGTGCGGCTGGCACGGTAGGCTTCAGCGACGCTGCCGCATTTCGGACAGACAAATCCGTTTGCCCATCGAAGCCGCTCCAAGTAGGTCAGGCACGCATCCTCGGTGCCAAACCAGTCGAGAAATTCATTCCAAGTCTGGGGGTAGTCCTTGCCCGGGATTGGCGCTACTATCTGGGTTTCCATCCAGTTATTTTGCATCAACTGGAGCTAAGTGGATACCCCTTTCATAAATACAGTATTGAGACGATGCCAACCCGGCTCTGGCAACAGGGCCGTACCAATGACAAGGAGGATGGGACATGACGCAAACCGGGGCCAGCGCCTGGGCGGTGCTGGGCGAGGCAGTGTGGCGCGCCGATGCGCTGGGCGGCACGCCCGGCGCCACGCTGGCCAGCGGCCACGCGGCGCTGGATGCGGTGCTGCCGGGGGGCGGCTGGCCGCTCGATGCACTCAGTGAGGTGCTGCAGCCGCCCGGGCTGCACGCCGAGTGGCGGCTGTTGATGCCGACGCTGGTGCGGCTGCAGCAGGCTGGCGCCGGCGCGCTGGTGCTGGTCGGGCCGCCGCATCTGCCGTTCGGGCCGGCTTTGCAGGCGCAGGGGCTGGTGGTGCAGCGGCTGCTGTGTGTGCAGGTGGCAGAGCCACAGGGACGGCTGTGGGCGGCTGAAC
>JBEGOC010000265.1:0-5520 GCA_041182225.1 Pseudomonadota bacterium | reverse complement strand
AAGGTGTTCATGGGTGGCTTGGCGGAGCGGGCGTGGCGGCGATGAAGGCGGCGATTTTTTCGGCGATTTCGGCGCCTTTGTCTTCTTGCAGAAAGTGACCGGCGCGGCGGATGGTTTCGTGGGCTTGGCCGGCGGCGCCGGGCACCCGTTTCTGGAACACCCGTTCGCCACCCCGCGTGATCGGGTCGCGGCTGCTGAACAGGGTCAGGAAGGGCTTGTCCCACTGCTTGAGCACGTCCCAGGCCGCGAGGTTGTTGGCGTACTCCGGGTCCTGCGGCGTGGTGGGTACGAAGGTGGGGAACAGACGTGCGCCAACCTTGAAACGGCGGGATGGGAAGGGCGCGTCGTAGGCCGCGACAGCTTGATCGCTCAAGGGCGAGGCACAGCCGGTTTTGACAATCCGCCCAATCGGAAACCAGGGGCTGAAACGGGCGAAGGCGCGCCAGATCAGAAAGGCCTTGGGGATGGGGTCGCCGCCGGTGGGCAGGCCGCCGTTGCCGACCACCGCACGGGCAAAGCGCTGCGGGCTGTGGGTCAGCATGCGCAGGCCGATCAGCGAGCCCCAGTCCTGACAGAACAGGGTGGCGCCCTGCAGGTCAACCGCCTCCATCCAGGCGCACATCCATTGCACATGGTTGCCATAGGAGTAGTCGGCCGGGTGCGAGGGCTTGTCCGAGCGGCCAAAGCCGATGAGATCGGGTACCAGCACCCGGTGGCCGGCGGCGACCAGCACCGGGATCATCTTGCGGTATAGGTAGGACCAGGTGGGCTCGCCGTGCATCAGCAGCACCGGCGGCGCGTCGCGCGGGCCTTCGTCGATGTAGGCCACGCGCAGGCCGTCGAGGTCCAGGTAGCGCGGGGTGTAGGGAAAGTCGGTCAGGCCGGCGAAGCGGGCCTCGGGGGTGCGCAGCACCCGGTCTTTGTGGATGCTGGGGAGGAGGGTGGTCATGGCCGGTCTCAGAATAATCTGCGGCTGCTGCTGTCGGTGCCGCCGGCGGGTAAGCTGAACAGCATGCCGTCCTCACCCACGGTCATCGGGCCCTTGTAAAAATCTTTGGCGTCGCCCATGAAGGCCGGGTAGGCAAAGCTCAGCGGCATCGGCGGCACCACATGGTTGAACACCAGTTGCTTGGCGCCGGCGGCGCTGGCCTGGGCGGCCGCCTGCTCGGGTGTGGTGTGGTAGTTGACGATGTCGCGCATCACGTGGGTCAATTGGTCCATCTTGCGGGACTCGAACTGGTTCTCCAGCAGCTTCAGCAGCTTGGGTTGCAGGGCCTCATGCACCAGGATGTCGGCGCCTTTCGCGGCTGTGACCAGTGAGGGGCTGCTGACAGTGTCGCCGCTGATCACGATGGAGCGGCCCTTGTAGTCAAAGCGGTAGCCCACGGCAGGCTCGATGGGTGCATGGTTGACGCGAAAGGCGGTGACCTTGAGGCCCTTGTCGTCCAGCACCACCACCTGGTCGCCCTGGCCCACGGGCGGCAGCGCGAACGGAATGCCTTTGCCGCCGCTGCCGCCGGGCGGCATGATGCGCTCAGAGTGGTGGGCGATGCGGTAGCCAAAATCCAGCACATAGGCGGCGCGAAAGCCCTCGACCACCTTGTCCACACCGGTCGGGCCGTGAATGGGCGTGGGGGTGAGGGCGCTGCTGGTACCCCAGCGCTGCAGCATGAAGGGGGGCAGGCCGTCGATGTGGTCGGAATGGAAATGGGACAGGAAGATGGCCTCAATACGGCCGGCCGGGATGCCCATGTAGGCCAGGTTGCGGGCGCTGCCTTCACCGGCGTCCACGATAAACAGCCGGTCACCGGCAATGATGGCCGAGCAGGGGCCGGCGCGCGTCGGGTCAGGAAACGGCGAGCCGGTGCCGCACAGCGCCAGGTGCAGCCCGTCCGGCAGGCTGGGGATGATGTCGCGCCCGGCGTTGCGCTCCACCATCTTGTGCAGCACCCAGGTGGCCAGGGGTTTTTGGAAAGCCAGTGCCAGGCCGGCCAGCAGTGCGGCGAGAGCGGCCAGGGTCAGCACAATTTTGGTGATGCGGTTCAAAGGTGGTCTCCGGCGGGGTCAGTGGGCAGGCCCCGAGTCTATAGAACCGGTTGGTAGCGCCGGATGGCGGCCCGCACCTCGTCGCTGAGCGCAAAGCCGGGGCCGAAGCGCTGCGACAGCTGGGCCGCGCGCTGCTCAAAGGCCGCAACCCCCATGCCGTAGATGAACTGCATGGCGCCGCCGGTCCAGGCCGGAAAGCCGATGCCGAAGATGGAGCCGATGTTGGCCTCGGCCACGCTGGTCAGCACGTTTTCGCTCAGGCAGCGGGCGGTCTCCACCGCCTGCCGGTACAGCAGCCGGTCCTGGATGTCGGTCATGACCCAGGGCTGATCGGGCTTTTCAAACAGGGTTTTGAGCTGCGGCCACAGCGATTTGCGCGCGCCTTTTTCAGCCGGGTAGTCGTAAAAACCACCGCCGCCGGCGCGGCCCGGGCGCCCATGGTGCCGCACCATGTCGGCCACCAGTTGCTCGCCGGGTGTGGGGGTGTAGGTTTTGCCTTCGGCCGCAAAATCTGCCATGGTCTGCTCCATCACATGCAGGCTCAGGCTGAGCGCGGTTTCATCCAGCACGGCCAGTGGCCCCACCGGCATGCCGCACTGGATGCCGGCGTTTTCGATCACCGGGGCCGGGATGCCTTCGCCCAGCATGGCGGCGCCCTCCATGACAAAGGTGCCAAACACCCGGCTGGTGAAGAAGCCGCGTGCATCGTTGACCACAATCGGCAGCTTGCCAATGGCCTGCACATAATCAAAAGCACGTGCCACGGTCTCGTCGTCGGTCTGCGCACCGCGGATGATCTCCACCAGCTTCATCTTGTCGACCGGGCTGAAGAAATGGATACCGACAAATTTCTCCGGCGCGACACTGGCCTTGGCCAAACCGCTGATGGGCAGGGTGGAGGTGTTGGAGGCAAAAAAGCCGCCCGGTGCCAGCATCGGCTCGGCCTCTTGGGTCACCTGGGCCTTGAGCGCGCGGTTCTCAAACACCGCCTCGATGATCAGGTCGCAGCCGGCCAGGTCGGCCACCTGCGCGGTGGGCTGGATGCGGGCCAGCAGCGCGTCGCGCTCGGTCTCGCTCAGGCGCCCTTTGGCCACGCTGGCCTGGGTCAGCTTGGCGCTGTAGGCCTTGCCGACCTGGGCTTTCTCTTGGCTCACGTCTTTGAGCACGGTGGCAATGCCTTTGCGGGCTTGCACGTAGGCAATGCCGGCGCCCATCATGCCCGCGCCCAGCAGGCCGACTCGGGCGGGCTTGTAGCGCGGCGACTTGCCCGGGCGAGACTGACCGCTCTTGATGGCGTTCAGGTTGAAGAAGAAGGTGTTGATCATGGCGCGGGCGTTGGGCCCGGTGATCAGCTGCGCCAGGTAGCGGCTCTCGATACGCAGCGCGGTGGGCACATCGACTTGCAGGCCCTCGACCATGCAGGCCAGGATGGCCTCGGGCGCGGGGTAGCGGCCGCGGGTTTGTTTTTTGAGCATGGCCGGCGCCACTGGCAGCATGGCCGCCACTTTGGGGTTGGCCGGGGTGCCGCCGGGCACCTTGTAGTCTTTGGCCTCCCAGGGGTGCTGGGCGCTAGGATGGGCCTCGATCCAGGCCAGGGCCTGGGTCTGCATCTCGGCCTGCGCGTTGGCGCCCGGTGCCACCAGTGCATGCACCAGCCCCAGGCCCAGCGCATCCTTCGGTGAAAACAGCTGGCCTTCGACCAGGTAGGGCTGGGCACCCAGCAAACCCAGGTGGCGCGTCATTTTGGTGACGCCACTGGCGCCGGGCAGCAGGCCGAGCGTGACCTCGGGCAGGCCGAACTGGATGCGCGCGTCATCGACCGCGATGCGGTGGTGGCCGACCAGCGCCACCTCCCAGCCGCCGCCCAGGGCGGTGCCGTTCAGGCAACTCACCACCGGGATGCCCAGCGTTTCCAGCGTACGGAAATCGTGCTTGACGCGCTCGATGCCGGCGTACACGGCGCTGGCGTCAGCGGGGGTGAGGCGCATGGTGGCCTTGAGGTCGGCGCCGGCAAAAAACGTGCTCTTGGCCGAGGTCAGCACGATGCCGCGAAGGCCCGCACGGTCTTGCAGCACCTGCGCGGCCAGCGCGTGCAGGTCGTCCTGCCACTGCTGGCACATGGTGTTGACGGGCGAGCCGGGCTCGTCGAAAGTGACGGTGGCGATGCCGTCTTGCAGCGCGTAGCGGATGGTCTTCATCAGAGTCTCTCCACAATGGTGGCAATGCCCATGCCACCGCCCACACACAGCGTGGCCAGCCCGTAGCGCAGTTGGCGCCGGTGCAGCTCGTCGATCAGGGTGCCCAGAATCATGGCGCCGGTGGCCCCCAGCGGGTGGCCCATGGCAATGGCGCCGCCGTTGACGTTGACCTTGTCGTGCGGCACCTGCATCTCTTTCATGAAGCGCATCACCACGGCGGCAAAGGCCTCGTTCACTTCAAACAGGTCGATCTGGTCTACGGTGAGGCCGGCCTTGGCCAGGGCCTTGCGGGTGGCGGGCATCGGGCCGGTGAGCATGATGGTGGGATCGGCCCCGCTGAGTGCCACCGCCACGATGCGGGCCCGCGGCGTCAGGCCATGGTTGCGGCCGGCCGCCTCCGAGCCGATCAGCAGCGCGGCGGCGCCATCGACGATGCCCGAGGAGTTGCCGGCGTGGTGCACATGGTGGATGCGTTCCACCTGCGGGTAGCGGGTGAGCGCCACCTGGTCAAAGCCCATGCCGCCCATCTGCTCAAAGGCGGGCTTGAGGCTGGCCAGGCCGTCGAGCGTGCTGTTCGGCTTGATGAACTCGTCTTGCGCCAGGATGACCTGGCCGAGTGCATCGCGCACCGGCACCACCGACCGTTCAAAAAAACCGGCGCCTTGTGCTGCGCTGGCGCGCTGCTGGGAGGTCAGCGCAAAGCGGTCCACATCCTGGCGGCTGAAGCCTTCCAGCGTGGCGATCAGGTCGGCGCCAATGCCCTGGGGCACAAAGGCGGTGGCCGAGTTGGTTTCGGGGTCCATGGCCCAGGCGCCACCATCCGAGCCGATCGGCACCCGGCTCATGCTCTCCACGCCACCGGCCACCACCAGGTCTTCCCAGCCCGAGCGGACCTTTTGTGCCGCCAGGTTGACGGCTTCGAGCCCCGAGGCACAGAAGCGGTTGATCTGCAGCCCGGCACAACGCACATCCCAACCGGCCTTGAGCGCGGCCACCTTGGGCAGCACCGAGCCCTGGTCGCCCACCGGCGAGACGATGCCCATCACCACATCGTCCACGGCAGCGGTATCGAACCCGTTGCGCCGCTGCAGTTCGGTCAGCAGGCCGACCAACAGGTTGATGGGCTTGACCTCGTACAGGCTGCCGTCTTTTTTGCCCTTGCCGCGCGGGGTGCGGATGGCGTCGTACACAAAGGCTTCGGTCATAGGGCGTTCCTGGCGATGGGGTAGCGACTCAGTATAGGCATTTCATCAAGCGCCAGCGCCGTCGTTGGTGT
>JBEGOC010000264.1:0-7758 GCA_041182225.1 Pseudomonadota bacterium | reverse complement strand
AAAAGCTCAGCGGCGCGGGCAGGCGCTGAGCTGTTGGGTCGCGCTCGCCAGTTGCGCTGTGGCGCTGGCGATTTTTTACGCCTACTTCAGCTTCGCCCGGCTCGAGATTTTCAAGATGCTGCTGGGCTCGTTCTTTCCGCTGGCGGTGATGATTCTGGCGGTGCTGGGCACCATCGTGTTCGGACTCGCCACACCCACCGAAGCCGCCGCCATGGGCTCCCTGGGCGGCTTGCTGCTGGCCGCAGCCTACCGGCGGCTGAACATGACGGTGATGAGAGAGTCGGTCTACCTGACGGCCAAGACCAGCGCGATGGTGTGCTGGCTGTTTGTCGGCTCCAGCATCTTCTCGGCGGCATTTGCACTGCTGGGCGGGCAGGAGTTGATCAACCAGTGGGTGCTGTCGCTCAACATGACGCCGGTGCAGTTCATGATCCTGGCCCAGGTGGTGATCTTCTTGCTGGGCTGGCCCCTGGAGTGGACCGAGATCATCGTGATCTTCATGCCGATCTTCATCCCCCTGCTGCCGCACTTTGGCATTGACCCGCTGTTTTTCGGCTTGCTGGTGGCCCTCAACCTGCAGACGGCGTTTCTCAGCCCGCCGGTGGCCATGGCCGCGTTCTACCTCAAGGGGGTGAGCCCGCCGCACGTGACGCTGAATCAGATCTTTGCCGGCATGCTGCCGTTCATGGGCATTCAGATCCTGGCCATCTTCTTGCTGTACCAGTTTCCGGCCATTGGCATGTGGTTGCCGGAGTTGCTTTACAAATAGGCAGGAAAGCCGCTACCATTGACGTTTACGTAAACGTCAAGTAAGCGGCTGCAGTTCTGATCGGCAGCCCACCGATGGAGACCTGCCATGACCGACCTGTCTGCTGAATTCAAAGCCCTGTCCAACTACCGGCCGACGCACAAGGTGCGCTTCGTCACGGCTGCCAGCCTGTTTGACGGCCACGACGCCGCCATCAACATCATGCGGCGCATCTTGCAAGGCATGGGCGCCGAGGTGATCCACCTCGGCCACAACCGCAGTGTCGATGAGGTGGTGACCGCTGCGCTGCAGGAGGATGTGCAGGGCATCGCCATCAGCTCCTACCAGGGCGGCCACGTGGAGTACTTCAAGTACATGGTGGACCTGCTGCGGGCGCGCGGCGGGGCCCATATCCAGGTGTTTGGCGGCGGCGGCGGCGTGATCGTGCCGCCCGAGATCCGCGAGTTGCAGGCTTATGGCGTGGCGCGCATTTTCAGCCCGGAAGACGGTCAGCGCATGGGGCTGGCCGGCATGATTGGCGAAATGGTGATGCGCTGCGATCAGGACCTGACGCCGCACGCCCCCACTGGACTGGCGGCCTTGCAGGGCCATGGCGAGATGGCCTGGCGGGCGCTGGCCCAGTGGATCACCGCTGTCGAAAACGAGAAGGCAAATCCGGCGCTAGCCCAAGAGATACGGGCCTTGGCTGCTACAAAAAAGATACCGGTGGTAGGGATTACCGGTACCGGTGGCGCTGGCAAGTCCAGCCTGACCGATGAGCTGATTCGCCGGCTGCGGCTGGACCAGGACGACCGGCTGCGGGTGGCGGTGATCAGCATTGACCCGAGCCGGCGCAAAAGCGGCGGCGCCCTGCTGGGTGACCGGATCCGCATGAACGCGATTGGACCCTGGGCCCCCACGCTTGCCGCTGCGCGTGCTGCGCTGCCCCCCGAGGGGGTCGTCACCGCCTTGGGGCGGCCCGGCGGCAGTGCTGAGGCCTCGGGGCAACGCGTGTTCATGCGAAGCCTGGCCACGCGTGACTTCGGCTCGGAGATCAGCGCCGCGCTGCCCGATGTGATTGCGGCCTGCAAGGTGGCCGGCTTTGATGTGGTGGTGGTGGAGACCTCGGGCATTGGCCAGGGCGACGCGGCGATCGTGCCGCATGTGGATGTGCCGCTGTATGTGATGACGCCCGAGTTTGGCGCGGCCAGCCAGCTGGAAAAGATCGACATGCTCGATTTTGCCGAGTTTGTCGCCATCAACAAGTTTGACCGCAAGGGCTCGCTCGACGCCCTGCGCGACGTGGCCAAGCAGGTGCAGCGCAACAAGGAGGCCTGGACCACACCGATGGCCGAGATGCCGGTGTTTGGCACCATGGCGGCCCGTTTCAATGACGATGGCGTGACCGCGCTGTACCAGGCACTGCTGCACCGGCTGGCCGCGCTGGGCCTGGCGGTGCAGGCGTCGCGCCTGCCGCGGGTAGCGGTGCGGCACAGCACCAACCAGACGCCGGTGGTGCCGGCGGCGCGCACCCGGTACCTGGCCGAGATCAGTGACACGGTGCGCGGCTACAAGGCGCGGGCCCGCAGCCAGGCCCGGCTGGCCCGCGAAATCCAGCAGTTGCGCGAATCGGCCCGCATGCTGAAAGAGGCGGACGCCAGCAAGACCCGGGCGGTCGAGGCGGTGCTGGACCTGGCCGGCCAGCGCGACGCCCACCTGGGCGCAGCCGAGCGCAAATTGCTGGCGCAGTGGCCGGCGATGCAGGCGGCCTATGCCGGCGACGAGTACGTGGTGAAGATCCGCGACAAGGAAATCCGCACCGCGCTGACCACCAAGTCGCTCAGCGGCACCACCGTCCGCAAGGTGGCCCTGCCGCAGTACGAAGACCAGGGTGAAATCCTGAAGTGGCTGCTGCTGGACAATGTGCCGGGCAGTTACCCCTACACCGCCGGCACCTTTGCCTTCAAGCGCGAGGGCGAGGACCCGACCCGCATGTTTGCCGGCGAGGGCGATGCCTTTCGCACCAACACCCGCTTCAAGCTGCTGAGCTCGGGCATGGCGGCCAAGCGCCTGTCCACCGCGTTTGACTCGGTCACGCTGTACGGCAACGACCCCGATCCGCGGCCCGACATCTACGGCAAGGTGGGCAACTCGGGCGTGTCGATCGCCACGCTGGACGACATGAAGGTGCTGTACGGCGGCTTTGACCTGTGCAGCCCGTCCACCAGCGTCAGCATGACCATCAACGGCCCGGCGCCGAGCATTCTGGCGATGTTCATGAATACCGCGATCGATCAGAACATTGACAAGTTCAAGGCCGACAACGGCCGTGACCCGACCGACACCGAGCTGGAAAAGATCCGCGAGTGGGTGCAGGAAAACGTGCGCGGCACGGTGCAGGCCGACATCCTTAAAGAGGACCAGGGCCAGAACACCTGCATCTTCAGCACCGAGTTCAGCCTGAAGGTGATGGGTGACATCGCCCAGTACTTTGTGCACAACCGGGTGCGTAACTTTTACTCGGTGTCGATCAGCGGCTACCACATTGCCGAAGCAGGGGCCAACCCGATCAGCCAGCTGGCTTTCACGCTCAGCAATGGTTTCACCTTTGTCGAGGCCTACCTGGCCCGCGGCATGCACATTGACGACTTTGCGCCCAACCTGAGCTTTTTCTTCAGCAATGGCATGGACCCCGAGTACACCGTGATGGGCCGGGTGGCGCGGCGCATCTGGGCCGTGGCCATGAAGGAGAAATACGGTGCCAACGAGCGCAGCCAGAAGCTCAAATACCACATTCAGACCAGTGGCCGCAGCCTGCACGCGCAGGAGATCCAGTTCAACGACATCCGCACCACGCTGCAGGCGCTGATCGCCATTTACGACAACTGCAACAGCCTGCACACCAATGCGTTTGACGAGGCCATCACCACCCCGACCGAAGACTCGGTGCGCCGCGCCATGGCCATCCAGCTCATCATCAACCGCGAGTGGGGTCTGGCCAAGAACGAAAACCCCTCGCAGGGCGCCTTCATCATCGAGGAGCTGACCGAGCTGGTGGAAGAGGCCGTGTTGACTGAGTTTGAGCGCATTGCCGAACGCGGCGGGGTGCTCGGCGCCATGGAAACCGGCTACCAGCGCGGCCGCATCCAGGACGAGTCGATGCACTACGAGATGCTCAAGCACACGGGCGAGTTGCCCATCATCGGCGTCAACACCTTCCGCAACCCGCATGGCGACGCGGTGCTGGACAAGCTGGAGCTGGCCCGCTCGACCGACGAGGAAAAGAAGAGCCAGCTGCAGCGGCTGGCCGACTTCCATGCCCGGCACGCCAGTGTGTCGCCGGCCATGTTGCAGCGGCTGCAACAGGCGGTGATCGAGAACCAGAACGTGTTTGAGGTACTGATGGACGCGGTGCGAGTCTGTTCGCTGGGGCAGATCACCAATGCCCTGTTCGAGGTGGGTGGGCAGTACCGGCGTAACATGTAAGGCCGGCCAACCCCTGACCCTGGGCCTGTTTGGACACCATCTACATCCTGGCTGCCTTGGCCAGCGCCCTGCTGCACGCCACCTGGAATGCGGCCGTCAAGTCGACGGGTCAGCACTCGGCGATCATGACCGGCCAGATGCTGGTGGCGGCCCTTGTCGGCCTGCCGGTGCTGTTGTTTGTCCCCATGCCCAACGTGGCGTCTCTGGGCTGGATCGCTGCCTCGGCGCTGTTCAACGTGCTGGGCCTGCGGGCCATTCTGCGCGCCTATGACCATGGCGAGTTCGGGCTGGTGTACCCGATGTCGCGCGCCATCATGATCATGCTGGTGGTGCCGCTGTCGACCCTGCTGGCGCATGAACAGTTGTCTGTTGGCGCGATGTTGGGCATAGCGCTGATCATTGCGGCGCTGACCCTGCTGGCGCTGAGCGCGCGCCATGGCCAGGAGTTCTCGCGCCATGTGCTGGTCTGGACCGGTGTGGGCGGTGTCTTGACGGCCTGCACCGTGCTGATTGACGCCCATGGCATCCGCCAGTCAGGCTCGCCGTTTGCCTACGGTTGTGTGGTCGCCATTGTCAACGCCGCCAACATGACCTGGCAGCAGCGGCGCCGGCCCGGCCTGTTTGCCACGATGCGCCAACACGCCAGCGTCACGTGGTGGTCCGGGGCGCTGTCGATGGCGTCCTACCTGCTGATTGTCTGGGTGTTCAGCAAGGCGCCGATTGCCGGCGCTGCGGCGCTGCGCGATACCAGCTCGGTGTTTGCCGTGCTGATTGCCATGGTGTTCATGAAGGAAGCGATCAACCGCACCAAACTGCTGGCGGTGGTGATGGCCGTGGCGGCCATCCCCCTGATGCGCTTGACCTGAGCCAGCGCAGACTGCGCCGAAGTGCGATCAGCCGCCCTGGTGGGCGCGCTTGCCGGGGTTTTTCTTGTTGTTGGTGGCGGTGCCACGCTCCAGGCTGCGCTTTTGGCCGCGTGGGGCGGTGAAGCAGACGCCCTTGGGCGGCACAGGGCGGGGGGTGGCCAGACGGTCGGCTTCGGTGCGAAATTCTTTGGGCATGGAAAACTCCAGGGAAGATGGTGAAGAGGCTGGATTATCTCCGCTCCCGGCGCGCGCGCTCGCGCTGCCACCCAAGTGACTGCCCTGTTGGCGACTTGTCGCTTAAAGTGGCAACTCACCAAGGGGCATTCACCATGAACCATTTATTTTCCTTGCAGGGCCGCACCGCCCTGATCACTGGCGGCTCGCGCGGCATCGGCCGCATGATTGCGGCTGGCTTTCTGGCGAAGGGCGCCCGGGTTTACATCTCGGCACGCAAGGCCGCGGCCTGCGATCAGACGGCTCAGGAACTCAGCGCCCTGGGCCGCTGCGTGTCGCTGCCTGCCGATGTCTCCAGCGTGGCTGGCGCCCAGGCGCTGGCTGCAGCCTATGCGGTCCATGAGCCGCAACTCGACATCCTGGTCAACAACGCCGGCGCCGCCTGGGGCGCGCCGTTTGACGAGTTTCCCGAGAGCGGCTGGGACAAGGTGGTGGACCTGAACTTGAAGGCACCGTTTTTTCTGACCCAGGCACTGGCAGGCCCGTTACGCCTGGCGGCCAGGCAGCGCGTTGCCAAGGTGATCAACATCGCTTCGGTGGACGGGTTGTCGGTCAACCCGCAGGAAACCTATTCCTACGCCGCCAGCAAGGCGGGCCTGGTGCACCTGACGCGGCGCATGGCGCTGCGCCTGATGCAGGACAACATTGCGGTGACGGCGATTGCCCCCGGCGCGTTTGCCTCCGAGATGAACCGCGATGCGCGTGACCGCGCCGACGAGGTGTCGGCCTATATTCCGGCGCGCCGGATCGGCACGGACGAGGACATGGCGGGGGCGGCGATTTACCTGGCCTCGCGCGCTGGTGACTATGTGGTGGGCGAGACCCTGGTGGTGGACGGCGGCGTCACCCTCAGGCGCTGAGCGGGGCGCTGGGGTCGTGTAACTGGTAGCGTTGGATCAGCGCCTGGCGCTGGCCCGGGTCGAAGTTGATGCGCTCGGCATCGTGCCCGACCGCCTGCAGCAGGCGCGGGTCCATCACCCGCCGCCACAGTGGCGGGATGTAGGCCACACTGAACATGCCGAAGTAGCCGCTGGGCAGGCGCGGCAGCTTGTCGAAGTGCCGTAGCGACTGGTAGCGCCGCAACGGGTGGGCATGGTGGTCGGCGTGGCGCTGCAGATGAAACAGCGCCCAATTCGAGAACATGTGGTTGCTGTTCCAGGAGTGGTGCGGCTGGCAGGGCTCGTACCGGCCTGGGCTGATCTCTCGCCGCAACAGACCGTAGTGCTCGACATAGTTGGCCGAGGTGAGCTGAAAATTGGCCCAGAACGCTGCCGCCAGCAAGAAGGGCAGCAGGCCGATACCCAGCCACAACAGCAGGCCGCCCCACAGCAGCAGGGTGATCAGCGCCGGCTGCAAAATCTGGTTGTGCAGCGACCATACCGCCTGCCCACGCTGGCGCAGCCGGTCGGTTTCCAACTGCCAGGCGCGCCGGAATGCGCCCGGCATTTCCCGCAGCACAAATCGGTAAATGGACTCGCCCATGCGCGATGAGGCCGGATCGGCCGGGGTGGCCACATCCCGGTGGTGACCGCGGTTGTGTTCGATGAAGAAATGGCCGTAGCCACTGGGCGCCAGGATGATCTTGGCGAGCCAGTGCTCCAGTGCCGTGTTCTTGTGGCCCAGTTCGTGGCCGAGGTTGATGCAAAAGCCACCGACCGAGCCACAAATCAGCACCATGGCCACAATGCCGTGCCAGGGCAGGGTTTGCGTGGCGACAAACCAGGCGCTGAAGATGAAAGACGCCCAAAGCAGTGGCACCAGCAAGTAGGTGATCCAGCGGTAGTAGGGATCGGCGTCCAGCGCCGGCACGGCGCTTTCGGGCGGGTTGCTCTGGTCTTCGCCGAGCCAGCGGTCAATCAGCGGCGCCAGGCCATAGAAGAAAACGGCGGGGAGCCACAGGGTCCAGACCTGACCGGTACCCAGCATCAAGGCCGGGCCGATGCCCACCGTGCAGGGCACCAGCAAGGACAACAGCCAGGCGGCGCGCTTGGGATCGCGCCAGGGCGGCGCGGGCAGGGGGGCAGTAGGAGAAAATGGCATGGTCAGGGGCCTGATGGCTCGGGCAGTGGGCCCGGCCCCCTGATTCTGCGTCAAAAACGATTGGCGCGCGGCGCGGCCGCGCTGCGCTGGATCAGTTCAGCAGCAGGCTGTCGCTGAAAGCATCCAATTCTTCGGCATCGATGGCCGCGTCGAAGGCGGCGCGGCTGTCCAAAGCCTGTTGGGTGTAGGGAATCAGCGGCTTGTCCAGCGGCCGCAGCTTGTGGCGGCGCAGCCGACGCAGTTGCTCCGAGCGCTCCATGGTCTGCAGCACCAGTTCGGGCTCCATCATCAGGCTGAACGGGTTCAAGGCAATGTCTTTGGTGTTCATCAGGCTTCTCCGGTGAGATCAAGGCGCTTTTGCGCTTAGGGCAACTTTAGCCCCGG
>JBEGOC010000263.1:0-3861 GCA_041182225.1 Pseudomonadota bacterium | reverse complement strand
GTTCGGGCAGCCTGCAGGTTGATTCTTCTGTGTATGCCGCTGGGGCCATGACAATCAACGCCAACGGTAGCGCTCAAGTTAATCATGCCGTGTATTCCGGCGGTGCCATGGCGGTCAACGTCAACGGCAGCCTGGAAGTGCTCGCCGATGCGCGTCTTGCTTCGTTGTACGCAGGCGGCAATCAGACGATCGTGGCTGAAGATCTGCTGTTGCGTGGCGGTGCCAGTGGTAGTAGCCGCTGGGCCGGGATTTCGACTGCTGGCAGTCAATCCATTCGCAGCACGGGTGCAGCTGGCATTCGCCTTGTCGGTGGCGGTGGCACAGGTAACTCCGCAGCGATCTATCAGACGAGCAATGCAACGGGTTCAACCCAAACCCTGAGGCTGGACGCTGGTGGCACCCTCAGTTTGTCGGGCGGGACGGCAACCGATACCTGGGCCGAAATTGTCAGCTACCGCAGCGCACAAAGTATCGACTTTACCAATGGGGGCAGGCTTGAGTTGACGGGCGGTAGCGGTAGTGGCGGCTGGTCGTTTGCATTGGTATCTGCCCGGGTTTCGGGCTCCCAATCCATCACGGGCCGACCCCATGTTGTCATGCTTGGGGGGGGTGTTAGCGCGTCGTCTGATAAGAACAACGGCGCCTACATTGAAAGCATTGATGGTTTGCAGACCTTGTCGGTGGCTTCTCTTGCCCTGAACGGGGGTACCAGTGGGTCCTACAACCGGGCCGGCGTTTACCAGGGGGGGGGCACAGGCTCCCAGACGGTCAACGTGCAGGCGGGGGGCAGCATCGTGCTTCAAGGTGGCACGGGGAGTACCAGCGACACGAACAATTATGCGCAGATCTATTCCAGTGGAACTGGCCAGAATATCCAGTTTGAGGGCGTGGGTGGCGCGCTCAGCCTGACCGGCGGGACGGTTGGCGTCAATCATGGTGCATTTGTTATTGCTGCCAATTCCGGAACCCAGTCGATCACTGGCGTAACCAATTTGACTCTTGCTGGTGGCAGCAGCGGCGGCGCTATTGGCAGCGGAAACCGAGCCGTTTTAGGGGCTGACGGTGGATCGCAGACTGTCAGTGCCGCCACCATTTCAATGCTTGGCGGCGCCTCAGGTACTCAAAATTTCGCTGCCATGGTTGCTGGCGATGCAAACGGGGCTAAAGCCCAGACCATTACTGCCGGCAGCATCACTATGCAGGCCGGTGGCGGTGTGAGCAACGGCGCGGTTATACGCGCGTCCCGGCAAATCATCTCTACGACCGGCGATCTCACCATGACCGGTGGCAGCTCAACGTTTGACGCTGAAATCAGCGGCGTCCGTATTGGAGCGCCTGGGTCATACGCGCTTGACCTATCGCTGAACGTCGGCGGCCGCTTGAGCATGACCGGCGGATCAGTTGCAGATTCTGGGGCGGCCATCGGCAATTCAGGCGACGGTGCGGCCAATATCACCGTGACAGTCGGGGATGACATCACCATGACGCCAGGTTTGCTGAGTGCTGCCCGCATTGGCAGTTCGGCAGCAACGCCCCCGGCTGGCGATGTCAACGTGACGTCCTTGAACGGCAGCCTTATCATGAACAGCAATGCGCAAGCACGTGCTGTCATCGGTACTGCCGGCCAAGTGGTTCTGCGAGCCGCTGACTTGGATATCGGCGGTCGCGTCCAGGGCAGCACCGTTTTGGCCAGAAGTAGCCAGGGCCTCAAGCTTAGGGATAGGGCGTTCATCACCACGTCAGCAACGGGAGCCGACGCCATTGTGTTGAGTGCCGGGGCAGGTCAGTTCACAAACACGGCATCAGCAGGCAGTGGTGTGCTGTCTGTAGCGCAAACCAGTCGCTGGCTGCTTTACTCGAATAGCCCAAGCGATGATGCGCTCGGCGGGCTCAGCGCTGGGTTTAAACAGTACGGTCTAAGTTATGGTAACGGTGACGGTAACGGTAACGCGCCGACTGCCCTAGGCAGCGGATTGAATGGCTTGTTGTATTCGGTGTCCCCCACTGTGTCGGTGAACCTCGTTGGATCGGTGTCTAAAGCTTATGACGGTGGCACTCTGGCTACCCTTGCATCTGCCAATTACAGTTTTTCCGGCGTGCTGGATGGTGACACGGTCAACTTAAACTACCCGACGGTTGGCCAATACAGCTCATTCGGCAGTGCTACAGCGGTCAACAATGCGGGCACTGGCAAAACGGTCACGGTTTCTGGACTCACAGGCACCGTCACAAGTGGTGCGATACCCGTTTACGGGTACCAGATCCCCAGTACGGCGTCCGGCGATGTCGGGGTGATCGTGCCCAAGGTGCTCAACCTGTCGGGCAGCCGCAGCTACGACGGCACGGCGCAAGTGCAGGCAAGCGTGCTCGCACTGGACGGCTTGGTGGGACAGGAGAGCCTTGCGCTGAGCGGGGCGGGCATGCTGGTGAACAAAAACGCTGGCGACAACAAGGCGCTCACACTGGGCAGCCTGACGCTGGGCAATGCGGGCGCGGGTGCCACAGCGGGGCTGGCGACCAACTACACGCTCGATGGCGGCACGAAGGTGGCCAGCATCACAAAAGCGGATCTGACGGTATCGAGCACGGCGGTGAGCAAGACCTACGACGGCACGCTGAGCGCGGTTGGCATGGCGGAGGTGATCGCGGGTACGCTGTACAGCGGCGACACGCTCAGCGGAGGCAGCTTTGCCTTCATCGACAAAAATGCGGGTACGAACAAGACGGTGACGGCGGCGGGGGTCACGCTTGACGACGGCAACAGCGGGGGCAACTACAACCTCAGCTACGCCAACAACACGGCCAGCAGCATCACCCCGAAGACCGTGAGCTTGAGTGCGGCCAAGGTGTACGACGGCACGACCGACCTGACGGGCAAGGTCACGCTCGGCGAGCTGGTGGGCAGCGAGACGCTGGGCTACACGGGTGCGCAGGCCAGTGATGCGCACGTGGCCACGGCGGGCAAAGCCATTAGCGCCATCACCCTGGCCAACGGCACCGGAGGCTACGGTGGGCTGGTGAGCAACTACCAGCTCCCCGAGCTCAACAGCACCACGGCGGCGGTGACGATCACGCCGGCGCCACTGAGCGCGAGTGCGGCCATTGGCGGCACGCTGAGCAAGGTGTATGACGGCGGCACGGGTACGACGGCTGTGGTGACGGGCAACGTCAGCGGGGCGGTGGCGGGCGACAACCTGAGCCTGAACACGAGCGGGGTGAGCCTGGCCTACAACAGCAAGGACGTTCTCACGGCCAACCAGATTGCAGCCAGCGGCAATGCCGGGCTGGTGATTGGCAGCAGCGTGGGCAGCCAGCTCAGCGACTACAGTTTCAACGCGCCGGTCATTGCGCCGGTGGCGGCTGCGATCACGCCCAAGACTCTCACCATCAACGGCATCACAGTCGCCGACAAGGTCTACGACGGCAACACCGCAGCGGCTGTTAGTACCGCCGGGGTCAGCGCGAGTGCGTTGCAGGCAGGCGGCTTGGTGGCGGGCGACAAAGTCACCGTGACGGCCACCGGCACCTTTGACACCAAGGACGCCGCCAATGGCAAAACGGTCACCCTGAGCAGCAACTACAGCGGTGAGGATGTGGGTAACTACAACATCACCAGTCAGACTAGCACCACGGCAACCGTGACTGTGCGCCCGGTCTCTGTCTGGACCGGCGGCGCCTCGGGCGCCTGGAGCAACCCCGCCAACTGGGACGCCCTGCCGGACGGCGCCAATGTGCGGGTGGTGACGATTCCGGCCGGCGCAGCCGTGGTGTTCGACAGCGAGGTCGGCCCTACCCAACTGCAAAGTCTGACCAGTGCGGGCTCTTTGAGCATTGCGGGTGGCAGCCTGGCGGTGGCCGGTA
>JBEGOC010000262.1:0-21627 GCA_041182225.1 Pseudomonadota bacterium | reverse complement strand
TGCGCGCACTGGCCTACGCCGACCCGGCCGCCCGGGGGCTGCTGGAGGCCGTCATCCACCCCCTGGTCGGCCGCGAGGTGCAAGCCCAGACATTGGCGGCGCAGCAGGCGGGGCGACGCTGCACCGTGTTTGACATCCCGCTGCTGGTCGAGTCCGGGCGCTGGCGCCAGCAGCTCGACCGGGTGCTGGTGGTGGACTGCAGCGCCGGGCTGCAGTGCGAGCGGGTCATGGCGCGCAGCCAGCTGCCACGGTCTGGCGTGGAAGCCATCATCGCGGCCCAGGCCAGCCGCGAGCAGCGCCTGGCGGCGGCCGATCTGGTGATCTTCAACGAGGGGCTGAGCCTGGCACAACTGGCCGATGAAGTGCGGCAGCTGGCGGCTGGCTTCGGGCTATCATCCGGGCAGCGAACGACCGAAGAAAAAACCGCGTGATCCTCTACGAATACCCCTTTAACGAGCGCATTCGCACTTACCTGCGGCTGGAACACCTGTTTGTTCGGCTGATGCAGCTGGTGGCGCGCGAATCGGCGATGGACCACCATTTCGCGCTCGCCACCATTTTCGAGATCATGGATGTGGGGGCGCGAGCCGACCTCAAGTCCGATGTGCTCAAGGACCTCGACAAACAAAAGTCGCACCTGGACGCCTACCGTGGCAACCCGGCCATCGCGATCGGTGTGCTCGACGAGGTGATCGGGCAGCTCGACTTGTGCTTCCAGAACCTCAACAGCCTGAGCGGCAAGGCCGGCCAGTCGCTGACCGACAACGACTGGCTGATGAGCATTCGCAGCCGCATCGGCATCCCCGGCGGCACCTGCGAATTTGACCTGCCGGCCTACTACGCCTGGCAGTTCAAGGCGGGGGAGCAGCGCCGGCAGGATTTGACAGGTTGGGTCGCCACGCTGATGCCGCTGGCCGACGCCATCCACCTGTTGCTCAAGCTGCTGCGCGATTCCGGCGCGCCGCAAAAAGTCATGGCCAGTGCCGGTCAGTTCCAGCAGACCTTGCCCCAGGGGCGCACCTTCCAGTTGTTGCGGCTGGCACTGGACCCAACGCTGAACCTGGTGCCGGAAATCAGTGGCAACCGCCTGCTGGTGTCCATCCGCCTGATGCAGCAGGGCGAGGACGCGCGGCTGCACCTGACGGGCAGCGACACCGGCTTTGAACTGGCCCTGTGCGCATGAGCAGCGGCGGGGAGGCATTGCCGCCGCTCAAGCCGACGATCGTGGCCTGCCCGGCCTGCCGCGGTGACAGCCTGTACGCCAGCATCAACCCGTACCGACCGTTTTGCAGCGAGCGCTGCAAAAACCTGGACTTGGGCGCCTGGGCCAGCGAAAGTTTTCGCGTGCCGGCCAAGCCTTCGGGCGAGGATCTGGCCGATGACGAGGCTCCGTCAGCCTAATTATCTGAACAAAATTCGGCCTGAAGCCGCGCCAGTATTGGGTTCTATGCTACTGAATGTGTAGCGTCAGAGAAATCTCGTTCTTGCGCCAGCCAGGCCAACACCGGCACGGTACCGGGCAACACCGGGCTGACCAGCACCGGCAGGCGCTGCCAGGCAAACTGCTGGGCCTCGCGCATCTGCAGTTCGCCCCGCCAGCCTGTCACTTTGCAGAAATTGAGGCGCACCAGGGCGTGCGGGTAGTCCACCAGCTCCGTGCGCCAAAGCGTTGCTTGCAGGGTAGTGATGCCCAACTCTTCCTGCAACTCGCGCTGCAGCGCCTGCAGCACTGTTTCGCCGTACTCCAGCTTGCCGCCGGGAAACTCCCAGTAGCCGGCGTAAACCTTGCCAGCGGGACGCGACGTGAGCAAAAAATCACCGTCGGGGCGAATCAGCACGCCCACGGCTACATCCACCACGGGTCGGTCCGGGCCGCCCTGGCGGGCCTGGTCGGCGTCGGCCACCAGCCGCGCAACGCTCATGCCGGGCCAGCGTGGCTGCCAGCGTAGTCACGCGCGAACTGGTAAGCCACCCGGCCACTGCGGCTGGCGCGCTCCAGCGCCCACACCAGGGCCAGGGGCCGCGCCGCCGCAATCGCCGCCGGCGCCACACCAAACCAGGCCAGCCACTGAGCCACAATGGTCAGGTACTCGGCCTGGGTGAACGGGTAAAAACTGACCCAGAGACCAAACCGTTCCGAGAGCGATATTTTTTCTTCCACGCCCTCGCCCGGGTGCACCTCGCCGTCCTCGGTGTGGGTGTAGGTGAGGTTCTCTTTCATGTACTCGGGCAGCAAATGGCGCCGGTTGCTGGTGGCGTAAATCAGCACATTGGGCGAGGTGGCCGACACCGAGCCATCCAAAATCGACTTGAGTGCCTTGTAGCCGGGCTCGCCATCGTCAAAGCTCAGGTCATCGCAGAACACGATGAATTTCTCGGCGCAGTCCGACACCACATCCACGATGTCGGGCAGATCAACCAGGTCGGCCTTGTCGACTTCGATCAGGCGCAGGCCCTGGCTGGCGTATTCATTCAAACAGGCCCGGATCAGCGAGGATTTGCCGGTGCCGCGGGCACCGGTGAGCAGCACGTTGTTGGCCGGCCGGCCTTCGACGAATTGTCGGGTGTTGCGTTCGATTTTCTCCTTTTGCGGGTCAATCTCTTTCAAATCAGCCAGCCGCATCGGCCCCAGGTGACGCACCGGCTCCAGCACACCGTGCCCCGTGCTGCGCTTGCGGTACCGCCAGGCCACGGCGGCCGTCCAGTCGGGGGCACTCAGGGCCCGCGGCAACACCGCTTCGAGGCGGTCGATCAGCTGTTCCGCCCGCAGCATGAGTTGCTCAAAAGGTGCATTCATGAACGGTAGTCCGCGTTGATGGTGACGTAGTCGTGGCTCAGGTCGCAGGTCCAGACCCGGTCGGCGGCCTCACCCCGGCCCAGCAGCACCCGCACCGTGATCTCGGCCTGCTTCATCACGCGCTGGCCGTCTTCTTCGCGGTAGGCCGGATGGCGTCCACCCTGAACCGCCACATGCACATCGTCCAGGTACAGGTCAATGCAGGACTGGTCCAGATCGGCAATACCGGCGTAGCCGACCGCCGCCAGAATGCGCCCCAGGTTGGGGTCACTGGCAAAAAATGCGGTCTTGACCAGCGGCGAATGGGCAATCGCATAGGCCACCAGCCGGCACTCGGCCGTGGTCTTGCCGCCTTCTACCGCCACGGTGATGAACTTGGTGGCGCCTTCACCGTCGCGCACAATGGCCTGCGCCAGCTGCTGTGCAATGCCCAGCATCGCAGCCTTGAGCGCCTGACCATCAGCACTGGCCAGTGACTCGATCGGCGCATGGGCTGCGCGGTTGCTGGCGATCACGACCAGCGAGTCGTTGGTGGAGGTGTCGCCATCGACCGTGACGCGGTTGAACGAGGCCTCCGCCAGTTCCAGCGCCAGTTGCTGCATCAGGGCCGGGCTGACGCAGGCGTCGGTGGCAATGAAGCCGAGCATGGTGGCCATGTTCGGGCGGATCATGCCCGCGCCCTTGCTGACGCCGGTGATGCTGACGCGGCTGCCGCCGATGTCAAGCTGTGCCCCAAAGGCCTTGGGCACGGTATCGGTGGTCATGATGGCTTCGCTGACGCGCAACCAGTTGTCTTCGCGCGCATCCGCCAGTGCCGCGTCCAGCCCGGCTTCGATCCGCTCATGAGGCAACGGTTCCATGATGACGCCGGTGGAAAACGGCAGGATCTGCTGCGGCGCCACGCCGAGCTTGCCCGCCAGCGCCGCACAGGTGCTCAAGGCGCGGGCCCGACCGTCGGCCCCGGTGCCGGCATTGGCATTGCCGGTGTTGATCAGCAGCGCACGCACGTCAGCGCCGGCGCTGGCCAGGTGCTCACGGCAAATTTGTACCGGTGCCGCACAAAACCGGTTTTGGGTGAATACGCCCGCCACCGAGGCCCCGGGCTCCAGCACCACCACCGTCAGGTCTTTGCGATTGGCCTTGCGGATGCCGGCCTCGGCAACACCCAAACGCACGCCGGCTATCGGGTACAACTGGGCGGGGTTGGGTGGACTCAGATTGACGGGCATGGCGATTCCTCGGATAGGGATTGGATTATCTGAAATTTATCTGACCCGTCGGCCGATGGGTTGGCGCCCGACAGGTGGGTACCCGTCGCTGATTGCATTGAAAAGGGTTGAAACAAGCTGCTTTTCGGCGAATCGGGCCATGGGCTTAGCCCTAAATTGGGCGGCATGACTGTCAAACTCAAGCAATCTCATCATACGGCCAAGGCCAGGACGGGCGGCACGGCACAGTCGCAGCTGCAACAAGCCCTGGCGCTGCACCAGCAGGGTCTGCTCGAAGAGGCACAGCGGATCTATGAGGCCATCCTCAGGGTGCAGCCACGACACTTTGATGCCTTGCACCTGTTGGGTGTCATCGCCAACCAGAGCAACGACCCGCAGCGCGGCGCGACCCTGATTGCCAAGGCCATTGCGATCCATCCAAATTTCGCCATATTCCACTTCAATCACGGCAACGCCTTGATGGCGCTGGGCCAGTCCACATTGGCTGCCGCCAGCTTCAGGCGCGCGATCCGGTTGCAACCGGACTACGTTGGCGCTCATTTCAACCTGGGCATGACCATGCAAATGGCTATGGACCATCAGGCGGCGTTGGACTGCTACACCCGTCTCCTCACCATCCAGCCTGATCATGTCGCAGCCTTGTTCAACCGGGGCAATGTGCTGGTCGAACTCGGCCAATTGGAAGCGGCTGTAGCCAGTTACGACCAGGCGCTGGCCCTGGCGCCGAGCCAGGACGGCCTCTGGTACAGCCGCGCTTGTGCGCTGCACGCGATGGGCCGGCATGCCGAGGCGGTGGGGAGCTACAACCGGGTGATCGCGCTGCAACCCGAGCACAGCCGGGCGTACAACAACCGCGGAGTGGCGCTCAGGGACTTGGGGCAAGATGCCCTGGCAGTCGAAAGTTTTGAACGCGCCATTGCCTTGCGACCGGGCGACCCGCAGCCTTTGAACAACTTGGGGCTGGCGCTCAAACACCTGCGGCAGTACCAGGCCGCCATCGACTGCCACGACCGCGGTCTCGCGCTTGACCCGGGCTATGCCATTGGCTGGTACAACCGGGGCTTGGCTTTGCGAGAAATCGGCGACCCCGCCGCCGCAGTGGCCAGCCACGAACGCGCCATTGCCATCAATCCCAGCGCTGGGGAGTTCCACTGCGACCGGGGTCTGGCGCTGCAGGATCTCGGTCAGTTGGAGGCTGCGATCGACAGCTTTGACCGATGCATTGCCCTGCTGCCCGATTACCCCGATGCCCATTGGAACAAGTCGCTGGCCCTGCTGGCCGTGGGTGATTTTGGGCAGGGATGGCCTTTGTACGAGTGGCGCTGGCGCCATGCCAAGACCGGTCTGGTCTTGCGCCAATTTTCGCAACCGCTGTGGCTGGGCCAAGAGCCCCTGGCCGGCAAGTCCATCCTGCTGCACTGCGAACAGGGTTTGGGCGACGCCATCCAGTTCTTCCGCTATGCATCAATCCTCACAGCAATGGGTGCTGTGGTGAGCGTTGAAGCGCCGGCATCCTTGTATGCCCTGTTCAAGACCTCGGCAGACGGCTTCACCGTGCTCAAGGTCGGCTCAGACCTCTCCGCCTTCGATTTCCACTGCCCGCTGCTCAGCCTGCCGTTGGCATTGAAAACCACGCTGGCCACGATTCCGCATCGCGACAGTTACCTGCTGAGCGACCCAGACAAGGTCGCCCTCTGGTCAGAGCGGCTGGGCCCCGCCGTCAGGCCCCGCATCGGGCTGGTCTGGAGCGGCAATGCCAGCCATAACCACGACCGGCATCGCAGCGTGCCCCTGGGCCAGCTCCTGCCGCACCTTCCGGGCGGTTTTGACTATGTGAGCCTGCAAAAAGAGCTTCGCAACAGCGACCAGGCAGCACTCGACGGTCAGTCCAGTCTCAGGCATTTCGGGGCCATGCTTGAAGATTTCGCTGATACCGCCGCACTGTGCCAGTTGATGGATCGGGTGATCAGCGTCGACACCAGTGTGGCCCACCTGAGTGCCGCGCTGGGCCGTGAGACCCATTTGCTGCTGCCCCCAGCCCCGGATTGGCGTTGGCTGCGGGCGCGAGCCGACAGCCCGTGGTACGCCAGCATGATCTTGCACCGGCAGGAGCGCGGCGCTGGCTGGGAGCCCACACTGCAAGCCCTGAGCGCGAGACTCCGCGTCAACGCCGCCGATTGACCGCGCCGGGCTCAGCCCCGATGGTCAGGCCAGCTTGCCGTGGCACTGCTTGTATTTTTTGCCGCTGCCGCAGGGGCAGGGTTCGTTGCGGCCAACACGGGGCACCGCGCCCAATGCGCCAGGCGCGCGGCCCACGGTCTGCTCGTCCACCGTGGTTTGCACCTCACCAGTTTCGGTCGGCGCGGTGTAGGTAAGGTTGGCGATGCTTTCGGCGCGCTGCTCCATGTCCACCGCCGCCTGCTCGATTTGCGCACTGGACTGGATCTTCACCGTCATCAGCAGCTTGGTGACCTCGTTCTTGACCGAATCGAGCAACTGGCCGAACAACTCAAAGGCTTCGCGCTTGTACTCCTGCTTGGGCTGCTTCTGCGCATAGCCGCGCAGGTGGATGCCCTGGCGCAGGTAATCGAGTGAACTCAGGTGCTCGCGCCAGTGCGTGTCGATGCTTTGCAGCAGCACCATGCGCTCAAACTGGGTGAAGTTGCCGTTGCCCACTTGGGCCACCTTGGCCGCAAACGCGGTATTGGCTGCGGCTGTCACGGTCTCCAGCAAATCTTCATCGGTGATGGCGCTGGCGGCGTTGACTTGTTGCTGCAGGGCAAGCTGCAATTGCCACTCGTCGGCGAGCACTTTTTCCAGGCCAGCCATATCCCACTGCTCCTCCACCGACTCAACCGGCACATACTGGCGCACCAGGTCGGCAAAACAGCCTTCGCGCAGCGAGGTGATCTGGGCTGTCAGGTCGGCCGCATCCAGAATTTCGTTGCGCTGCTGGTAGATCACCTTGCGCTGGTCGTTGGAGACATCGTCGTACTCCAGCAGCTGCTTGCGCATGTCAAAGTTACGGGCCTCCACCTTGCGCTGCGCGCTCTCAATGCTGCGCGTCACAATACCAGCCTCGATCGCTTCGCCGTCCGGCATCTTGAGCCGGTCCATGATGGCCTTGACCCGGTCGCCAGCAAAAATGCGCATCAGCGCGTCGTCCAGGCTCAGGTAAAAGCGCGACGACCCGGGGTCGCCCTGGCGGCCGGAGCGGCCACGCAGCTGGTTGTCGATGCGGCGCGACTCATGCCGCTCCGTGGCAATGATGCGCAAACCACCGAGCGCCTTGACCTGCTCGTGGTCCTTGCTCCACTGGGCCCGGATCGCCGCGATCTGCTGCTCTTTCTGGGCCGCATCCAGCGCGGTGTCCGCCTCCAGGGCCTCGATGCTGCGGCTGACGTTGCCGCCCAACACGATGTCGGTGCCGCGGCCCGCCATGTTGGTGGCAATCGTGATCATTTTCAGGCGCCCCGCCTGAGCCACGATGTCGGCCTCGCGCGCATGCTGCTTGGCGTTGAGCACCTGGTGCGGCAGCTTTTCCTTGTCCAGCAGCTGCGAGATGATCTCGGAGTTTTCAATCGAGGTGGTGCCCACCAGCACCGGCTGGCCGCGCTCGTGGCAATCCCGGATGTCCTGGATCGCAGCGTCGTATTTTTCGCGTGTGGTCTTGTAAACACGGTCCAGCTGGTCGTCACGCCGGCTCGGTCGATTGGGCGGTATCACCACCGTCTCCAGACCGTAAATTTCCTGGAACTCGTAGGCTTCCGTATCGGCCGTGCCCGTCATGCCAGCGAGCTTGCCGTACAGCCGAAAATAATTCTGGAAGGTGATCGACGCCATGGTCTGGTTTTCGGGCTGGATCGCCACCCCCTCCTTGGCCTCCACCGCCTGGTGCAAGCCCTCGCTCCAGCGCCGCCCGCTCATCAGGCGGCCGGTGAACTCGTCCACGATCACAATCTCGCCTTCCTGCACCACGTAATGCTGGTCGCGGTGGTACAGGTGGTTGGCCCGCAACGCCGCGTACAGATGGTGCATCAGCGTGATGTTGGCTGGGTCGTACAGTGTTGCACCCTCGGGAATCAAGCCCAGCTCAAACAGGATCCGCTCGGCATTCTCATGCCCCTGCTCGGTCAGGAAGACCTGGCGGCTTTTTTCGTCCAGCGTGAAATCACCGGGCTTGGTGATGCCCTCGCCCGTGCGCGGGTCAGCCTCGCCCTCCTGCCGCTGCAAACGCGGCACCACCTGGTTGATGGCGACATAGAGGCTGGTATGGTCTTCGGCCTGGCCGCTGATGATCAGTGGCGTGCGGGCCTCGTCGATCAGGATCGAGTCCACCTCGTCGACAATGGCGTAATTGAGGCCGCGCTGCACGCGGTCAGCCACCTCGTAAACCATGTTGTCGCGCAGGTAATCAAAACCGTATTCGTTGTTGGTGCCGTAGGTGATGTCGGCCCGGTAGGCTGCCTGCTTCTCTTCCCTGGGCATATTGGGCAGATTGATGCCCACCGACAAGCCGAGAAAATTGTAGAGTTTGCCCATCCACTGCGCATCGCGGTTGGCCAGGTAGTCGTTGACCGTGACCACGTGCACACCCTTGCCGGTCAAGGCGTTCAGGTACACCGGCAGCGTGGCGGTGAGGGTCTTGCCCTCGCCCGTGCCCATCTCTGAAATCTTGCCGTTGTGCAAGGACATGCCGCCCAGCAACTGCACATCGAAGTGGCGCATTTTCATGACGCGCTTGGAACCCTCGCGCACCACGGCAAAGGCTTCGGGCAGCAAGGCGTCGAGCGACTCACCGGCGGCGATGCGGTCCTTGAACAGCCCGGTCTTGGCGCGCAGGTCGTCGTCGGACAGGCGCTCGAGCGCAGCTTCCATCGCATTGATTCGCGCAACACCAGAGCGGTATTGCTTAAGCAGGCGGTCATTGCGACTGCCAAAGATCTTGGTAAGAAAATTTGTGGCCATGCATTCAGGGCCTGCCTGACCATCCGTGCGGACCAGTCGGGCAGCGCAATCCTTCTTAATCTGGATAAACGGGGGTGACCGTGGGTACGGCCAGGAACATGTGTATCCGCCTCAGCGGATTGCAACACCCCTGGCGGCTGCGTTTGGCCTATTTTACCTGCGCAGGGTCTCGGACAACGGCGGTTTGGCTGCCCCGGCCTGCGCCGTCAGCTGACGGCCGGCGTCCAGGAACTTCTGCGGGTCCTGGGGAACCCCTTGCACCAGCACCTCAAAATGCAGATGCGGACCGGTCGATCGGCCGGTACTACCGACCTCGGCGATTTTCTGGCCGTTGCGGATCAGATCTCCCTGTTTGACGAACACCTTGGACGCATGGGCGTAGCGGGTGATGAGATCGTTGCCGTGATCGATTTCAATCATGTTGCCGTAAGGCGCGTTGTACTCCTGCACCACCACCACGCCACCGGCTGCCGCCAGGATCGGGGTACCGGTCTCGGCCGGAAAATCCAGCCCGGTATGCAGCGCCGAGTTGCCCGTGATCGGGTCGATGCGCCAGCCAAACACAGAGCCCAGGTTGCCCGACACCACAGGCAGCCGGGTTGGCACCATCATGGCCCGGACCTTTTGGTCAAACAGACGGGATTCAACCGCCGTCAGCAAGTCGGTGCGCTGGCCGGTTTGCCGCTCCAGGTCAGCCAGCGTTTGCTGCAGTTCCGTCAGCGTGAGTGGGCGACCCGATATCAGGGCGCCACCCTGCCCGGGCTTGGCCTTGACCTCTGCGGGGTTGATGCCGGCCAGGCCCGACACACGTTCGCCCAAGGACTCCAACTGCGTCAGCTTGGCCTGCATCTCACCGAGTTTGCGCGCCAACACATCCAGGTTCTCGCGCATGAACCGGTCGCGCTGCTCAAACTCGTCGCGCACGACCAGGCGTACCAAGGAACCCACCACCGGCCAGCCTTCGCGAGCGCCCTTGAGAAACACCCAGTGGTAGAGGCCGGCCGCCACCAACATGAGCACAAAGGCCGCCAGCAGCATGGACAGCAGCAGTTTGGTGCCGCTCAGGTGAATGGCCCGGCTTTTGGCCAGCCAGGCATCCGTGATAATCAATTGCATCCGGATCTCTCCTTTTTCTGTTTTTTCATGCACCGCCGACCCCATGCCGTCTCGCTGCTGCAGGCCAGCCAGGACTCACCCGTGCTGGCGCGCCTGGTTGATCTGGCACGCGAATCGTCGGCGCGACTGCAGGCCGTGCAGTCCTTGATTCCACCTGGCCTCAGAACCGCGGTCAAGGCTGGCCCCATCGATGGCCCGGTGTGGTGCCTGATCCTGGACAACACCGCCGTGGCTGCCAAAGTCCGGCAGTTGCTGCCGACGTTGAGCGCACACCTGCGTACCAAGGGGTGGGAGGTTACCTCAATTCGGCTCAAGGTTCAAATCCAGGCCCGACGCTGAGCCGCCCTGCAAGCCGAGCTCACGTGAAAAAGGCCTCCGAGTATTCCTACTTGGAGGCCTTCAAACGATCAAATGGTGCCGATTATCGGATTCGAACTGATGACCTACCGCTTACAAGGCGGTTGCTCTACCAACTGAGCTAAATCGGCGCACGCCGGATTCTAGCCGCGGCCAACCGGTCAGGCCCATACTGGCCTGGATTATTTCACCCGCTTGAGGCTGGGCCGGGTGCCGGTTGGCGGCGTCCGAGGGGGCTCAGGTGGCTCCTGATGCCCTGGCTTGGCAGGGATGCCATCCACGCTGGACAGCGACACCACCCGGCGATCCGTGTCTGCCGGCGGCAGGCGTTCTGGCTTGCTCTCGGAACTGGCCGCCGCGGTACCAGGCAGCAGGATATTGGCGGCCTTGGGCGAGGTGCGGGGGAAAGCCATGCCCTGACCATTCTCCCGGGCAAAGATGGCCAGCACCTGGGCGACCGGCACCATGATGTCACGCGGTGTCCCGGCAAATCGGGCCTTGAACTCGATGAACTCATTGCCGAGCTTGAGTGAACTGGTGGCATCAAAGCTCACATTAAGCACGATCTCGCCATCCTTCACGTACTCGCGAGGCACCTGCACGGACTCATCCACGGCCACAGCAATGTAGGGGGTAAATCCGTTGTCCGTGCACCAGTCGTACAGCGCCCGTATCAGGTACGGGCGGGTCGAGGTGGCATCAGGGGCTTCGATCATGGGGTCGCTACGGGTCGCTTACTTGCGCATCACTTTCTCGGACGGGGTCAGTGCCTCGATGTAGGCGGGGCGGGAGAAAATGCGTTCAGCATATTTGAGCAGCGGCGCGGCGTTTTTGCTGAGCTCGATGCCATAGTAATCCAGCCGCCAGAGCAGGGGGGCAATCGCCACATCCAGCATGGAGAAGCCCTCCCCCAGCATGTACTTGTTTTTAAGGAACACGGGGGCCAGTTGCGTGAGTCGGTCACGAATGTGGGCGCGCGCCTTCTCCAGGGCTTTCTCATTGCTTTTGGCAGCGCGCGACTCCAGCGTCGACACGTGCACGAACAGCTCTTTTTCAAAGTTGAGCAGAAACAGCCGCACCCGGGCCCGGTCCACCGGGTCACCCGGCATCAGTTGCGGATGCGGGAAACGTTCATCGATGTACTCATTGATGATGTTGGACTCGTACAAGATCAGATCACGTTCGACCAGGATGGGTACCTGGCCGTAGGGGTTCATGACGTTGATGTCTTCCGGCTTGTTGTACAGGTCAACGTCCCGAATTTCGAAATCCATGCCTTTTTCGAACAGCACGAAGCGGCAGCGGTGAGAAAAGGGACAGGTCGTACCTGAATACAGCACCATCATGTTGAAGGCTCCTAAAAATCAAAAAGAGTGGGCTGCTGCAAGCAAGCCCACTCCGGGTGCGCCGATCCCTGCCGCAACGGCCGGGTCGGTGCGCGTGAAAGTGACTACTTGATGTCTTTCCAGTAGGCTGCGTTGAGCCGCCAGGCGAACACGGTGAACACAGCGAGGAACAAGAGCACCCAGACGCCAACGCGAATCCGTGTGTTTTGCGCAGGCTCGCCCATCCACTGCAGGTAGGCCACCAGGTCGCCCATGGACTGGTCGAATTGCAGCGGCGTCATCAGACCGGGCTTGACCTGCTCCCAGCCCTTGAACACCTTGACCTCATGACCATGCTCCTTGACGGCGTCGAACACCGGGCGACGCTCGCCCTGGAGTTCCCACATCACATGGGGCATGCCCGCGTTGGGAAAGGCCAGATTGTTCCAACCGGTCGGCTTGTTCTCGTCGCGGTAGAAGGTGCGCAGGTAGGTGTAGAGGTAATCAGCGCCCGAACCACCCGAGCCGGCGCGCGAGCGGGCAATCACGGTCAGGTCGGGTGGGTTGGCACCAAACCAGTCCTTGGCCTGCTGCGGATCGATCGCCGCCTTCATGGTGTCGCCAATTTTGGCGCTCGTCAGCAACAGGTTGTTTTTGATCTGGTCTTCAGTCAGGCCGATGTCGGTGAGCCGGTTGTAGCGCATGAACGAGGCTGAGTGGCAATTCATACAGTAATTGACAAACAGCTTGGCGCCATTTTGCAAGGCTGCCATGTCATTGGTGTTTTTGGGCGCCTTGTCCCAAGCAATACCGCCGCCGGCGGCCAGGGCACCGGCCATCAAGCCCAGCGACAGCGTCAGGCTCAGGGTGACTTTTTTGATGAAACTGATGGTCGTCATATTGTATATCCCCCAGTTCAATGTGCCGTGAAGGTGACACGGTCGGGCACCGGCTTCGGATCGCCCAGACGACTCCACCACGGCATCAGGAGGAAGAAGCCGAAGTAAAACAGCGTTCCCAGCTGAGACACCCGCTCACCGATCGGTGAGGGCGGCAATATCCCCAGGTAACCCAGCACCAGGAAGTCAAGCACGAAGATCGCGTACAGGTACTTGTGCCAAGTTGGGCGATAGCGGATCGACTTGACCGGGCTGTGATCGAGCCAGGGCAGGAAGAACAGAATGACCACACCACCCCCCATGGCCACCACGCCCCAGAACTTGGCGTCGATCGACCACAGCATGGCGGCCAGGCCCACCGCTGCCACCACGGCCACACCCTTGAACAACTTGGGCAGGCGCTCCCGGGTCAGGGCAAACAGGGCGGCAGCCACCACTATGGCAATCAGCACGTACATCAGCTGGTCGGTCACCGCCCGCAACATGGAGTAGAAAGGCGTGAAGTACCACACCGGTGCGATGTGCAGAGGCGTCTTGAACGGGTCGGCCGGAATGAAGTTGTTGTACTCCAGGAAGTAACCGCCCATTTCCGGAGCGAAGAACACGATGGCGGTGAAGACCATCAGGAACACGCTGACCGCGAAGATGTCATGCACTGTGTAGTAGGGATGAAAGGGAATGCCGTCCAGCGGCCGGCCCTTGGCATCTTTCTTGGCCTTGATCTCGACACCGTCCGGATTGTTGGAGCCCACCTCATGCAGTGCAATGATGTGCGCCACGACCAGCCCCAGCAGCACCAAGGGCACCGCGATCACATGGAAGCTGAAGAACCGGTTCAGGGTGGCGTCGCCGACCACAAAATCACCACGGATCAGCAGAGCCAGGTCGGGGCCGATGAAGGGGATGGCGGAAAACAGGTTCACGATCACCTGTGCCCCCCAATAGCTCATCTGTCCCCAGGGCAGCAGGTAGCCCATGAAGGCCTCGGCCATCAGCACCAGGAAAATACCGCAGCCAAATAACCAGATCAGCTCGCGCGGCTTGCGGTAACTGCCGTAAATCAGGCCGCGGAACATGTGCAGATAGACGACCACAAAGAAGGCCGACGCCCCTGTGGAGTGCATGTAGCGTATGAGCCAGCCCCAGGGCACATCGCGCATGATGTACTCGACCGAGCCAAAGGCCAGCGCCGCGTCCGGCTTGTAGTGCATGACCAAAAAGATACCGGTCACGATCTGGATCACCAGCACCAGCACCGACAGGCCGCCGAACACATAAAAGATGTTGAAGTTCTTGGGCGCGTAATACTCGCTCATGTGCTCTTTGAAGAGCTTGGTCGCGGGAAAACGGTTGTCAACCCAATTCATCAGCTTCTCAGCTGCGGGCGCGTTGGGGGAGATCTCGTGGTATTCAGCCATGATGCGGTTCCTTAGGCTTTCTTGTCATCGCCGATGAGCAGTTTCGAGTCCGACAGGTACATGTGCGGCGGCACCTCCAGGTTGTCGGGCGCGGGCTTGTTCTTGTACACACGACCCGCCATGTCAAAGGTGGAGCCATGACAGGGGCAGAAGAAGCCGCCCTGCCAGTCATCCGGCAGGGACGGCTGGGCGCCGGTCTGGAATTTTTCCGATGGTGAGCAGCCCAGATGGGTGCAGATACCGACCGCCACAAAGTACTCGGGTTTGATGGATCGCGCTTCGTTGCGGGCATAAACCGGCGCCTGTTCGCTGGGTTTGCGCTCCGATTTCGGATCAGCCAGCTGGGGATTGAGCTTGGGCAGGGCAGCGAGCTGTTCGGGCGTGCGGCGCACAATCCAAACTGGCTTGCCACGCCACTCGACCGTCATTTTTTCGCCCGGTTTCAGGGTCGAAATGTCAGCTTCCACCGCCGCGCCAGCCGCCTTGGCCTTTTCGGAGGGCTGAAAACTGCTGACAAACGGCACCACCGCCGCAATACCACCCACCGCACCGGCACAACTCGACGCGATCAGCCAGGTGCGCTTGCTGGCGTCCATTTGTCCGTGATCGACAAGGCTCTCACTCATGGGAATCCTCAATGAAAAACAGGGCTTTAACTCAGCCGATGATTGTAACTGACGGTTCGGGCCGGGCCAGGGGCCCCACCATCCACCCGGCGAGGTGCGGGCTTATCGTGGATACTCTCGGTTCGGTCGAGGTTTTCTGGAGGAATTCGCCATGGGAATGATGCAGGAGTTTCGTGAATTTGCCGTCAAGGGCAATGTGATTGATCTGGCCGTGGGCGTGATCATCGGGGGGGCTTTCGGCAAGATCGTCGACTCGGTGGTAGGCGACCTGATCATGCCGGTGGTCGGTCTGGTCTTTGGCAAGCTGGATTTTTCCAGCCTGTTTGTCGTGCTCGGTCAGGTGCCGGCCGGCACGGCGATGACACTGGACGCGATGAAAAAAGCCGGGGTGCCGGTGTTTGCCTACGGCAGTTTCATTACCGTGGCGGTCAACTTTGCCATTTTGGCTTTCATCATTTTCATGATGGTCAAGCAGATCAACCGTCTGAAGCGGTCCGAGCCCGCTGCGCCAGCGCCTGCAGCACCGCCGCCGCCCGAAGACGTGCTGCTGCTGCGCGAAATTCGCGACAGCCTGAAAAAGTAAACGCTACAAATTAAATAGCACCAAAGCCATACCACGTAAGGCTCACAGCCGCTTTAGGGCTTGAGTCCCGAGCTGTGGCTGAGGTTGCGCGCCATGCGGATGGCGGTGATCAGGCTCGATGCGTCGGCCCGCCCGCTGCCGGCGATGTCGAAGGCCGTGCCATGGTCGGGACTGGTGCGCATCAGCGGCAGACCCAGGGTCACATTCACCCCGTCCGCCACCCCCAGGTACTTCACCGGGATCAACCCCTGGTCGTGGTACATCGCCACCACCACATCAAATTCGCCGGGCTGGCTGGCGTCATGCCGGGCGCGCATGAACACAGTGTCGGGCGCATGGGGGCCGGTCACGTCCAGACCCTGCGCCCTTGCCGCGGCCACGGCTGGGGCAATGGTGTCGATCTCCTCCCGGCCAAACAGGCCGCCCTCGCCGGCATGGGGGTTCAGCCCGGCCACCGCAATCCGCGGCGGCCGGCCCAGCATGGCCAACAGTGCGCGGTGCGTGATCTGCACGGTTTGCAGCACCTGCTCAAAGCTGACCGCCGCCAGCGCCTGGCGCAAGGACAAGTGAATGCTGACCAGCACCACCCGCAGCGCCGGATTCGCCAGCATCATGCGGACCGGCATATCCCGCAGCGCCACGCCAGCATGGGCCGCCGCCAAGGCCTGCAGCATTTCAGTGTGACCGGGGTAGGCGGCATGCGGCGACCCGGCCAGCGCCAGCGCCTCCTTGTGCAGCGGGGCGGTGACCAGCGCCGCGATATCGCCGCGCAAAGCCGCCTGCGCTGCCCAGACCACGCACTCCGCCGCCATGCGCCCGGCAGCGGCGCTCAACTGACCCATCGGCACCAGGGGAGCGGGCTGGGCCACCTGCAGCAGTGGCAGACAGCGCGACGGCAGGGCCAGCGCCTCGGCCGGCGACTGCAGCAGCAGCACCGGCAACGGCGGTGCACCGCCAGCAATCTGGTGTGCGGCACGCCGCAGCGCGGCCAGGTCGCCGGCCACGAAACAGCCCTGCGTGGCGTCGGGCGCGTCGCGGAAGGCCTTGGCGATGATTTCAGGGCCGATACCGGCCGGGTCACCCAGGGTCAGGGCGATTGGCCGCTGCAGCGCGGGTGTGCCAGCCTCAGGCCGGGTTGTCAATGTCGATGAATTCATGCGCCAGTCCAAAGTGAGCCGCGGCATGGGCCGCCACTGCCGGCGCGCCGTAGCGCTCGGTGGCGTGGTGCCCGCAGGCCAGGTAGGCCACGCCGCATTCGCGCGCCAGATGCGCCTGCGGCTCAGAAATCTCGCCGGTCAGGTAGGCCTGGGCGCCAGCCGCGATGGCCGCCTCGAAATGACCTTGTGCGCCACCGCTGCACCACGCTATATTTTTGATAGCTGCATCCCCAGCATTGACAAGGGTTACAGCCCGATTAAGTCTGGATTCCACATGGCTGGCCAGGGCTTGGGCGTCGGCAAAGCCGGTGCCGTCCGCACACTCGCCCAGGCAACCCAGCTCCTGGTCGCCAAAACGGCTGCGCGCCACCAGGCCCAGCCGGGCCGCGAGCTGGGCGTTGTTGCCCAGGGTCAGGTGGGCATCAAGCGGCAGGTGGTAGGCGATCAAATTGATGTCATGGGCCAGCAACAGCGCCAGGCGCTGCTTGAGCCAGCCGGTCACGCGGCCGTCATGGCCACGCCAGAACAGGCCGTGGTGCACCAGCAGAGTGTCGGCACCGACCTCAATTGCTGCCTCGATCAGGGCCCGGCTGGCCGTAACGCCCGACACCAGCTTGCGGACCGTGGCCGCGCCCTCCACCTGCAGCCCGTTGGGGCCGTAGTCGCGAAAACGCCCGGGCTCCAGCAGGGCATCGAGAAACTGGACAAATTCCTGGCGATGGGTCATGGCATCACAGACAAAACGGTGGTTCAGGGGGCCGCTGGCGCCTGGGCCGGCTCGACCACCAGGCTGCTGTCGCAGCCCTGCCCGGCGGCGATCCAGCGCCGCACCAGCGGGGCTGACCCGCGCAGCAGCCAAGTGAGTGGGGCCCGCACAAGCCCAGGCCAATTGCCCGGCAGCAGCGCCGTCGGCGCAGCCAGGGCGTCACAGCGGTACTGCTGCGACGCCGCCTGCCAGGAGACGGCGACACAGGCACCGCGGCGCCGGCGCGACAACAGCACACCCAGCGGGCAGGGCGCCCACAGGCAGCACACGCCGCAGCCATTGCAGGGCGCGCCCGGCGCCGGCTTGACCGGGGCAGCGGGTTCGATCCGAATGATATGGCGCTGGCTTGACATGGCAGGCCCTGACTTTACTGCGATCGGGGCATGCTCGGTGCCCGGCCGTCCTACAATTTGTGGGGCTTGCAACTGCAACGCCGTCCAACCCGGGCTGGAGGCCCTGCTCACCCCATGAAACGTCTCTGGTTGTTGTTTTCGCAAACCGTCACCGTGCTGCTGGCCGCCTACTTCGTGGTCGGTACCCTCAAGCCCGACTGGCTCGCCCTGCGCGGGGGCCGCCTGGGCACTATTGCCCTGCTGGAAGCACCGGCTCCGACGCCCGGCACGGTGCCGGCCGGCAGCTTCCGGCAAGCGGCGCAGACCGCGTCGGCAGCGGTGGTCAGCATCAACACCAGCAAGGCGGCGCGCAAGCACCCGGGCAGCGACGACCCCTGGTTCAAGTTCTTTTTTGGCGAGCAGAACAACGAGCCGCAGGTCGGCCTGGGCAGCGGCGTGATTGTCAGTGCCGCCGGCTATGTGCTGACCAACAACCATGTGGTGGAAAGCGCCGACGAGATCGAAGTGGTGCTCAATGACGGCCGCCGGGCGCGCGCCAAGGTGATCGGCACCGACCCTGACACCGACCTGGCCGTGCTCAAGGTTGACTTGGACCGCTTGCCGGTGATTGTGCTGGGCAACTCGGACACCCTTCAAGTGGGCGACCAGGTGCTGGCTATCGGCAACCCGTTCGGCGTCGGGCAGACCGTGACCAGTGGCATCGTCAGCGCCAAGGGGCGCAACCAGCTGGGCATCAACACCTTCGAAAATTTCATCCAGACCGACGCCGCCATCAACCCGGGCAACTCGGGCGGCGCCCTGGTGGACACGCAGGGCAACCTGCTGGGCATCAACACCGCCATCTACTCGCGCTCGGGCGGCAACATGGGCATCGGCTTTGCCATCCCCGTGGCCACGGCCCGGCTGGTGATGGAGGGCATCGTGCGCGACGGCCAGGTCACCCGCGGCTGGATCGGCGTGGAGCCGAATGAGCTGTCGCCCGAACTGGCCGAGACCTTTGGCGTGAAGGCGCGTGCCGGCGTGATCATCACCGGCGTGCTGCAAAACGGCCCGGCGGCACAGGCTGGCATCCGGCCGGGCGACGTGGTGACCGCGGTGGCGGGCACCACCGTGTCCAACGTGGCGGAGTTGCTGTCGCGCGTCGCCGCCCTCAAACCGGGCACACCCACACCGTTCAGCGTGCAGCGCCGCGGTCAGCAGATGGACATCATGGTGGCGCCGGGCGTCCGGCCGAAACCCCGGCCACGCACACCTTGAGGCCTCAGCGGGAAGCGCTGGCGTCGCTGCTTTCGACCGGCGCCTGGGTGTGGCGGATGAAGATTTGCGCGGCCCAGATGCCGATTTCATACAGCAGGCACATCGGGATGGCCAGCGCGAGTTGGGACACCACGTCCGGCGGGGTCACGATGGCCGCGATGATGAAGGCCAGCACCACAAAATAGCCGCGAAAATCCTTCAGCTTTTGCACGCTCACGATGCCCATGCGCGCCAGCACCACCACCACGATCGGCACCTCAAACGCCAAGCCAAAGGCCAGGAACATGGTCAGCACAAAGCTCAGATAGGCCTCAATGTCGGGCGTGGCAGTGATGCTCTTGGGGGCAAAACTCTGGATGAAGCTGAACACCTGGCCAAAGACGAAGAAATAGCAGAAGGCCACGCCTACAAAAAACAACAGCGTGCTGGACACCACCAGCGGCATCACCAGCTTTTTCTCGTGGGCATAGAGACCAGGCGCAACAAAAGCCCACACCTGCCACAAGACCACTGGCAGCGCCAGCAAAAATGCCGCCATCATCAGCACCTTGATCGGCACCATGAACGGGGAAATCACCGAGGTGGCGATCAGCGTGGTCCCCTTGGGCAGGTGCGCCACCAGCGGCGCTGCCAACAGGTCATACAAGGCGGCCGGGCCCGGGAACAAGGCCAGAATCGCGCCAGCCACACCGACCGCAATCAAGGCTTTCACCAGGCGGTCGCGCAATTCGACCAGGTGCTGCACAAAGGGCTGTTCAGTGCCCGCGAGTTCGTCTTGTTTGGAGGAGGAATCGGACATCAGTTCAACTTTGGGGGCCGGTGGCGGGCCACCCGGGCGGCGCCAGACAGGGCCTTGGTGCGAATGCCGGCACGCGCTTTGTACCAGTTGGGGGTGCTGCCCTGCTTCACACGCCATTTTTTGCCAGGATGGCGGTACGCCGGTGCGGGTTCGCTCAAAGGCTCGGGGGCAGTCGCCGACTCGGTGACCTCGGCCCAGCTTTTCTCGAAATCACCGGCCTGGGTCTGGATCGCACTTTCGACATCGCGCGAGGCGCCCTCGACCGTCTCCTTCATCTTCTTGAGCTCCTCGAGCTCCATCGACCGACTGACCTCGGCCTTGACGTCAGACACGTAGCGTTGCGCCTTGCCGATCAAGGTCCCCACCGTCCGCGCCACACGCGGCAGCTTCTCCGGTCCGATGACGATCAGGGCCACGGCGCCGATCAAGGCGATCTTGGAGACGCCAAGGTCAATCATGGCAACGCAGGCTCGGCATCAGGTGCAGACCAGCATCCGGCATCAGGATTTCTGCTTGGCTTCGACGTCGATCGTGGTTTTCTCGGCCGCAGCCCCGTTGGCCACCTGGGACGGCGCAGCCGCCGCTTTGTCGTCAGCCGCAGCGCCACCCTCCTTCATGCCGTCCTTGAAACCCTTGACGGCACCACCCAGGTCACCCCCCAGGTTTTTGAGCTTTTTGGTGCCAAACACCATCACCACAATCAGCAGAACGATCAACCAGTGCCAGATCGAAAAGGAACCCATGTGTTTCTCCTAAGAATTACCCGCAATTTTAGTCCGCGCAGGCCAGCCCTCAGCCGAACCCTGATTTAACCCTTCAGCCAGGGCCGCGGCCCGCCCATCACATGCAGATGCAAATGGTGAATCTCCTGCCGGCCCTCGGCGCCAGTGTTGCTCAGGACACGAAAGCCGCCCTCCGGGTAGGGCCGGCAGCCTTCCTGCAGCGCCAGCCTTGGCGCCAGCACCATCATATGGCCCAGTAGCGCCGCATGTTCGGGCTGCAACTGGGCCATGGACGGGATGTGCCGCTTGGGAATGATCAGGAAATGCACGGGCGCCCAGGGGTGGATGTCATGAAAAGCAAAAACATCGTCATCCTGATACACCAGCCGCGATGGAATTTTGCCGGCCACGATCTTGCAGAACAGGCAGGCCGGATCGGCGGCCAGCACCGGCGCGCTCACAGGCCGGTCTCCATCGCCTGCCCACGGTTCATGCGCACCAGGCCCGTGACGATGCGGTACAGGAACCAGACTGAGATCAGGCTCCAGGCGATCCAGCCCGGCAGCAGCAGGAAAAACCACAGCGGTGCGGTCAGCGCGTACAGCAGGGCAGCGATCAGCACGGTGCGAATGCGCCAGCGAAAGTGCGAGTCATGCCAAGTGCCCTCGGCCGCCGGCCGCTTGACCAGGTCGATGATCAGGGCCACCACCAGCAGCACCGGGCCGGCCTGGCCACCCGGCACCAGGGCGCCCACCGCCACGATCAGGTGCAGCACATAGCTGATGGTGCCGACGGTGTTGAGCGACTGCAGTTGCTCGGGGCTGGCCGGTGATTCATTCATGCTTCGTCCTTGTCGCGCGCCAGCACCTTGCGCAGGGCCTTTTCTTCTATGCCGCTGGTGCCGGCGCGGCGTGCCAGTTCGGCCAACACCTGGTCGGGCCCCAGCCCATAGTGCGCCAGCGCCACCAGGCAATGGAACCACAGGTCGGCCACCTCGGCCACGATCTGAGTCGGGTCGGCGCCATGGTCGGCGTCCTTGGCGGCCATCACCACCTCGGTGGCTTCCTCACCGATTTTCTTCAGAAAGGCGTCGGGGCCGCGGTGCAACAGCCGGGCCACGTAGCTGCTACCAGGGTCGCCACCGCGCTGCGGCAAACGGCTCTCAATCACCACAGCCAGACGGGCCAAGGTGTCAGCAGGGACAGGGGTGAGGGTCATGACTATCAGGTGTAGATGGCAGCCGGGTCTTTCAAGA